>JBBRPS010000676.1:0-5668 GCA_038227745.1 Gemmatales bacterium | reverse complement strand
TGAAGTTTTTCATGAACCGTTCCTTCCCTTTCTGGGGGTGGCGAGGGCGGCGAGGACGCGCTCCGGAGTGTACGGTGCGTGACCGACGCGCACGCCGATGGCGTTGAAGATCGCGTTGCCGACCGCGGTGATGGTCGAGATCGTCGGCGGCTCGCCAATGCCGATCACGCCCCGCTCCGGCATGTCCACCATGCGGACGGTGACGTTCGGCATGTCCTGGATGCCGCCCAGCTTGTAGAACTCCATGTCGGGGTTGACCTGCCGGCCGGTGTGGCGGTCCATGATCCGCTCTTCAAACAGGGCGTAGTTGACGCCCATGATGACACCGCCGGCCACCTGCGACTCGCACCCCTGCTTGCTGATGATCGTGCCGCAGTCCTGCACCGCGACGACGTGCGTACACGACACCACGCCCGTCTCGGTATCGACGCGCACCTCGGCGACCTGCACGCCGCCGACGCCGTTGTTCTCCAGGCCCGTCCCGAGCGAGCGGTCGGTCACCTCGATGGTGTCCATGCCCAGGCGGGCGCAGGCCTGCCGCCACGGCCAGTTCTGGTTCGTCTGGCGGTTGACGATGCGGCCCGGCTCGATAATCAGGTCGCCCGCCTGCGAATTCATCAGACGCGGCGCGACCCGCTCGAAGAAGCGCGTGCGGGCGGCGTTGGCCGCGTTGAACGCCACCGGCGCCGTGCCGGGGCAGGTCGTGCTGCCGCCCGACGGGCTCGAGGCGCCGTACTGGCTCTCGCCGACGCGCACCGTGATGTCGCGCGGCTCCAGGCCGAGCACCTCCGCGACGACGATGGCCAGCACGGTCCGCTCGGAGGTGCCCAGGTCCTGCGTTGAGGACTGCACCAGCACCGAGCCGTCGCTGTGGATGCTGACGCGGACGTCGTTGGGCCGGCCGGCGCCGCCGCCCCAGGTGTGGATCGCCATGCCGATGCCGCGCTTGATCGGCCCCTTCTCGCCGCCGCCCGGCGCATGCCACTTCTTGTCCCACTGCGACACCTCACGGGCGAGCTGGATCTCGCGCGTGTAGATCGTGTGGCGCAGCGCCGGGAACGACAGCGGCGCGTTCTGCACGGCGGTCGGGTCGTTGGGCGGTAGGTTCTGCAGCCGCAGCCGCAGCGGGTCCATGTTCAGCCGGGCCGCCAGGTCATCGACCGCCTGGTCGGTGAGGAAGCTGCTCTGCGGGTGGCCCGGCGCCCGCATCGCCCGGGCACGCTGCGTGTTGAGCCGCACGACGCGGTGGCGGCGCTTGACGAAGGACACCCCCGTGTAGACGTAGGGCAGGCCGGTGAAGTTGACCGTCGCCCCGGTGCCGACGCCGGGGCTGCCGTAGCAATCGATCTCGTAGGCCTGGATGGTGCCGTTCTTGCGCCCGGCGATGCGCACCGTACCGGCCGCCGACGGCCGCACGCCGCCGACCGTCACCTCCTCGGCGCGGTCGAGCAGCAGCTTGACCGGGGCGCGCGCCTTGCGGGCCAACTCGGCGGCCACCACGCCCTGCACGTCCGGCCCGAACTTGCTGCCGAAGCCGCCGCCCATGAAGTGCGTGATGCACTTGACGCGCGTGGCCGGGATCTTGAAATGGGCGCCGAGCATGATGGCCGTCAGGGTGACGGCCTGCGTCGAGGCCCACACGGTCAGGTTTTCGAGCTTGTCGTCCCACTCGGCGACCAGGCCGTGCGGCTCCAGGCACTGGTGACAGATGGTCGCGACGCTGTAGGTGCCCTCGGCCGTGGCGGCGGCGTTGCGGAAGCCCTCCTGGGCGAAGTTCTGCGTCTCGAACGAGCCGCCCGGGGTGAGGTTGCCGGTGCCGCCGACCGTGTTGGGGATGTTCTGCCCCTGCAACACGTCCTCCTCCTTGACGAAGAAGGGGAGCGTTTCGTAATCGACGCGGACGGCGCGGAGGGCGTCCTCGGCGTGCTCCTCGGTGTCGGCGCAGACGGCGATCACCTCGTCACCGGCGTAGCGCAGCTCGGTGCCGGCCGCGGCGATGATGTGGAAGGCGCGGAAGCCGGCCACCTTCTCGGCGGCGGCGGTGTTGATGTTCTTGACGCGGGCATGGGCGTGCGGGCAGCGCAGGATGCGGGCGTGCAGCATCCCGGGGCGGTTGATGTCATAGCTGTACTTCGCCCGTCCGGTGGCCTTGTCGGGGCCGTCCAGGCGCTGGACCTTGGTGCCGATCAGTCGGCTTTTCTGAGGCCACGGCATGGTTCACCCCCCTCTCTTCTGGTTGCACAGCGCGTAGATGGCGTCGCGCATTTGTTCGTAAGTGCCACAGCGACAGATGTTGCCGGCCAGGCCGCGCTCCACCTCGGCGGGCGTGGCCTTGGGGTTGGCGTCGAGGACGGCGCGGAGGGCGACGACAAAGCCGGGCGTGCAGAAGCCGCACTGCTGGGCGTCGTAGCGGACGAACGCCTGCGGCACGGCGTCGAGCTTGTCGCCGTTGACCAGCGACTCGGCGGTGCGCACCTGCTTGCCCTGGGCCTCGACGGCGAGCATGGAGCAGGAGTAGACGGGCTTGCCGTCGAGCATGACGGTGCAGGCGCCGCAGGTGCCGCGGTCGCAAACGCGCTTGCAGCCGGTCACGTCGAGGTCGTTGCGCAGGGCGTCGAGCAGGGTGACGCGCGGCTCGACGCTGGTGTTCATGCGGCGACCGTTGACGGTCAGCGTCAGCTTGAGGGCGGCCGGCCCCTGGGCGGGGACGTTGGCCTGGGCGGGCTGTGCGGCCTCGGCGACCTCCTGGAGCGTCGCGGTGCCGAGGGTGGTGGCGGCGGCGGCGACGCCGGACCCGCGGAGAAACTGGCGCCGAGACAGGCCGGGTCTTTCCTGGGGTTCCTGTGGGTCGTTCATCGCGTGGGACCCTCCCTTGTGAGTGAGCCGGGTGAGGTGGTGCCGGGGAGCGTGAGCGTCCGTCCCCCGTTGTTGCCCTTTCATCGGGTTGCGGCGATTGTAAGGGCGGGATGGGCGAAGAACAAGCGCCTGGTCGAAGATTCCGTCCCACAACGTGGCCACCGTCCACACGCCCGGGGTTCCGAAGACTCCACCCCGGGCTTTATTCGGGGGCCACACGGACACACCGACGGTCGCCCCAGAACCTCCTCGAATAGAGCCCGGGGTGGAGTCTTCGGAACCCCGGGCGTATGGGCGGCACCCACGTCCCGTGACCACAACGCGGCAAACGGGTCAACCCCGCCCCGACGTCCGGCACTGCCCGCGCCACCGTTCGCGCAGGCGCGAAGTCGCCCGCCCCCCGCATTGGACAATCCCCCACTCGCGACCTATGGTTGTGCAGGAACTTTTCCGGAAACGGAGAAGACCGGCGATCGTACGGAGACAGGCTTGCCTGTCCGCTCCCGTGAATCAACTCACCGGCACGCCGCCGGGCGCGCCGATCGAATATGAAGCGAATGCAGGACTGATCCATGAGCTGGATACGGGAGCCGAACGCCGAACCGATTCCCGGGTATCGTCTGATCGAGCCCCTGGGCAGCGGCGGCTTCGGCGAAGTGTGGAAGTGTGAGGCGCCGGGCGGCCTGTTCAAAGCCATCAAGTTCGTCTACGGCAACCTCAACTCGCTCGACGTGGATGGCGTCCGCGCCGAGCAGGAGCTGCACGCCCTGCAGCGCATCAAGGAGGTCCGCCATCCCTTCATCTGCTCGCTCGACCGCATCGAGGTCGTCGATGGGGAGCTGGTCATCGTCATGGAATTGGCGGACCGCAGCCTGCACGACCAGTACGTCGAGTGCCAGAACGCCGGCCTGATCGGCGTGCCGCGCGACGACCTGCTCCGCTACCTCCGCGACTGCGCCGAGGCGCTCGACTGGATGTACGAGAAGCACAAGCTGCAGCACCTCGACGTCAAGCCGCGCAACCTCTTCCTCATCAGCGACCGCGGCAAGGTCGCGGACTTCGGCCTGGTCAAGCACCTTGAGCGGCAGAGCGCTTCCGGCATCCTCGGCGGCGTCACCCCCCTGTACGCACCTCCCGAGACGTTCAACGGCAAGATCTCCAGGCACAGCGACCAGTACAGCCTCGCCATCGTCTACCAGGAACTGCTCACCGGCCAGCGGCCGTTCGCCGGCAAGAACGTGCGCATCCTGGCTCAGGAGCACCTCAAGGGCAAGCCCGAGCTGCGCCCCTTGCCCGAGGGGGAACGGCCGATCGTCGCCCGCGCCCTGTCCAAGGAACCCGAGGAGCGCTTCCCCAACTGCATGGCGTTCCTGCGCGCGCTCTACACGGCGCGCAGCGCCCCGCGGGTGGCGTCGAAGCCCGACCTCGTGCTCACCGGCCACATGCCGCGGCCCAAGAGCCTGTCCGAGACGATGGAGGACTTCGCCCTCGGCGGCGAGCCGGGATCACCCCCCGGGTCACCCGATGAGGAAGTGGATTTCGGGGCGCCGCCGCCCGCGCCCGCCGCGAACAACTCGCCCGAAGAGATGGGCATGACGGTCGCCCAGCCGGCGACCGGGGCCTTGCGGCCGACGCTCATCATCGGGGTCGGCGGCTTCGGCCGCAAGGCAGTCCTCGAGCTGCGCTGCCGCTTCCTCGACCGCTTCGGCGACCTGGCCAAGCTGCCGCTGCTGCGCTTCCTGTGCCTCGACAGTGACCCGGAGGCGGTCAACACGGGCGTCCGCGGCGCGCCGGAAGTCGCCCTGACGCGCAACGAGATCCACCACCTGCCGCTGCAGCCGGTCGGCAACTACCGCCGCCGCCTGATCGAGCAGCTGAGCGAGTGGCTGCCGCGCGAGAAGCTCTACGCCATGCCGCGCTCGCTGCAGACGCAGGGCACGCGCGCCCTGGGCCGGCTCGCCTTCGTCGATAACCAGCAGCGGCTGCTCGCCCGGTTGAAGAAGGAGATCCAGGAGGCGACCAACCCCGACGTGATCTACCAGTCGGTGACGCAGACCGGCCTGGCGCTGCGCGACAACACGCCGCGCGTCTACGTCATCGCCGCCGCGGGCGGCGGCAACAGCGGCCTGTTGCCCGACCTGGGCTACGCCGTCCGCCGCCTCCTTATGCAGATGCGCCACCCCGACGCCGAGGTCACCGCCCTGCTGCTGTGCGGCGCCCCGACCGACCCGGCCACGCCCCGGAGCGAGCAGGCGAACGTCTACGCCACGCTGACCGAACTGAACCACTTCACCGACCCGTCGGTGCCGTTCGTCGCCCAGTACGGGGCCGAGGGCCAGCGCATCGTGGACCAGGGGCCGCCGTTCGGCTCGGTGTACCTGCTGCCGCTGGCGCACCGCAGCCCCGACTCCCTCGACGAGACGCTGTCGCACCTGGGCAGCTACCTGTTCCACGAGCTGACGACGCCGCTGGGCCTGCGCCTGGACCAGCTGCGGCACGAGAACGACGGCGACTCGGGCCCAGCGCACGCGGGGGCCGTGACGCCCTTCCGCAGCTTCGGTACGTACGCCGTCTGGTTCCCGCGCGGCCTGCTGCTGCGCCAGGCGTCGCGGCGGGCGTGCAAGCGGCTCATCGAGGGCTGGGTGGCGACGGACGAGATCCAGCTCAGCGCCGAGGTCAAGGGGAAGGTCGCGGCCCTGTGCGACGCGGTCATGGCCCGGCCCGAGGTACGCCCCGAAGCCCTGGGCATGCGGATCGAGAAGATGGCCGGCTCGGCGAACCTGAGCGACCTGGGCGCGACGCCGGCCGAGGC
>JBBRPS010000675.1:0-5704 GCA_038227745.1 Gemmatales bacterium | reverse complement strand
TAGGACGGCTCTCCTGAGCCGTCCGGACGGGTCAGGAGACCCGTCCTACGTGAGCCTCTTTCGTGCCGGAGTAATAGTTGGATTTGTTTCGGATTTCGTGCTTCGGATTTCCCGCGCAGCGGGCGTTATTCCTTGGCCATCAGGAAGGAGCGCAGGGTGCGCTGGATGCCGGCGCAGCGGGCGTGGTAGTCGGGCGGTAGGGGTGTGCCGTCGGCCGAAGGCCGCAGCAGCAGCGTCACCTGCAGCATGTCGCGCCGGCCCGGGTCGGTCTGGCGCAGGTGCAGTTCCATGTCGATCGCGCACGGAGCGGGCGGCGGCTCGGGCCTGCGGCCGAGGCCCAGCCAGGAGAACAGCCCCGAAGGCCGCGGCGCCATCCGCCGCTCGCGCAGCTGCAGGCGGACCAGGCCCGGCCCGCTCTCGATGACGTTGCCGCCGATCGCCTCCGCGAAGCCCTGCAGCTTGTAGTAGGCGATCTGCTCCGGCATCCACGCCTCCAACTGGTCCATCACCACGTCCCCGGCGGTGGTCTGCGCCGGCAGCGCCACGTCCACCTCCGTGGACGGCGCCTCGGGGGGCGGGGCGGTCTCTTCAGGCTCGGCGTAGCAGCTGGCCAGGGCGTCCTCGTAGGCCTGGACCAGTTCGCGGGCGCTGCCGGGGCGCTGCGCCGGGTCGGCCGCCAGGCACGCCCGCACCACCATCTCGACCCCCATCGGGATCAGGTCGTCCAGCCCCAGCTCGGTGAAGGTCGGGGAGTTGCCTTCCGCCTGGGCCACGAGGATGTCCATCGTCGAGGCGCCCGCGAACGGCAGCCGTCCCGTCAGCAAGCGGTACAGGATCACACCGACGCTGTACAGGTCGCCGCGGTGGTCCACCCGCTCGCCGTGGACCTGCTCCGGGGGCATGTAGCCAGCCGTGCCGACGGCGTAGGAGCCGTCCGGCTCCGAGGGCGCGTCGCTCAACCGCGCCAGGCCGAAGTCCATCAGTTTCAGCTTCTCATAAGGGCTGTCGAAATCGACGACCATCAGGTTGGCCGGCTTGAGGTCACCGTGGACGATGCGCTCGGCGCGGGCGGCCTCGAGCACGTCGCATAGCTGGGCCAGGAGGCGGCGCAGGCGCATCGGCGTGAAGCGGGTGTCGTGGCCCAGGACCTTGTCCAGCGCCACGCCCCGGACGAGCTCCATGACGAGGAACGGCCCGTGCTCCTCATCGACGCCGCTGCCGAAGAACTCGACGGCGTTGGGGTGGCGCAACCGGGCCATCAGAGTCGCCTCGCGCTCGAAGCGAGCGCGGGCCTTGCTGTCGGCGATCAGGTGCTGGTGCATGACCTTGACGACGGCCGGTTGCCCGGTGCGCTGGTCGCGCGCCAGGTAAACGGCCCCCATCCCGCCCTCACCAATTTGGCGGACGGGTTCGTAGCGCTCCAGGAACACACGCCTCAGCATGGGATGTCTCGCAGGTCACCCGAGGAAATCAGGGAGAGGCCCGGGGCGGGGAGGCGTCCGCAACCGCCTGCCGCTGAGGGGGCGGCGCCCCGTTCCGCCACGGCGCCGGGGCGGGATGGGCGCGGCTTGCCCCTCGACAATCCTAGCACATAAACCCACCGGCCCCGCGGCGCGGCGCGGGCTTTTCGCCGTGAGGCCTCCTCGGCGGCGCTTTGCCGGGAGCGAAGACCGCGGTAGGATAACGGGAAGTGGCAGGCCTCCTCGTCGCCGCCGGCGGTGTCCTGCCCGGCGCGCCTGGTCGCGAACCTGGCTCAACCCGCAAAGGGTGGACCGATGCACGACACGCCCCGTCCCCGCAGGCGCCTGCCGGTGCGACTCCTCGCTGCCGCCGGCCTGGCGCTGGCCCTGCTGCCCGCGGGCCGCGCGCGCACCGGCGATGGCCCCGGCGGCGCGCCCGCCGACCCGCCGAGCCGCGTGCCCTTGCGGACCGGGGCCGCCCCCGCCGAGCAGCCCGAGGCCGCGCCGGTCCTGCGCCCGGAGGACCTGGGGCGCGCGGCGGCGCAAGCTCCCGCGGCGGTCGCCGCCCTCTACCGTGCCCTGGCCCACCCTGACGCGGACTCCAAAACGCCCTACGAGGAACTGGCCCTCCAGCAGGTCGCCGAATTCCTGCAGGCGCCGACCGGCGGCCTGCGGCTCGCGGAGAAGTTGCGGGCCGCCGAGACCGCGCTGGAGGTCGTGCTGCGCTTCCACCTGAGCACGCGCGACCAGCTCCCGGCCGGGGCGGACCTGGAGGCGCGGCTGCGGCAGCAACTGCTCGACGTGCGCCTGCGCCGCCTCCGGGCCCTTGCCGCGGGCGCGCGCCGCGAGCAGGGCTGGGCGGACGTCCTCGCCCTGGCGGGGCGCCTGGTCCGGACCTACCCGCAGAGCGCCGCCGGCCTGACGCAGGCCGCCCGCGTGCGCACCGCCTACGCCGCCTCCTGCTTCCTCGTCGGCGACTACCGCACGGCCCGCGCCCAGGTGGAGTGGGTCGAGGGGCACTTCCTGCGCACGCCGCGGTTCCGCCCGCTCCGCGTCTTGTGGCTGTGGCACCCCGACGTCGCCGCCGTCCGCCGTGCCCTGCGGCACAAGGCGCAGGCGCTGCTCGACGAGGCCCGGGCGCTGCCGGACGACAGGACGGCGCTCGGCCGCTTGCAGCAGGCGCGCACGATCTGGCCCGACCTGCCGGGGTTGCAAGACGCCCTGCTCAGGCGGCAGAACGCTTACCCGATCCTTCATGTCGGCGTCCACTCCTTGCCGGAGCTCCTGTCGCCGGCGACGGCCCGCACCGACCCCGAGCGGCAGGCCGTCGAACTGATTTTCGAGAGCCTGGTGCGGGGCCGCTACGACGACGCCCACGGCCAGCGCTTCGTGCCGCAGCTCGCCGCCGGTCCGCCCGAGGCGGTGCCCGGTGGCCGCCGCTTCCGCCTGGCCCGCGGCGCGCACTGGTCGAACGGCGAACACGTCACTTCCGCGGACGTGCGCGACACCGTGCAGTTACTCAAGAGCCCGACCCTGCCCGGGCGGACGCCCGAGTGGGCCGACCTCGTCGAGGACCCGCTCCTGGAGGACGACCCGTTCCGCATCGACTTCAAGTTCCGCCAGAGCTTCTTCGCGCCGCTGCTGCCGCTGACGTTCAAGGTGCTGCCGCAGCGATTCGGCGACCGGCAGCTGCGCGCGGCCGACGACAGGGAGTTCGGTCGCAACCCGGTCGGCAGCGGCCCGTACCGCTACCTCGGCCGGCGGCACGAGGACGGCCGGACCTGCGCCGTCTTCGCGGCCAACCCCTACTACCGCCGCGGCGGCCACACCGACCGTCCGTACATCCGCGAGGTCCGCTTCCACGTCTCCGCGGACCCGGCGCGCGACTTCCGCGACCCGGCGCGGCCGCTGCACCTGCTGCTCGACCTGCCCAGCGCGCGGGTGCGGCCGCTGCAGCAGGCCGGCGTCAAGGACGTGCGCACGCTGCGCAACCGCCGCGTCTGGTTCCTCGCCGTCAACCACCGCGTGCCGGCGCTGGCCGACCAGAACCTGCGCCGCGCCTTCGCGCACGCCCTGGACCGAGAGAAGATCCTCACGTACCGCTTCCGCGGCGGCGAGCCGGCGCACCGGCTGCTGGGCGTGACGGGCGGCGTGGCGGCGCTGGCGACGCTCGACCTGCGCCGCGACGCCCACCCCGAGTTTCACCGCCCGGTGAACGGCCCATATCCGCCCGGCTCATGGGCGTGCTGCCCGCCGCCGCAGGTGCCCGCCGACCTGTTCGAGCCGGACCGGGCGCGCGCTTTCGCCCGCGAGGCGAAGGCGAAGCTGCCCGCCGTGGAGCTGACGCTGAAGTACGCCGACGACGACCCGCGCGCCGCGGAGGCCTGCCGGGACATCGCCGGCCAGTTGACCCGGCTGGGGGCCGGCGTCGGCTGGGCGGTGCGCATCAAGGTGCTGGGCCTGCCGCCGCGGAAATTGAGCGAGGCGCTGGAGAAGCGCGACTACGAGCTGGCGTACCACCACCTGGACCACGCCAGCGAGGTGTACTGGATCTGGCCGCTGTTCGACGGCCGGCCCGAGGCGCTGCAGCCGGGCGGGGCGAACTTCCTCGGCTACGAGGACGCCGCCCTGGAGGGCCTGTTTCGCACGGCGATGGGCCAGCGCGGCTTCGCCGAGGTGCGCCGGCTAACGCACGAGATCCACGCGCACCTGTACGAGCGCATGCCGCTCATCCCGCTGTGGCAGCTCGACACGCACGTCGCGCTGCACCCGGCGCTGCGGCCGACGGCGCTCGATCCGCTGCTGATCTTCGATGACGTGGCGGAGTGGAAAGTGGAGAAATAACCGTAGCGGCCGCAGGTTTTCCGGGTTGCCTTATCGGCAAGGTCACCCGCAATCCGTCTCCAAGGTCCATCAGGGCTGAGCGTAAGACGCAAGACCAGCAGGGAAGAATGGCTTTGCGCTACATTGGGTTGCAGAGAGAACAGAAATCGTACCCCGGCGAGACTTCGCCTCCTTCCGTCCGGGCCTGTCCTTGGTCCTCGGCCCGGCCGTTGGCAACAATCGCGCTCACCTCTTTTCCAAACTCCCGGCGTGTCCGCTGGTACATTCCGCCCCGGGCACCCTCAAACCCGCAGTTCCAGGCACTGAGGGCCTGCCCAAACCGGAAGGCTTCACTGAATTCATCTCTGGTCGTCGCGAGAAACGCGGCGCAGCCAGTCTGCCCGAGACGGTGGAGAATCCCTGCGGTACACCAATCGCCAGCACCGGACGTGTCCCGGATCTGCTCGGCCGGAAGGGCCTTCAGCACTCTCCAGCCATTCGACTGAGCGCCGTGCAACCGACTCCGGTAGCGAAGACCATCTTTCCCAAGCGTCTCGATTTGCAACAGTGCGGCACAGTCGGAGAGCAGTTCCTCCACCTCGCCGAGCCGTTCGTGGGAATATTTCAGCACGTGCGCGGCCTGAACCGCTTCCCGGAATAGATGAGGCTCCCCGAGGCCGGAAGGCTCAAACATGACGAGAGCGCCTTGGGCGGCGCAGTGCTTGGCCAGCAGCAGCGAGCCCCGGGAGGCACGGTCGAAGAAAAATGCTTCGGGTTTCGGGATCGTGGGGAGCAGCAACTCGAGTGCCGCAGCGGTCGGGGCCTTGTAACCGGGGAGCGTGCTCCCGCAGCCGGGGCACCGCCTCGTGAAGGAGTGGATCGCGGCTCCGTCCTCGGTGCGGCCGACCCGGTGGACGAAGACTGGAGTGCTTCCCTCCGGACTGACAGCAACGAACTCGAGACGAACTGACCACCGCTTCAGGTCCTCGCGCAGAGTTCGGGACGCCACGTCATCCTTGAGGCGAGTGACCGGGAAGGCCTCCCACCCCAAGTAGCTCAGAATGGTCAGGACGTTCCCGCAAGTCCCGCCGGCGAGGCGATGGGAGGGCGCAGCGCCCCCGTAGGGCATCACGGCATCCAGGGCCACGAGGCCTGTCCCCACTACGCACGGCGGAGGGTTCCTTATCGCGAACGGGTCGTTACTCATGGTCCACCGCCTTGATGAGCTGGATAAACGTCTCCAGCGAGCCAGATATGGATTATCTCACGAATGGCACTGCCATGTGTAACCCATTATATGCATAGGGTTTGCAACATGCCACGCGCCAAGCCAACGCGCTCCGGGCCTGGCAGTCTGCCGCTTCCTGCGCGGGCCGGCCGCAGCCCCTGCGTGCGCCACGCCGGCACCCCTGGGTTGCTCT
>JBBRPS010000674.1:0-5711 GCA_038227745.1 Gemmatales bacterium | reverse complement strand
TGCCATGCTGGCGCAGCTGCTGAGTTACCAGTGCCCCTATTGCGGGCACCTCACGGAGGTGGACCCGGGCGAGGGAGACAAGACCGTTACCTGTCCGAACAAGGTCTGCGGGAAGCCCTTCCACCCGGAAATCCCGACCGTCAAGCCGGTGCCCACGCTCATCGTTCCGCCGTCGGTCCACGCGGACGAGGCCGCCGGCCCGACGCTGCAGGACCGGCTGTCGGCCTTGACCGAGAAGGCCACGGCCGCGGACGAGCCGAAGCCCGCCGCCGACACGGCGGAGCACGAGGTCCTGACGATCCATCCGGTGATGTTCCGGCGCTACCCGTTCCGCTGCATCGCCTACACCGTGACGGCCTTCGCGGGCGTGGTGTCTCTGCTGTACGGCCTGGTCCACGGCTACCACGCCCTGACCGTGCTGGGCGTCGTGCTGCTCGGCTTCGCGGGCTACCGGCTCCTGAGCTGGTGGGTGCGCAACCGCGCGACGTGGGTCAAGGTCACCAGCAAGCGCATCGTCCTGCACGCCGGGGCGCTGGAGAGCCATCGCACCGAGGTCGCGTACAAGGACGTCACCGACATCCAGGCGCACCAGAACCTGTTCAACCGCATGCTGGACGTCGGGGACCTGACCTTGTTCACTAAACTCGACGGCAAGCGCGAAATCCTGGTGATGGCCGTCTCCAACCCGGAAGATGTGGCCTCCCGGATGCGGAAACTCCGGCAGCCCTGAGGGGCCGCGGTCGAGCCCGACGGGCGGACAACCGAGCCGACCCCTCCCGCGCCCCCGGGCGCGGTCCGCGGGGTCGGCTCGTGCCGGCTCCCGGCCGGAGCGCAGACGCCCGCGCCAGCCCGTCCCCCCTCCGCCCCGGAGTGATGCCATGCCGCTCGCCATGCTCGTCGAAGACAACGCGATGAACCGCAAGCTGCTCCGCGACATCATGGAGATCCGCTTCGACGTCGTGGAGGCCGAGACGGCGGAGCGGGCCGTCGAACTGCTTCGCGAGCACCACCCCGACCTGCTCCTGGTGGACCTGCAGCTGCCCGGCATGGACGGCCTGACGTTCATGCGGTTGGTGAAGCAGGACCCCGCCACCGCCGCCATCCCCGTGGTGGCGATCTCCGCTCACGCCATGCAGGAAGACATCAACCAGGCCCTCGAGTGCGGTTGCGCCGAGTACGTGACCAAGCCTCTCGTTGAGGATCCCTTCGCGTTCGCCGAACGTATGGCCGGGTTGGCCGGGCACGACAGGAAGGGCTGAGGTCGAGACTCTACTGAGTCCAGCGCGGAGAAAGGCACCTCGTTTAGCCGCGGTTCGGAGAACCGCGCTCGCCGAGAGGGTTTCCCGCGCCCCCCGTTGCGAGACGCTGCGATGACCGGGCGACTCAACTCGCTGTGGTTCCGCCTGTTCCTCGGGTACGTCATCCCTCTGGCGCTCTTCCTCAGCGCCGCGCTGGTCGCCTACGTCACCATCCAGCGCCTCATGGACGCCCTCCAGGGCGAACAGCAAGCCCAGGAGGTTTTCACGCGCGCCTACAAGCTCAAGGAAGGCATCGCCAGCATGTCGGAGTACAAGAACACGCAGCACCTGCTCGGCGACCGCAAGTACCAGGAGCGGTTCGAGGAAAGCCGCCGCGGCGTGCTGAACGACCTGGTGGCGCTGTGCGACCTGATCGGCGACGACCCGCCCCGCCTCGCGGACCTCGATGAGCTGGCCCGACTGCAAGAGGAACTGCACCACCTGGCCGAAAAGGACTTCAAGCTGTTCGCCGCCGACAAGGAGGGCTGGCAGAAGCGCATCGCCATGCTGCAGCTGCGGCCGGCCATCGCCCTGCAGGCCCAGATGCGCGAGCGGGCCGACAAGATCCTCACCGGCGAGAAGAGCCACCTCGACGAGCGCCGCCGGCAGGTGGAGCAGAAGACCGGCGAGAGCGTCTACGCGATCGCCGGCGCCACGGGGCTCGCGGTGCTCGTGTCCTTGCTGGTCACCGTGCTGGCGGCGCGCGGCGTCACCCGGCCGATCAGGCACCTGCGCGAGGCGGCGGGGCGGCTGCGCCAGGGCGAGCTGACCGTCGTCACGCCGTGCGGGCCGGCCGAGATCGCCGAGCTGGCGCGCAGCTTCAACCTCATGGGCGTGGCCCTGACCGAGCGCGAGGCGCTGCTGCAGACCAGCGAGCACCGCTACCGCGCCGTCGTCGGCAGTACGGCGACCCTCCTCTGGACCACGGACGCGCAGGGCCGCAACGCGGAGATGTCGCGCTGGTGCGCCTTCACCGGCCTGAGCGAGGCCGAGGCCCGGGGCGACGGCTGGCTGCAGACGGTCCACCCGGACGACCGGGAGGCGTTCGCGCGCCACTGGGCCGAGTCGGTCTCCGGCAACGCCTACGTCGAGGACGAGATCCGCGTCCGCCGCGTCGATGGCGTCTACCGCGACTTCCTGTGCCGCAGCGTGCCCATTCTCGACGCCCGCGGCCAGGTGCTGGAATGGGTGCGCTGCTGCGCCGACATGACCGAGCGGCGCCAGGAGGACGCGCTGCGCAAGGACAAGGAGGCGGCGGAGGCGGCCAACCGCGCCAAGAGCGAGTTCCTCGCCCGGATGAGCCATGAGCTGCGCACCCCGCTCAACGCGGTCATCGGCATGAGCAAGATGCTCACCACGCAGCGCTTCGGCCCGCTCAACGCCAAGCAGGCCGACTACCTCGGCGACATCACCGGCGCGGGCGAGCACCTGCTCACGCTCATCAACGACATCCTCGACCTGTCGAAGGTGGAGGCCGGCCGCATGGAACTGCTTCCCGAGCCGGTCGCCGTCGCCGGCGCCCTCGCCGCGGCGCTGTCCACGGTCCGCCCGCTGGCCGAGGCCAGGGGGCTGAAGCTGGACAGCGCGGCGCCCGCGCCGGACGGGGTGCTCGTCGCCGATCCGGCGCGGCTCAGGCAGGTTCTCTACAATCTCCTCTCCAACGCGGTGAAGTTCACGCCGGGCGGCGGGCGGGTCAGCGTCCGCTGCCTCTGGACCGACGCGGCCGGTCCGCAGGCGCGAGTGGTACCTGCGAGCGCCGCGAAGGCGGTGCGCTTCGATGTCGAGGACACGGGCGTCGGCATCGACCCCAAGGACCACGCCCTGATCGGCAGCGAGTTCTACCAGGGCCGGCGCAGCCGCGGGCAGGCCGCGGAGGGGACAGGCCTGGGCCTGGCGCTGACGCGGCGACTCGTGGAGCTGATGGGCGGGGCATTCTGGTTCCGCAGCGAGCCGGGCAAGGGGAGCTGCTTCTCGTTCGCCCTACCGCTGCGGACGACGCCCCCCGCGGCGCGGGGCGGGGCGGGGCGATGCCGCCGGCCGAGGCGCCGCCGGCGGGCGCCGGCCGGGCGGCGGCGCTGGTGATCGAGGACCACGTGCCGACGAATCCGAAGGCCGGAACGCCAACAAACAATACCGAAACCATCAGGTGACCGCCCTAATGGACGGCCCGCCCCGGTGCGCGGCGTCCACACCCTGCGGCGTCTTGTTTCTTTCCTTGAGAATTCGTGCTCCGGATTTATACGGCACGCGGGATAACCTGACACAAGCCCGACGCGCCAGCGAGGGACCCCTCGCTGGCGCGTCGGGCTTGTGTCAACTTGCCTCGCGTCGAGGATATTTCGGATTTCGGATTACGAGATGCGGATTTCCGCCTGAAAGGTAGCTACATGGCAGAGGCCCCCGCGCTGAGCAAATACCAGCCCCTGACCCTGATGGCCAGCTTCGTGCTGGTGGTGGCAGCGATGTACTGGGGGCGGACGGTGATGATCCCGGTGGCCCTGGCCATCCTGCTGGCGTTCCTCCTCAGTCCGGTCGTGCGGACGCTGCAGCAGCGCGGCCTGGGGCGCCTGCCCGCCGTCGTCCTCGTCGTGCTCGCCGCCTTCCTCCTCCTCGGCGGCATCTGCTGGATCGTCGCCGTCCAGTTCAAGCAACTGGCCGAGCCGGAGAACTTTGCGAGATACAAGGAGAACGTCGATAAGAAGATCGCAGGACTGCACGAGTCGATACGGGGGACCGTGCTGGAGCGCCTGCTGACGGGCGGCGGGGCGGCCCCTTCCAGGCCGGCGGCCCCGCGCGGCGACGGCCCCGTACCGAAAAAGGGCTTCGAGGTGGTGCTCGGCACTCGCCCGGAGAAGCCGGTGCCTGTCGTCGTCCAGCCGGAGCGCCCCGACCTGATCTGGCGGCTGACGGCGGCCATCGACCCGGTGGTGAATCTGCTCGGCTCGACCGGCCTGATCGTGCTACTCGTGATCCTCATGCTCATCCACCGCGAGGAGCTGCGCAACCGTCTGATCCGCCTGGCCGGCCACGGGCGCCTGGCCGTCACCACCCGGGCCCTGGACGAGGCCAGCCAGCGCATCAGCCTCTTCCTCATGCGCAAGTCGATCGTCAACGGCGTCTTCGGTGTGGTCATCGGCGTCGGGCTCATATTCATCGGCGTGCCGTACCCGTTCCTGTGGGGATTTCTCGTCGCCGTGCTCCGTTTCATCCCCAGCCTGGGGACGTGGCTGGCGATGCTGGCCCCGCTGGCGCTGGCGCTGGTGGCGCTGCCGGAGTGGCTGCCTGCCCTCTGGGTCTTCCTCCTGTTCGCCGTGCTGGAGCTGTTCGCGACCAACGTCGTCGAGCCGTACACCTACGGCCAACACATCGGCGTCTCGGCGGTGGCGCTGGTGGTGGCGCTGGCGTTCTGGACGTGGCTGTGGGGGCCGGTCGGCCTGGTGCTGGCCACGCCGCTGACCGTGTGCCTGGCGGTGCTGGGGAAATACTTCCCGCAGTTCGAGTTCCTCAACGTCCTCATCGGCGACCGGCCGGCGCTGGAAGCAGACGTACGTTACTACCAGCGCCTGCTTGCGCGCGACCAGGACGAGGCGACGGACATCGTGGAGAACTACGTCGAAAGCCACTCCGCCGAGGAGGTCTACGATGGCCTGCTGCTGCCGGCGCTGACGGCGGTCCGCGTGGAGCGGGAGCGCGGGCAGCTCTCGGAGGAGGATGAACTGTTCACCCTCCGGGTGACGCGCGACATCCTCGAGGACCTGGGCGGGCCTGCGGAGGCCGCGCCGCCGGGGGACGGCGCGGCGGCGCCGAAGGCCCTCGTGCTCGGATACCCCATCCGCGACCCGGCGGCCGAGGTGGCCCTGCTGATGCTGGGGCGGCTGCTCGACCCGAAGTCCTGCGAATTGGAGCTGGTGCCGGCGGCCATGCTGTCCTCAGAACTCGCCTTGCGGGTCGAGGAGAAGAAGCCTGGGGTCCTCTGTATCATCTCGGTGGCGCCGGGGGGAATGGCGATGGCTCGGTCGCAGCTGAAGCGACTGCGCGGGCGCTTCCCCGGGTTGAAGATCGTGGTGGCGCGGCTGGGGGCGAGCGAGGACGTGGAGAAGGACCGCAAGGCGCTGGTGGCCGCGGGGGCGGATTTCGCCGGCGCGACGCTGCTGGAGACGCGCAACCACGTCACGCAACTCGCGCAGGCCCTGTCGCACCGGCAGCCGAGCCTCGCCACGGCAAGCACTCCCGCGTAAGGCGAGCGGCAGAAAATCCTATCCCTCCCCTCGCCCCTGTACGCGGGGAGAGGGGAGGGGGTGAGGGGCAGCGTCGGGAGGTGTGGAGCGAGCGCGAAACGGCAAGCCAGGCGCGCTCCGTCGGCGGAGCGCGCCTGGCTTGCCGTTTCGCGCTCGCAGTCTAGCCCCCTCCCCC
>JBBRPS010000673.1:0-5730 GCA_038227745.1 Gemmatales bacterium | reverse complement strand
GGGGGCGCCGTGGTCGAGGGGCTGCCGCGGCGCGTCACCCGGGCCGTCCAGGCCACAGGGGAGAGACTGCGGCGGCTCGGGAAGGACCTGGAACGGCTGGCGGACGCCTTCGCCGCCGACCAGCGGTTCCTCCGCCAGGTCGCCGGGCCGCTCAGTGACGAGGTCCACCGCGCCCGCATGCTACCCTTCGCCGAGGCGTGCCAGGGCCTCGACCGGACGGCCCGCGACCTCGCCCGCGCCGGCGGCAAGGACGTGGACCTCGTCGTCCGCGGCGGGGCCGTCGAGCTGGACCGCGGAGTCCTCGAAGGCCTCAAGGATCCGCTGCGCCACCTGGTCCGCAATGCCGTCGATCACGGCGCCGAAACCCCCGAGGCGCGCCGGGCCGCCGGCAAGCCGCCGCAGGCGCGCGTCACCGTCACCGCCGCTTTGCGCGGCGCCCAGGTCGAGGTGAGCGTCGAGGACGACGGCCGCGGGCTGGACCTCGACGCCCTCCGCGCCCAGGCGCGCAAACACAGGCTGCCCGAGCCGGCCGACGAGCGCGAGCTGGCCCGCCTGGTCTTCCTCCCGGGATTGTCCACCTCGCCGCTGATCACCGACGTCTCCGGTCGGGGCGTCGGCCTCGACGTGGTCAAGAGCCGCGTCGAGGCGCTGCACGGCCTCGTGGACGTCGGCCCGGTGCCCGGCGGTGGGACGCGGTTCTGCCTGACCGTCCCGCTCACGCTCACGACACTCCGCGCCGTCCTTGTCGGCGCGGCCGGGCAGACGTTCGCCTTCGCCGGCACCAACGTGCAGCGCGTGGTGCGCGTCGGGCCGGAAGACCTGCGCACGGTGGCGGGGCGGCAGATGCTGGCGCTCGGTG
Organism: Gemmatales bacterium; assembly: GCA_038227745.1. Lineage (GTDB taxonomy): Bacteria > Planctomycetota > Planctomycetia > Gemmatales > Gemmataceae > DASPXY01. Next base: position 4,871 of record JBBRPS010000673.1, on the reverse strand, counting down.
GCGCCCCGCTGCCGGTGGCGTCACTGGCCGCGGCCCTGGGCTTGGCGGGCGCGCCGGCGAGCGGCAAGGCCCCGGCACTGGTCCTCGCCGCGGGGGACCGGCGCATGGCGTTCGTCGTGGACGAACTGCTCGCCGAACAGGAGATCGTGGTCAACAGCCTGGGGCCACGCATCCGCCGCTTGCGCCACGTCTCGGGCGGGACGCTGCTGCCCACGGGGCGGATCGCCCTGGTCGTGAACGCCGCCAACCTGATCCGCGCCGCCCTCGCTCAGGCCGGGGCCGTGGGGCTGCCCGCCGTCGCCGCCGAGGCGGCCGTAGCGAGGAAGCGCCTGCTGGTCGTCGATGATTCGGTCACGACGCGGACGCTGGAGAAGAGTATCCTGGAGGCCGCGGGCTACGAGGTGACGACGGCCGCGGACGGGCTGGCCGCCTGGCAACTCCTCCAGGAGCGCGGGGCCGACCTGCTGGTCAGCGACGTCGAGATGCCGCGCATGGACGGCTTCACGCTGGCGGAGACTGTCCGGGCGTCGCCGCGCTTCCGCGAGCTGCCTGTCGTGCTGGTGACCGCCCGCGCCAGCGACGAGGACCGGGCGCGAGGGATGCAGGCCGGCGCCGACGCCTACCTGGTCAAGAGCGGCTTCGACCAGCGCCACCTGCTCGACACGATCGCCCAGTTGCTCTGACGCCCGGTGAACGGAGACGAACTCATGATCCGCGTCCTCGTGGCCGAAGACTCGCCGACCGCCCGCGCCCTGCTCCTGGCCATCCTGGGCTCCGACCCCGAGATCCAGATCGTGGGCGAGGCTCGCGATGGCGTCGAGGCCGTGGAACGGACGCGCGAGCTGCGCCCCGACGTGGTCACCATGGACGTCCGCATGCCGCGCATGGACGGCTTCGAGGCGACGAAGGAGATCATGATCACCGTCCCGACGCCGATCGTCATCATCACGGCGAGCTTCGTCGCTCGCGACGTCGATACGTCGATGTGTGCCCTGCGGGCCGGCGCCCTGACGGTCCTCCCCAAGCCCAGCGGTCCAGACGCCCCCGGCTTCGAGGAGGCCGCCAGGCAGCTCGTCGCCACGGTCAAGGCGATGTCCCAGGTCAAGGTCGTGCGGCACTGGCGGCGCGCGGACACGGTCGCCCCGCCGCCGCCGCGCCGCAGCGTCCCAGGGCGGGGACGGCTCGTCGCCATCGCGACCAGCACCGGGGGCCCGGCGGCGCTGCAGCGGCTGCTGGCGACCCTGCCCGGGGACTTCCCCGCGCCCGTCGTGGTCGTGCAGCACATCACGCCGGGCTTCATCGACGGCCTCGCCGACTGGCTGAACCGGGGCAGCGACCTGCACGTCAAGGTCGCCGAGGATGGCGAGTCGCTGGCCCAGCACACGGTCTACCTGGCGCCCGACGACCGGCACCTGGAGGTCACGCCGCGCGCCGCGGTGCGCCTCGCGCGCGCCGCGCCGGTCGGGGGCTTCCGCCCCTCGGGGACCGTGCTTTTCGAGTCGGCGGCGCGCGCCTACGGCCCGGCGGCCGTGGGGGTGATCCTCACCGGCATGGGCGAGGACGGAGTCGTGGGCCTGCGCGCCCTCCGCGAGGCCGGTGGCCGGGTCATCGCCCAGGACGAGCAGAGCAGCGTCATTTTCGGGATGCCGGGCGCCGCCGTCGCCGCCGGCCTGGCCGACCTCGTCCTGGCGCTCGACGCGGTCCCCGCCCACTTGCTGGAGATGGTCGGGTAAGTGGTTCGTGGCCGACTCGCTCCGCGAGTCGGGGGGGCGGATCGTGGCCGACTCGCGGAGCGAGTCGGGGGGCGCCAATCCCCCGACTCGCGGAGCGAGTCGGCCACGAACCGCTGCACCCAACCGAAAACGGCTCTAGCCCCCGGCTCGCCAGGCCTTGAAACCGCTGGGAAGGCCCCATCCGCACCGAGGATCGAGGATGGAGACTGGAAGCTCGGGCGCATTGTCCCGAGAATAGACCGCGCGGGACGGAGAGGCGCGCTCCTCGACCCTCGATCCTCGGTTTTCAAAGAACGTCCGGACATGACGCAAGAACCGCCCGCCCGTGTATTGATCGTTGAGGACAGCCCGACCCAGGCGCGGCAGCTTTCCCTCCTCCTGGCGGAGGCGGGCTTTGCCCCGAACACCGTGGCCGACGCGGAAAGTGGCTTTGAACGCCTCCTCCGCGAGCCGTTCGACATCGTCCTGAGCGACCTGCTCCTGCCCGGCGACAGCGGCTTCGACCTGTGCCGGCGCATCAAGGGCGACGCGCGCCTCCGCCACCTCCCCGTTGTCGTGCTGACGAGCCAGGCCGACCCGCTGAACGTGCTGCGCGGACTGGAGGCGGGGGCCGACGGGTTCATGACCAAGGACCGCGAGCCGGACGAGATCGTCGGCCGGCTGCGGCGGACCCTGGACCGCTCCGCCGCGGGCCTGGCCGCCGCGGCGCCCGACACACGCGTCATCTTCCTCGATTGCCAGTTCCAGCTGACCGCCGGCCGGGAGCAGCTCCTCAACGTGCTGCTGTCCGCTTTCGAGGACGTCATCCACCTCAACCGCCAGTACCAGGCGAGCGCGCAGGAGCTGCGCAAGGTCAACAGCCAGCTGCGCGACGCCGTCCACTCCGAGCACCAGGCTCTCGAGAGACTGAAGAGTACGCAGAGCCAACTCGTCCAGGCGGAAAAGCTCTCGTCGCTGGGGCAGATGGTGGCCGGCGTGGCGCACGAGATCAACAACCCGCTGGCGTTCGTGAGCAACAACCTCGAAGTGCTGGGGCGCGATGCGGGCGCCCTGCGCGACCTGCTGGCGCTGTACCACGAGGGCGAGGCCGCGCTGGCCCGGCACCAGCCGGAGCTGCACGACCGCATCGTCGAGCGGGCCGAGGAGGTCGATCTGGAGTACACGCTCTCGAACCTCGAGCGGGTGCTGACGCGGACGCGCGACGGCGTACAGCGGATCCAGGCGATCGTCAAGGGGCTGCGCAACTTCGCGCGCCTGGACGAGAGCGAGCTACAGGAGGCGGACGTCAACGAGGGCATTCAGTCCACCGTGACGATCGTCCGCAGCGAGGCCCGCAAGCGCGGCGTGGCCCTGGAGCTGGACCTGGCGCCGCTGCCGGAGGTGACGTGCTACCCGGCGAAGGTCAACCAGGTGGTCATGAACCTCGTGATGAACGCCCTCGACGCCACCCCCGAGGGCGGCAAGGTGACGGTGCGCACCGCCGCGGCCGACGGTGGCGTCGAGATCCACGTGCTGGACACGGGCCGCGGCATCGCCGCCGCGCTCCGCGACAAGGTCTTCGACCCGTTCGTGACCAGCAAGCCGCCGGGCCAGGGGACGGGGCTGGGGTTGAGCATCAGTTACGGCATCGTACAGGACCACGGTGGCCGGATCGGCTTCGACTCGGCGCCCGGTGCGGGGACGCACTTCACCGTCTTCCTGCCGCTGCGGCCGCCGACCCGTGCCACGTAAGCCCACCCGGTGCAACGGGTGGGCTTACACCTTCTCCGCCCGCACCGCCTCCGCGAGCCGGCGCACGTCGTCTTCGTTGTTGAAGAAGTGGACCGAGACGCGCAGGCCGCCGACGCCCGCGGTGTAGCGCTGCGAGATCAGGATGCGCCCGTCCAGCAGCCGCCCGAGGCAGGCCGTGTCGCGCGCCACACCCTCCCCCAGCGTGAACGTCACGATGCCGGAGCGGCTGGCGCGATCTGTCGGGCCGACGACCGTGGCGCCGGCCGTCCGCAGACGGTCGATCAGCAGCTCGCCCAGGTTCAGGACGTGCTCCTCGATAGCCGCGATGCCCAGCGCGTTGATGAGGGCCAGCGAGGCGCCCAGGGCCACGTTGCCGGGGTAGTTCGCCGTGCCGCCGACCTCGAAGCGGCGCGCGTCGGCGGTGAAGTCGTAGTCGCGCACCGCGGGGATCGACGGCGTCGCGAAGTATTCGGCCCACCCCTGCGGCGGCTCGGCGACGTTGAGATATCCCCACGCCCCCGGCCGCAGCCGCTCCACCTGCCGCGGACTGACGTACAGGAAACCGCGGCCGACGGGCGCGTTGAGCCACTTGTGCCCCCCGCTGACGAGGAAATCGACCGGCGTCCGGCTCACGTCCAGGCCGACCGCGCCGAGCTGCTGGATCGCGTCCACCGCGAGCAGCACGCCGCGCTCGCGGGCCAGGGCGCTGAACGCCCCCAGGTCGGCGCGGAAGCCGTTGTTCCACTGCACGCTGCTGAGCAGGATCAGGCGCGTGCGGCCGTCGAGGGCGCGGGCGAAGTCGTCCACGCGCAGCCGGCCCTCGTGCTGACCGACCACCTCGATCTCGAAGCCCTCCCCCTGCCGCCGCGGGATCCACGGCACGGCCAGGCCCATGAACTCCGTCTCGCCGACGAGGATCTTGTCGCCGCGGCCCAGCGGCACGGCGGCGGCGATGGCCTGCAGGCCCTGCGTGGTACTCTCGACCAGCGCGACGTCCTCCGGGCGGGCGCCGATCAGGCGGGCGGCCTCGCGGCGCGGCTGTTCGGCGGTGCGGTCCAGGGCGATGTGGTGCGCCGAGGCGTCGCGCGCCGGGCACGCCAGCAGGTCCGCGCCCAGCCGCCGCAGTGCCTCCTCAGCCTGCACCGGCATCAGGCTCACACAGGCGGCGTCGAGGAAGACGCGGTCGCGCGTGCCGGGGAAGAAGGCACGGGCCTCGGCGACTTTCATCAGGCGGTCCCTCCACTGCATACGTGTGGCACTACCGGCCCGGGCGGGCCACCGCTTATCATATACCGGAGCCGTTGGAGGCCCGCCTTTAGGCGGTGGGGACCGAGGCCAACAGAACTAGCCGGCCCCACCGCCTAAAGGCGGGACTCCAACAGCGGCAGTGTATCCAGTGACGGGCGC
>JBBRPS010000672.1:0-5736 GCA_038227745.1 Gemmatales bacterium | reverse complement strand
TGCGGCGTAACCGGATCAACCCGCGCGTGGTCAAGGTGAAGATGTCGAAGTACAAGAAGAAGCGCCCCGAGCATCGCCACCTGCCCCCGTTGCTGAAAACCTTTGCAGAAGCAGTAGTTATAACATAGCAAACGGTATTGCTCGTAGATGGTGGACTTGCCCTGCCAGAAGTCGATGACCGCGGGCATGCGCCGTCGGTCCAGGCAAGCCACGCCTCGGTGGCGGAGGAATGCCGAGACGACCTCGTCCGGGTGCATGACCGGCACGCCGAAGACCACGCCGCAGCGCCACATTCCTTCGAGGGTGTCCGGGGTGAGCGGCGAACGGACGACTTGCTTGAAGAGGGCGAGTTCTTCGTCAGCCGGCGTGGCGCTTCGGTCAAACAGAGAAGCAAGCGCGACGGGGTCGATGCCCTGGTCGCGAAGGATCGGGGCGAGGCGGTAGCGTTCCGGCACCTCGGCGCTGCCCAGCAGGATTCCAGCCCGGAGGTTGCGGGCCGACATACCTGTTACGGCGGTGAAGACGGATTCGCTGGTGTGCGAGAGGGGCCACGTCGCGATGTCGTGCGTGAGCCCCCAGGCTACAGCATATCGCTGCCCGCGTTCAGAGAAGTCGAACTTTCGGGCAAGGGCGAGGGCGACGAGGGCGACACCGAGCGTGTGGTCGTACCGGGAGCCGTCTTCGACCGCGACCGGCTTCACCGCAGGCCAGAGAGGCGAATCGATGACGTCGCGAAAGCGCGGAGACAGGATGCCCAGAAAGGTCACGCTGGCAAGCCGCTGGACGGCCCGCGATTGCAGCAAAGGGCGGGCCAGCGCGTGCAGTTCGGGGAGGCGCTGATGCCATTGCGAGAACGGGCTTTCGGTCAATCCTTTCACGGCGTTTCCCCTCCTGGGTATCTCCTCCCGACACGTCCTGGCCGAGGAGGTGGCCCCAAGCAAGCCCAGTCGCCGGGCCATCTTCGCTGCTGCCGCGCGGCTCGGCTGACCGGAGCCGCATGTCGGGTCGTCCTCGGGCGTCGAGCCGAAGGACAAAAGGGTGTCGCCCATAGCAGAACCGTGAAGACAACTCAAGTTGAAACCTGCGCCGTTTCCTCCCAGCCTCCGCTAAACCGCCTGGCATCTTGCGCAGGCTACCTTTGTGCAGTATACCGCTTGACTTGTCGATTCATAGGGTCGCCTGGAACGTCGGGACGGATGCCATTTCGCTCTCCAGAGTGGGCAAAGCCTGGCCTGGTTCAAACCCGGGTAACAGCGGGCGGTTCTATGGGCTGAGATGCGCCCCGTCCCCTTTCCGCGCGACAGAACGCCGGCTGGCCGCCACCCTGCTCACGGCGAGCGGCGCAGGGCGCGCCGGGCCGCCGCGGTCTGCGGCGCCCCCTCCGCCCCCGCGGCCAGGTCGGTCAGGACCTGTCGGGCCGCGGGCGACCCACCGTGGCCCAGCGCCTCGACCAGGCGCAGGACGCGCAGCCCCTCCGCCGACTGCCGCCAGGAGCCCAACCGGGCCAGGATCTGCTCCAGCCGGCGGCGGAACTCCAGCGATTTGCCCCCTTCGGCGGCAGCCTTCTCCAGCAGCGGGAGGGCCACGGGCCCAACCTTTTCCAGGCCCACCCGCGCCTTCTCACGCACGGCGAACCGCTCCCCGTCGAGGTCCGCGAGCAGCGCCTCGATGCGCTTCTCATTGGTCGGGGCAACCCGCCGCAGCCGCGCCCGCGCCAGCGCGACCGCCCGCTCGGGGGACGCTCTCAGGTGGCACAGGACCGCGAAGGCTCGGTCCGCGTCCGCGTCGGCCAGCGCGGCCCACAGCGCGTCGGCCATGAGGGCGCCGGCCGGTCCTTTCGCCCGCCCGCCGTACACGTCCCAGACCAGGGCCGTCAGGTCGTCACTGCCGGAGGCCAGGCGCCCGCCGTCGGGCGAAAAGGCGACGCACGCGACGGCCTGTTCGTGTCCGGCGAAATGACGGCGCTCACGGCGGGAAGCCGTCTCCCACAGGCGCACCGCCCCGTCCTCGCCCGCCGTGGCCAGCATGTTGCCGTCGGGGGAAAAGGCGACGTCACGGACGGGGCCGGCGAGGCCTTGCAGGCGGCCCGCCTCGCGGCCACTGCGCACCTCGACGAACACGACGCCCTCGTCCGACCGGGCCGCGAGCAGGCCACCGTCCGGCGAAAAGGCGCAGGGCGAACCGCGCACGGCCGTGGCGAGGATCTCCTTGCCGGTGCGGAAGTCCCAGAAGAGGATCTTGCGCTCGCCGAGGTCGGGAAGGACGGCGGCGGTTTTGCCGTCGGGCGCCAGGGCGAAGGGCATCGCCTGGCCGAAGCCGGACGACCGGAAGTCGGGCCGGGCGCTGAAGGAATGGGGGTGGCGTTTGCCGGTCGCCGCGTCCCAGAAGACGAGGCTGCCGCCAAGGTCGGCGGCGACCAGGCCAGGCCGCCCGGCGGGGTAGGCAACGCGGCCGCCCCCCCGGGTTCGGCTCTCAAAGGCGAATTGCCGCACGCGCTCGCCGGTCGCGGGGTCCCACACGCCGCCCCTTTCCCAGGGGCCCGCGGTCGCCAGCGCCCGGCCCTCGGGCGCGAATGCGACCGAGGCCACGGCGTCGTCGCCGTGGAAAACGCGCCGCGGCCGGCCGGTGGCCGCGTCCCACAGCCGGAAGGCCCTTTCGCCGCTGGCCGTCGCGACGCTGCCGCCGTCCGGGGCGAAGGCCACCGAGCACACGCCGCGGGCGTGACCTTCGCGGCGCCCCAGGAGCCCCCCACGGACGGGGTCAACCAGCATCACCTCGGCGCCGTTGGAAATGAGTGCCGCGACCTTGCCGTCGGGGAAGAGAGCGAGGTGGCGCATTGCAACCGGCATCCGGAACGCACGCCGCGGCTTGCCGGTCGCCGTGTCCAGGGCGCGCAACTCCTCGCGGATCGTGTACAGCTCCGCCCCGTCGGGGGAGAAGGCGACCGAGGCCGCCGCGGACGCGCCGGACGCCGCGCGCCAGCACTCCCTGCCGGCGGCCACGTCCCACAGGTAGACCGTACCGTTGAACGTCCCGCACGCCAGCACCTTACCGTCGGGGGAGAACGCGACGGCCAGGCCGTACTTGTCGGCGACGCGGAACCGCCGCACCTCCTTGCCCGCGGAGGGGTCCCAGACTCGAACCGTGCCGTCCATGGCGCACGAGGCCAGGTGTTTGCCGTCGCGGGATGCGGCGATGCTGAAGACGCGGTCGGTGTGCCCCTTCAGCAGTAGGCCCGGTTTCCCGGTCGTGGCGTCGAGGAGGCGGATGGCGGCGCCGGCGGCGTCGGCCGCGAGCGTCTTGCCGTCCGCGAGGAAGGCGATGGCGTCCGAGCCGAGGCCCTCGACGCGGTGGAGCTGCTCGCCCCGCGCCACGTCCCAGACCGCGAGCTGTCCATCGCCGCCGCCGGACGCGAGGAGCTTGCCGTCGGGCGAAAACGCGACCGCACGGACGACGTGGGCGTGGCCGGGGAGGCGCCGGACCACCTTGCCGGTCGAGGCGTCGAAGAGCGCCAGGGTGGGGCCGGGCGCGAGGCAACTGCCCCCGACCGCGATGAGGCGCCCGTCCGGCGAGGACGCCACCGAGTAGGCCTCGGTCCACTGGCGGAAGCGGAGCGTCCCGAGGCGGGCAAGCGCGCCCTCCGGCAGCGGGTCGCCGTGCCAGTCCGTGCCCGGGCCGGGCGGCGGCGGTGCGGGACCGCACGAGTCCCCAGGTCGTGTTCCGGCCCAGGTGGACAGCAGGATTGTCGCGGCCAATAGGCGCTGCAGGGGCATGCGGACCGGAGAGCGGGGCATGGCGGACGGCCTCCTTTTCAGGTGACGTCCTCGATCTTACCCGCAAGCGGGATGGGGAAATGTAACAAGTCCGTAATATCCCTGCCCGCGCCGCCGCCTTGACTCAGTCACTCGGAGTGAGGAACCAGTCGCGCTGAATCTGTCGGACTGTCCCCGCCGGGGCCATGACCTCGCCGGTGATCTGCTCGATGGCCCAGCCGCACGCATTGTTGATCGGGTTGTCGGAGGCTTTGCGGTGCGGGTAAAACTCGCGCAGGCTGGCCAGGGCCTGCTTCGCCCTCATCCGGCCGAGCGTGAGGGCGGCCATCCAGCATACCCGCAGGTCTTCGGGAGGAATGGACCTGAGATCCTGGAGCCGCCCCTCCAGGGCGGTCGCGAGGGCCGGGACCAACTCGCCCTCGTGGATCAGGCCCAGCGCCCAGACCGCGGCCGCACGCGCCTCGGGCAGCGGCGACGGGCGCAGCGGAGGAACGAACCCGCGCAGCACCGCGTCCGCCGGCCGGTACTTCTGCTGCCCCAGGAACTGGTTGAGCTGGGACAGCTGGTAATCGACGTGCTCCGGCAGCCCCTTCGTGGTCCGGGCACGGGCCAGGCCAGCCTGCACGTGGCCCAGTACGCGCGGCAGCGTGTCCGCGACTGCCAACCGCCGCAAGCCCCACGCAGCCGTCACGGCGACCTCGGGGCGGTCGGACGCCAGCAACTCGACCAGCCGGCCCACCGCTGGCTTGTGGTCGAGCTGCGTCAGCAGCAGCGCCGCCTGTTCCTGGCCGCGCCACTGCTTCCCGGCCAGCACCCGGGTCGTGTCGGCGAGGGCTCGGTCGCGGAACTCGTTTTTTGCGGCCAGCTCGTGCAGCGCCCGGCGCGCCTTCTCGCGCACGTCAGGGTGGACGTCGTCGAGGCGGTCGGCAAGAAGGCGGACGTGCTTCCCGCTTGGCTCGCGGCGCAGCACCTCGACCGCGAGCGCCCGGACGGCCGGGTCGCGGACGGCGAGGAGGTGCTCGATGGCGGGGACAACGAGCTTCGCGTCGATCTCGGTGAGGCGGACGACCGCCGGGCTGGCCACCGCCGGCTCGGTGTCTCGCGCCAGGCGCTGCAGGAGCCGCACAGCCTCCGCACTTCCGTGCCGCTGGAGCAGCGAGACCGCGGCCAGGCGGCCGACGACCGAAGTCTCGGCGGCGAGGCGCTCCGCGTCCTTCTCCAGCCCATCGGGCCGGATCGACCCCAGCGCCCGGGCGGCCTCCAGCCGAACGGCGCCGTGTACTCCGGCCGCGTGTGTCAATTCGCGGAGCCGGTCGGCGGCCAGCCCCTCGCGAACGGCCCCGAGTCCGCGGATCGCCAGGACCAGCTTGCGGTGCGTCGTCGCGGGGTCGCGGAGGCGCGCCAGCCAGGCCACACGGGCGGGGCGGTAGTCCCAGCGGGCCAGCGCCCCCTCGACGAGTTCGCGCAGATGGGGGCTGCCCGACTCCGCGTGCCGCCAGAGGCTCCCGGCCGCCTCCCGGGCGTCCAGGGCGACCAGCGCCCGCGCCACCGCCAGGCGGACGGTCGGGGGCTGGTCGAGCCGATCGAGCGCCGCGAGGAGGGGGGCGACCGCCGCCTGCAGGCCCTTCACGCCGCGGCGCCGGGCCTGGGCGAAGGCGTCGGCCGCCTTGCACTTCAGGTCCGCCTCCGGCCGCTCCAGGGCCCGCAGCCACAGGGCCAGGGCCTTCTCCGGAAAGACGACCACCCCGCGCGGGCCGGGCAAGTCGGGAGACCTGTACATCGGCGCGTCGATGGCCTCGTCGTAGGCCCGGGCCTCGCAGACAGGCAGACAGGCAGACAGGCAGACAAGGAGACCAAGGCGCCCGTTTGCGACCCGCATCACCGCACCTCCGCCGTTTGGTTTCTTCATCTCCTTGTCTCCCTGTCCTGACAAAGCCATGTCAGGATCGGAGTCCTGACCCAC
>JBBRPS010000671.1:0-5736 GCA_038227745.1 Gemmatales bacterium | reverse complement strand
CGCGAGTCGGGGGCCAGCACCCCGACTCGCGGAGCGAGTCGGCCACGAACCGCGAGTCGGGGGCCAGCACCCCGACTCGCGGAGCGAGTCGGCCACGAACCGCTACGCGCCGGTGCCAACCGCTCTAACCTTGACAATCGCCCGCGGTTTCCCAAGGATGGGGCATCGGCGGGCGTGTCCCAAGACGACGACCGGGCTGCTCTCGGGCGGCTGCGGTGGTCTCTCCGGGGCTACCCCGGGGGAGTGCTTCTATCGCCACAGGACGGCGCGCGACCTAGCCTGCGCTCCGGCGCAGCATTGGTCGCGCTTCACGAGACCGGTTGGGACACCCCGCCGTTTTTCCCATGTCCGCGAAACGTACGGCCGCCCGCAACCTCGCCGCCGCCTTCCTCACCGGCCGCTGGACCCGGAAGGGCCTCGTCAAGCGCGGTGCCGAGGCGTGCGGCACCTGCGATCAATGGCTAAAGTCCCTCGTCCAGAGCGTGTGTACCACCTTCGGCGGCGACGCCTCCCGCGTCGAGTTCGACGCCCTCGCCCAGTTTGTCGAGCGGAGCGAGACGTTCCGTGTGGGTTGGCTCAACGCCTGGCATCACCGGCAGTTGCCTGTGGGGCGCCTCTTCTGGATCACGCCGACGATGGCGCCCCAGCCGGGGGCGCCATCCTCGTGGGCGGTCCCCGCCTTGCCGACAATGGGGGCGCTGGCGGAATGGTTCGGCGTGCGCCCCGGCGAGCTGGACTGGTTCGCCGACTGCCAGGGGCGCGGCGCGGACACACCGGCCGGACCGCTGCGGCACTACACTTACCGCTGGCTGCGGCAGCGCTCGGGGAAGGTGCGCCTGCTGGAGATGCCGAAACAGCGACTCAAGACGCTGCAGCGGCGTGTGCTGCACGATATCCTCGATCGGCTCCCCCCGCACGACGCCGCCCACGGCTACCGCCGCGGCCGCTCTCTCAGAGGCTGTTTGGAAAGGACAGCCTCTAAGGCCCGCCGAGTACGGGGCAGGCGACCTCATCGAGCCAGTGACGGCAGCGCCTTTCAAGCCAGGGCCGATCTTCTCCGGCGTCACCCGCGGCCCCGACGGTTCCGCGCCAGCTCCAGGATCTTCTCCTCGGGAAGTTGCTCCGTGGCGATGAGAGACGGCTGCGTCCGCAACGGGCAAACCTCCTTCTCCCGCAGCAGGTGGAACTGACCCATCCCCTGGCCCGGCAACTTGGCGGCGACGTCCATCCTGCTCTCCGCGAACATCGGCTTGAGTTTATTCAACGCCGTCTGCTCCTTGACCCGTCCGACGAGCCAGGTGCGGATGGTGTCCCGGCACTTGTAGTCGAAATCGCCAGGACTCTGCGTGGCCAGCAGCAGGCCGACGCCGGCCGACCGCGCCCGTTTCAGGAGGTTCTCCATCGGCGCCTTCGTCGCGGGCTGCCGCTGCGCCGGCAGGTACTGGTCGGCCTCGTCGAAGAAGAAGACGGCTTGCAGTTGATTGGCCGAGTGCTTCCCCATCCAGCGGCCGATGGCCACGAGGAACTGCGCCACCCAGAAGTCCACCGTCGCCTGGTCGTGCAGGAAGCGCGTGCTGATGACGCTGAGCCGGACCTTGCCCGCCGCCACCGAGCCGTCGCGGCCGAGCAGGGTGCCGATATCCAGGCGCTCGCCCGCGCCCGCCAGCAGCGGCTGCTGGTTCAGCCACAGCGCCAGCAGGTCCTCCGCGAGTTTCTTGTAGAGCTTGTCGTCAAAGCCGCCGACCGCCTGGAGCAGCGCATCGTCGCGGTCCTCAATGAGTTGCCGCAGGGCGGGGAGAGTGATTTCCGCCCTGGGGACGGATGCCATCACCTCGATGGCCTTGCGCAGGATCGCCTGACACTTCTGGTCCGTGCCGCGGGGCTTGTAGTTCAACATGCCGCCCAGGGCGGCCGCGGCGTAACCGGCCAACTGCTCCCGGTCGTGGGTCGGGAGCTGGTCCATGCCCTCAGGGACGACTGGCAGATTCAACGCCCGGCCCGCCGGATTGCCCGGCGTGAAGACCGACACCACCAGGCGCTCGCGCAGCCGCTGACGCCTCGCCGCCTGCTGCGGGTCGGCAAGAGGAGCCTGCCAGGCCGTGGGGTCCGCGTAGCGGCACAGGTCTCCCTTCCGGTCCAGCAGCACGGCCGGAATGCCGCGCTCCAGGAGTTGCTCGATCAGGTTGAGCGCCACGGTCGTCTTGCCGCTGCCCGAGCCGCCGAGGAAAGCGGCGTGCTGGGTCAACTCGCCCGGCTCGACGGTCACCGCCCCGCCGGTCAGGCCGGCCCTGGTGCCGAGCAACAGCGGCCCGGTAGGCTCTGCCGGGCGTACCGCTGCGGCAGGCACGTTGGCCAGGGTCGGTTTCGCCCGATCGGTGGGCCTCGCGGACGGCGTGGCTGCAGTCCACTGCTTCACCAGGGTGTCCAGGCCGAGGGCGTGGCGCAAGGAGGCGAGTTGGCTCAGCGGCTTGTTCTCGCGCAGCCAGGCAGCGAACGCGGGCTGCTTGCCGGACTGGGTCTGGAACTGCCGCAGCGCCAGCATCGTCCGCCAGTCGGCGTTCTCGATCACGACGCGCCGCCCGCCCCGCTTGAGAATCGCGGCGAGATGCTTTGACACCGCCGCGGTGGGGCTCGCCGGGAAGGCGGTCGAGCGCATCACGACCAGCGGGACATCCCCCGCGGTACTCTCGGCCTCCCGGATCTGGTTGCCGAGGCCGCCGCCTTGAGGGCGTCTGTCACAGACGGCGAGCAAGAGCCGATCGACGGCATCTCCGGGGCTGTGTGCCTCGACAGGAATGGTGCGCCGCTCGGCCTCCGCCCCGAAGAAATAATCCGCAGGCAACTCCTCGGAGCACTGCCTGACGGCCCAGGCGAGGAGCCCCGCCAACGCCGTCTCCTCGTCCGGGACCGGTTCCTTGAAGCTGACGCGGAAGTCATTCCACGACTGTTCCAGGGTCGTGGTGGCTTCCGAGACGGTGTGCTGTTTCGCCGACTCGTCGCCCTTCTTCTCGGTCGTCCCTTCCGGCTCGACCCAGGCGCCGGCCTGAAGGCATTTCTCCCGATGGCAGCGGCAAAAGTCGAGGACGTCGCGCGTCCGCATGTTGACGAGGCGCTCCAGGTGCGCCCGGGTGAACGGCAAGGTCTCCGCCTCGCCGTCGCAGTCCACGCCCAGGTCTTCGTAGAGGAAGTGGAGGCGGCGCGACACGAGCGCCTCGACCTCTTCCAGGCCGCGGTGTGCGGCCAGGCGGATCGGCTCGGGGTCGCTCTCGATCCGGTCGAGTTTCGGCCTCGTCAGGTACTGCCGGTGCGCGGCATAGTAATCCTCCAGGCAGGAGATGACCACCACGGAGGACGGCACTTCCTCGGCGATGGCGACCAGCGTGTGCATCACCCGGCGGAACCGGTCGGGGGCCGCCTCCTGGGTGGCCATGTCCTCCAGCTGATCGACGCACAGCACGAGCGGCATCGCGTGGACCGTGCCCATCAGCTGCCCGAGGTGCGCGATCATCTCCTGGGGACACTCCTCGCGAGTGCGCGGCACCAGGTCGCCGAGCAGAACCCGGTCGTGCGCCGACATTTCCTCACACCGCAGCCACTTGAGTACGCGCATCTTGATGCGCGCGTCGTTGCGCTGGAGGAACAGCAGGGCGCGGATCAGGTCCAGGTCGCTGCTGTGGAACCGGGAGTCGGCGAGGATGCGGTCGGCGTAGTCCTCCACGGCCGCGGCCAGGTCCGGGACCTCCCCTTCCTGAAAGCCCTCCCGTTCGCCGGTTGTCAGGCCGGGGACTGCTTCCAGCAGACCGAGTGAGAGCCGCATCAAGCTCGACGTCTGGACCTCCGGGTCGAAGTACGGCCGGTCGAGGGCGTCGATCAGCTTGGCGAGGACGTAATGGGCGTAGTTGCTGGCCTGCGAGGTCATCTGCAGATAGCCGCAGTAGCCGCGCTCGCCGCCGTGGACGTAGTTGCGGAAGGCACGCATGAGGTGCGTCTTGCCGCTGCCGGACTCCCCCTTGAGCAACAGGATGCGCCCGGACGGAAACTCCTGCGGCATGGTGGCGCGGAGCAGCAGGCGCTGAAAGATCTCGCGGGCCGGCTGGTGGATCGTGTCCACGTCGAACGGGTCCGCCGACCAGATCTGGTCGGGGCGCGCAATCGAGTGGAACACTTCCGGCCCCGCGGCGGAGCAGAACGCCTGCAGGCGGGCGTCCGCGGCCGGAGGTATGACTGCGGGATCCTCGGCAACGGCTGCGCGGCTGTCGGCAGTCATGAGCGGTCCCCTTCGAGCAAGATGAAGTGGAAGCGAGCGTTGAGGTACGCGGTCTCGGACTCCTGAACGTCGGCCGGGCCCATGACCTCCACCAGGTCGGCGCGGCTGAGGTGGAGCAGGCCCTCGTGGTTCGCCTCGGCGAGATGGGTTTTGAACGTGGCCAGGTCGAGCTGCGGGAAACCGGGTTCCTGAGCGAGGTAGCGCCAGACGTGGCTGATGAAGACCTTGTTGTCGCCGAAGCGCCCGGTGGGGCAGTCCCGGGCCGCCGCGCGCACCGTGGCAGCGAAGGCGGGGAGGTCGAAGGGGGCGGTCTGTAGCGCCGCGTCGGGGGACGCCGTGGTCTGCTCATGGGGAGCGCTGGGGCCCTCGACCCAGTGTTGCAAGATCATCTCATGCAGTCCGTCTACCCCAGCCTTGTTCGCACCGAGCAGGTGCCGTGGCAGCTGTTTCTCGACTTGCTTCTTGCTCAAGCGCTCCGTCGCGCCCAGCAAGCGCATCAGGACCACTTGCTTGAGGCCGGCAAAGGTGGCTTCGCCCGGAAAGCCCAGTTCCTTGCAAACGAGGGCCTCGAGCACCTGGTTGAGTGAAGCGCCGGCCCCGACGGGCAAGTCGTGCCCCTCCTTGAGCAAGAAGGCTGCCAGGTTCTCCGCCTTGGCGAGCCGTTTGCGGAGGTCATCGGCGTCTGGGGCAAGGCCGAGCGCCTTGGGGACCAGGTAGCGCGCGCGGAGAGTCTTCCAGTTGGTGCGCGGCGGCAGCGACTCCAACCCGAGGAATTTGAAGGCCTGCGCCCGTCCCGCGTCCGTCAGCTCGTAAGGCCCCGTTGTCAGCAGCCCCGCGTTGACGAGATCCTCGACGTACTCCTGCCACTGCTCGCCGTTCGGCGGGTGCTTGAAGAAGCGCCCGATGTCATCCCTGAGCTGCTTTGGCCTCGGCGCTTTCTTGCCGGACGTCAGCAGGCGGGCCAGGATCAGCTCGCCGACGAGGCTGGTGGAGACGGTAGTAGTCATCGCTCAGTCCTCCTCCCGGGTTACGAATGTTCCCGGCAATGATTGACGGCCGCACGCACGGTGTCAAGGATTTCTTCCATATGGGGGCCACCGCGTGTCGAGCCAGGCGGGAGCCTGTTACAACCATGTTACTATCGAGGGACGCAACTTCCGGTAAGCTGACCGGGGTACGACGGCAGCGGCGGACCGCGTACGCCCGCGATGCCGCCTTGGTACTCTCATTCAACTCGATAAGGCGAGTGGCGAAAGAAAACAGCCCGTAGGATGGGTCTCCCGACCCGTCCTACGCGGAGAGTTTTTCCCGCCGTTCACCAAAAAGGAGTATAGTGGACCCCGAAAACTGGACCACCGATTAAGCTACTGTGGTGGCCCAGGAAAGGGGGAACGATGGTACGCAAGCGGCAGTCTCACTCACCGGTGTTCAAATCCCAAGTGGCCCTCGCCGCCCTCAAGGGCGACCGG
>JBBRPS010000670.1:0-5747 GCA_038227745.1 Gemmatales bacterium | reverse complement strand
GACTCGCTCCGCGAGTCGGGGATTGGCGCCCTACCGACTCGCGGAGCGAGTCGGCCACGAACCGCTACACCGACTCGCAAAGCGCTATAATGCGTCGTCAAACGACCTGTTGACGAATCGCGAGGCGAACGGCCGGCGTCAGCCGGCTGGTACGTCGCCCCTTGGGTTGCAGGACCACTTGCCCTCCGCTTTCACCATTTCGCGGAAGCGCGTCCTCGTCCGGCGCATGGCCAGAACGAGGAAGCGGGCCAAGGCGGGCCAGGAGCGGAGGGGTCGCATCGGTTCACTTCGGGGCCATGCGCAGGGCGCCGTCCAGGCGGATCACCTCGCCGTTGAGCATCTCGTTCTCGACGATGTGCCGCACCAGCGCCGCGAACTCGTCGGGCCGGCCGAGCCGCGGCGGGAACGGCACCTGCTGGCCGAGCGACTGCCGCGCCGCCTCGGGGAGGCCGGCCAGCAGCGGCGTGTCGAAGATGCCTGGCGCGATCGTCATCACGCGGATGCCGGACCGGGCCAGCTCGCGCGCCAGCGGCAGCGTCAGGCTGACGACACCGCCCTTGGAGGCGGCGTAGGCCGCCTGGCCGATCTGCCCGTCGAAGGCGGCGATCGAGGCCGTGTTGACGAGGACGCCGCGCTCGCCGCCGGCGGTGGGCGGGTTGCGCGCCATCGCCTCCGCGGCCAGGCGGACGACGTTGAACGTGCCGACGAGGTTGACGGTAATCACCTTGCTGAACGACGCCAGGCTGTGCGGCCCGGACTTGCCGAGGAGTCGCTCGGCGATGGCGACGCCGGCGCACTGGACCGAGCCGTGCAGGGCGCCGAAGGACTGCACCGCGGTTTCGACGGCGGCGCGGACGCTGGCCTCGTCGGTCACGTCGGTGACGGCGAAGCGGGCGCGCGGAGCCAGTTCACCGGCCAGGCGTTCGCCCGCGTCGCGATTGAGGTCGGCGATCACGACGTTGCCGCCCGCCCCGGCGAGGAGACGCACGCAGGCGCCGCCGAGTCCCGAGGCGCCGCCGCTGATGAGAAAGGTGCTGCCCGCGACCTGCATGGTGCGAATCCTTCCAGCGAGCCATGGGACGGGGGTTGGAGTCCCGGCTAAAGCCGGGACTCCAACCCCCGCCCCCTCCCTCAACGGATTCCTACTGATCCACGGCGATGAACGCGCCGGCGAGCAACGCCAGGATGCCCATGACGATGTTCATGCCCTGAAAAGTCAACGACAGGAGGTTAATCAACCCATACAAGATCAGAAAAATCGCCAGCAACAGCATCCCGATCCGCTTCGTCAGTTTCATCGATCAACTCCCTACCCTGGACAAAATAGGGCGAACAGTGGTTTATGCCGGCCGTCACGGGGCCGGCTGCTGCAAACGGTGCAGCGCGTCGTTGGCCTCGGGCGCCAGCGGGTGGGTCTCGTAAGAGGCGACGTTCTGGTAGCACTTGACCGCCCGGACGCGGTCGCCGAGGTTCTCGAAGGCGACGCCGAGCTTGTACATCGTGTCCGCCCCCGATTTGGGGCTCTTGCGGTACTCCTGGAAGCACTCCACGGCCAACTCGGGCTTCTCGTGCAGGTAGAGGTCGCCGAGCAGGCGGCAACTCAGGAACCACGCCTCCTCTTCCTCGCCGCTGGGGAACTTCTCCGGCTTGTTCGTCCGGACCTCTTCAAAGAGCTGGACGGCCTGCTCGATCTCGCCGCGGCGGCGCAGCACGCGCGCCCGCAGCACCCGCGCCGCCATACTCTCCGGCTGGGCCGCCTGCGCCAGCTGCGTCAGGTGGTCGGCCCAGTCCAGCAGCTCCAGGTCTTCCGACGGCTGGTCGAGGACCTTGCGGGCCTTGGTCATGCAGTACGTCACGTCGAACCACTTGCGCACGTCCTCCCAGCGCTTCGTCACCTCCTCGGGCTGGATCGAGGCGTAATAGCGGTCCTTGCGCTGCAGGAGATCCTTGTCGGCGGCGTCGTAGGCGACCAGCCCCTGCTCGGTGGAGCGCAGGCCCGCCCAGACGTCGTCCTGGCTGTTGGTCTGCCCCGCCCTGCGCTCGTACAGCTCGGCGAGCTTGCGGTACGTCTCCAGCCCGGCCCGCTCGTACTCCGTGTACAGGTGATAATTCTCGATGGCGTTCTCGACCTCGTCGTGCTTGACGGCGTCCTCGGCGAGCGCCTTGACGATGGCGAAGTAGAGGTGGCGTTCCTCCTGGGGGAGGCTCTTCGGCCCCGCGGCACGGCCGGCGCGCTTGGCCAGCTCGTAGTTCTGCCACACGCCCTTGAAGTTGCCGGCGCGTTCGTGGGCCTTGGCGATCTCGACGTGCAGGCCTGGGCCCTGGTTCGGCAGGCCGTGCCCCGCGATGCGCAGGTACTCGGCGCCGCGCTCCCAGCGGGCCGGGTCGGCGAGCAGCGCCTGGCCCAGCGTCTTGCAGTATTCGTAGTCGAAGTGCTCGACCGGCTTGTCCTGGCCGGCGGTCTCCAGATACTCCCTCTCCGCCAGGTCGTTGTACAGGACGCGCTTGAGGTCCTTCGCGGCGCCGTCGTCGGGGTGGCTCGCGAGGCGGCGCTCGACGGCGGCGATGGCCTCCATGCGCCGGCCGGGCTCGGCGAGCTGCGGCGTGCCGACGCGGCGGTTCATCTCCGGGTGCAGCAGCAGGGCCAGGTGCCACGCCTCCACGAGGATGGCCCGGCGGTGTACGTTGTCGGGCGCGGAGGACTGGGCGGCGACGACACTCTCCAGCGCCTCGGCGGCCTGGTCGTACTGGCGCTGGTGGCAGTACGCGACCGCCGCCCAGTATTCGCAGCGCGGCCGCATCGCGGGCCGCTGGCTGGAGACCAGGTCGAGCAGGCGGTGCGCCTCGGCAATCTGCTCGGCGGTCGGCTTGACGTGCAGCAGCAGCCAGGCGACGCGTTCCAGGCACAGCTCGAAGTTGACCAGCGCCAGCGTCTCCGGGTCCTTGACCACCTGGTTGAGGTCCATCTGACGGTGTACGCTCCAGAGTTGTTCGCGCGCCAGGGCGTTGCGGGGGTCGAGGTGCAGCGCGCGGTTGAGGGAGATCAGGGCGGGGCGGTAACGGCCGACGTTCGCGTAACTGATGCCGCGCAGCACGTGCTTGAACACGCGCAGCCCCGGCAGCACGCGCCGCGTGTAGAAGAAGTAGAGGATCAGCGGCACGGCCAGAGAGATCGTCTGGAAGTTGGGCGAGTTCTCGGAAACCTGCCCGCCGAGGATCCACACTCCCACGCCGAGCGCGGCGCAGATGGCGGCGATCTCGACCTCCGACTCCTCGACGAGGCTGGCGAAGGTCAGCAGGTAGAACAGCGGGATGCCGAGCAGGAGCAAGGTGGCGACCATACCCCGCTGCGCCGGCGGCAGCAGTTCGGGCCGGAAGTGGAAGACGGCGATGGCGCCGCCGACCAGGCCGACCGCCAGGCCCAGGCCGAGCCAGAAGCGCACCCGCGTCTCGCGGACGTGGACGAGCATCCAGAAGACGTAGCCGAGCACGGCCCCGCCGCCGACGGTGGCCAGGAGCTGCCAGTGCTCCTCGTCTCCCTTGTGGACCAGGATGGCGCCGACGGCCAGCCCGAGGATCACACCCGCGTAGACGAGGGCGGGGTTCTCCAGCAGCAGGAAGAGGATGAAGGCGGGCAACCGGCCGCGTACGCGGTAGCCCTCGCGAAGCTTGCGGATGGCGGCGAGGCCGACGAACAGGACCAGGCCGCCGAAGATACACAGCGCGACCAGCCCGATGTCCTGCCACCAGTAGGCCTCGCGCAGCTGGATGCCGACGAAGACCAGCAGGCCGAGGTAGATGCCCTTGAGGATGAATTCCGTCTGTTGCCAGCTCATAGGAGGTTGTCGTCCGTGGTGCGTTGTGCGGGATCCGTCGTCAGCCGGGGGCGAGCGTCCGTGGCCAGCAAACCAGACCCATTGTACAGTTACCAGGGGCGGGACGCCTCCCCTTCAGCCGACGACGGACCAAGGACCACGGACGAAGCAGAGGCCAGCCATGATCGACCTCCGCGGCCAGGGGATCATCAACCCGGGCGCCATCCACGCCAACCTGTCGCGGGCGACTCTGGTCGAGCACGCCGTCACCCGCGGCGAGGCCATCCTCGCGGACACCGGCGCCCTCGTGGCCTACACCGGCACCCACACCGGCCGCTCCCCCCAGGACCGCTACATCGTCGCCGAGTCGCCCAGCAAGGACCAGGTGTTCTGGGGGGCGGTCAACCGCCCCATGGAGCCGGGCGTCTTCCAGCGCCTCCTCGACAAGGCTCACGCCTACGTCCAGGGCCGCGACCTGTTCGTTTTCGATGGCTGGGCCTGCGCCGACCCCCGCTACCGCCTGCCCGTTCGCGTCCTCGCCGAGAAGGCCTGGCACGCGCTGTTCGCGCGCTGCCTGCTGCTGCGACCGTCCGCGCAGGAACTGCCCACCTTCCAGCCGCAGTTCACCGTGCTGCACGCCGCCGGCCTGCTCGCCGATCCGCAGCGCGACGGCACCCGCAGCGACGTGTTCATCCTCCTCAGCTTCGAGCGCCGCACCGTCCTGATCGGCGGCACCCATTACGCGGGCGAGATCAAGAAGGCCGTCTTCAGCGTCCTCAACTACCTGCTGCCACAGCAGGGCGTCCTGCCGATGCACTGCGCGGCGAACATCGGGCCGGGCGGCGACACCGCCCTGTTCTTCGGCCTGTCCGGGACGGGCAAGACGACGCTGTCGGCCGACCCGCACCGCCGGCTGATCGGCGACGACGAGCACGGCTGGTCCGACGACGGCGTCTTCAACATCGAGGGCGGCTGCTACGCCAAGACCATCCGGCTATCGCGTGCGGGCGAGCCGCAGATCTGGAACGCGATCCGCTTCGGGGCCGTGCTGGAGAACGTCGTTCTCGACCCGGTGACGCGGCTGCCGGACTACGACGCCGAGCGGCTTACCGAGAACACGCGGGCCGCCTACCCGATCGAGTACATCGACAACGCCGAGCTGTCCGGCCGCGGCGGCCACCCGAGCAACCTCGTCTTCCTGGCGTGCGACGCCTTCGGCGTGCTGCCGCCCGTGAGCCGGCTGACGACGGAGCAGGTCATGTACTATTTCCTCTCCGGGTACACGGCAAAGGTGGCGGGGACCGAGACCGGCGTGACGGACCCGCAGGCGACGTTCAGTACCTGCTTCGCGGCGCCGTTCTTGCCGCTCGACCCGGCGCGCTACGCCGAGTTGCTGGCGGCGAAGCTACAGGTACACGGCGCGGTCGTGTGGCTGGTGAACACGGGCTGGACGGGCGGCGGGTACGGCGTGGGGGGCCGCATCAAGCTGGTCTACACCCGGGCGATGGTCAACGCGGCCCTGGGGGGCCTGCTGGCAGGCGTGCCGTTCGCGCCCGACCCTGTGTTCGGCGTGCTGGTGCCGCAGAGTTGTCCCGGGGTGCCGGCCGAACTGCTGCAGCCGCGCGGGACGTGGAAAGATCCCGCCGAATACGACCGACAGGTGCGGCGGTTGGCGGGGCTGTTCGCGAAGAATTTCGAGAAGTACGCGGCGCGGTTGCCGGAGGCGGTGCGCCGGGCCGGCCCACGGGTGTAGGTACGAAATCTCGTTTAGAGCGCTTTGCGGTCGAGTGTAGCGGTTCGTGGCCGACTCGCTCCGCGAGTCGGTCTGTTGTGGGGATCGAGGCTCCTTTCAACCTATTTCCCGGGCCGATGCGCCCCGCGCGTCGGCCTGCAAGCCCGCCCCGACTCGCGGAGCGAGACGGCCACGAACCG
>JBBRPS010000669.1:0-5756 GCA_038227745.1 Gemmatales bacterium | reverse complement strand
TACGCGGGGGCGAGCGCGGGCCCCGCGCAGCGGATCTGGCTCACCCGCTCGCCCCCCGCGTAGCGGGATCTGGCTCACCGCTCGCGGCTAAACAGGGAGTGCCTCATGCCGGACGAACCCCTGCGCCTGCTCATCCTCGGCGCCCACCCCGACGACGCCGACTACGCGGCCGGCGGCACCGCCGCCCTCTACCGCGGCGCCGGCCACACCGTCAAGATGGTCAGCCTCACCAACGGCGACGCCGGCCACCACCTCCAGGCCGGCCCCGACCTCGCCCGCCGTCGCCGCGCCGAGGCCCAGGCCGCCGCCGCCGTCATCGGCGCCACCTACGACGTGCTCGACAACCACGACGGCCAACTCCTGCCGACCCTCGAGAACCGCCTGCAGGTCATCCGCCTCATCCGCTCCTTCAAGCCGGACCTCGTCCTGACGCACCGGCCCAACGACTACCACCCCGACCACCGCTACACCAGCCAGCTCGTGCAGGACGCCGCCTACATGGTCACCGTTCCCGCCGTCGCCCCGGACACGCCCCACCTGCAGCGCGACCCCGTCATCGCCTACCTGCCCGACGACTTCCAGAAGCCGTACCCCTTCCAGCCGGCCATCCTCGTGGACGTCGGCTCCGTCGTGGACACGATCACCGCCATGCTCCACTGCCACGCCTCGCAGTTCTACGAATGGCTGCCGTACAACCACGGCACACTCGACCAGGTGCCGCAGGGCGAGGAGGCCCGCCGCGAGTGGCTCGGCCAGCAGGTCCGCGCCCGCCTCGCCGCCCGCGCCGCCAAATACCGCCCCCTGCTCAGCGCCTACGGCCCCGAGCAGGGCGCCGGCATCGAATACGTCGAAGCGTTCGAGGCGTGCGAGTACGGCGCTCCCCTCGACGCGGCGACGCGGCGGCGGCTGTTCCCCTTCGCCGGCTGAGGCAGGGACCGCCCCAGGCGCAGGCTCGCCTGGCTCGTCGGTTGGTGGGCGGACGTCCTGCGGCACCGCCGCCTCGTGCTGGCGAACCCGCCCCCCTCCACGCGCTGACTCTCCAAGCGGACGAACGAGTTCTCCTCATTTCTCGAAGTCACTCGTCGAGAGCGTGAACTCCACCGGGGCGGCCGCGCCCGAACTCACGTCGAGGGGCCGCTCCAGCGGCGGGCGGAAGGCGAGCCGCGTCACCAGGCTCGTTTCCGGGTCGCGCTCGTGCCGCTCCTTGACCCACGAGGGTAGCCAGCACACCAGCTCGTAGCGCCCCGGCGGGACCTGCTCCAGCCGGAACTTCCCCTGGGCGTTGGTGCGCGTGTAGTACGGTTGTTCGTCCACGAAGAGGTAAGCGCGCATCCAGTAATAGCCGGCGGCGCTGGTCAGTTCGACCACGCCGCTGGACGTCAGGCGGCGCACGCGCGGCCGGTCCGCGTCGGGGAAGGCAAGCGTGAAGAACGCGGCGCCGCTGGCGTGCAGCGCGTGGAAGCGCGGTTCGCGCGCGACCATCTCAATCGGCTCGCCGCGGCGGACGAAGCCGACGTGGCCGTCGGCGCCGCCCTGGAGGACGTGCAGGGTGCAGTCGCGTTGCTCGACACGCACCGGCGGGTGATCCCACGGTTTGGCCCGGTCGGGGCGGACGCCGCGCAGGAAGACGACGGCGCCGGCGACGCCGCGGTTGACCGGGTCGATCTTCGGGGCGTTGGGGTTCGGCGCGATCCGCCGATCTCGACCGGGAGCGTTGCCCATGATGAAGGAGCGCACCTCGAACGGCGGCACCGCCGGCACGGGGCCGGTCCACGTCACGCGGCCGGTGATCGTCCCGGCTGTCTTCGGGTCGAAGCGGCTCGCAATGCCGGGGACCGGTGGCGAGGTTTCCGCGGTGTTATCCGGCGGGGCCTCGCCGCAGCCGAGGACGGCGGCGAGTGGGAAGAACAACCAGGGCAGTGGGCGGCGGCGCTGCGGGTACATGGCTACACCATCCTTGGGTTTCTATACCGGCGCCGTTGCAGAACCGCCTGTTTAGCCGCGAGCGTTCGCCCCCCGCGTAGCGGGATCTGGCTCATCGCTCGCGGCTAAACAGGCGGAACTCGGCCGGCGACAGTATATTACCAGAGATGTCCGCCCTGCTGGAACCTCAAGGGAACCGCCGATGACCGCCACCGCCAGCCGCGGCTACCTCGTCCGCCGTCTGCACGAGGCCCCGACCGTCCCCTGCCCCTGCGGCGAGAGCACCCGGCCGCTGACCCGCGCCGACACGCCCGCCTGCAACCTCCACGTCACCTTCATCCGCGACTCCGTCAAGCACTACCACAAGGAATGCACGGAGGTCTATTACATCCTGGAGGGGCAAGGCAAGATGGACTTGAACGGCGACGTGATCGACGTCGAGCCGGGCACGGTCGTCTACATCGAGCCGCACACCCGCCACCGCCTCTGGAGCGAGGAGGGCGTACGCACGGTGGTCTTCGGCGTGCCGGCGCTGCGGCCCGAGGATGAATACTTCGACAGGGACTGACCCCCGCTGGGTCTTCCGCCGCCCCAAGACCCGGTTCCAACACCTCGTAGGAGGGGGCTCCGTCCCCCGACCTGGGGGCGCCCGTCGCCGGACGGAGCCGGCTCCTACGGGGTCTTGAATCCGCCTCGCCAGCGGCAAATCCGCCTCACGATTTCGCCTCCAGGGTGATCGCCACGCAGAACGGGGTCGCAGGGGAATCTTCCTGCACCTTCACGTAGTCGATGCTGGCGATCCTCTTCTCGGGATGGGGGTTGGTCCAGCTGGTCAGGTACAGGCGGAGGCGGGACCGCAGCTCCTTGGCCAGCTCGTTATCGCCCTGCCAGGCCACCTTGCCGCGTGTGACCCCCTTCGACTTCTCGGTGAACCACCAGTCACGCACGTCCTGGCCGTAAACGACAGGGATCGAGGCGGTGCTGCCGTCGTCGTAGCGGACCTTGTATTCGGCAATCTTGGTGCCGTCCGCGACGAACAGCGGGTCCCCTTCCTTGCCCTCCTCCCCGATCGTCTGGCCGTTGCCGTAGCCGGTGGCGTGCAGGATGTGGACCTTGACACCGGACTGGCCCACCTTGATGCCTTCCACCTTGTTGGGCTTCTCTGTGCCGAGGAGCTTGCTGCCGAGGTGGACGACGCCTTCACCGATCTTGAAGCTGACCCCGTCGGCGGTAAAGCCGCCCTCGCGCAGGGCCTTGAGGTCGTTCCCCTCTCGGCCGCTCCCGAAGTTGTCGGCACGCTTCTGGTTCGCGTAGGGTTTGAGGTTCACGAACAGGAACTTGCCCGCCGGCGCGGCCGGCGCAACGGACCCCAGCAGGCAGAGCGCTGCCGTCAGAGATAAACACCTTGTCATGGCTAACCTCCCGTCGGGAAAGAGTGGGCACGGCAGACGTTGCCACGCCCGCGCGTATCAGCCGGTGAACCCGCACCCCAAGGACTCCATCTGCGACCTTTCACTTCCGCTTGCCTGCTCCGCTTTTCCACTTCTTCAGGGCGGCTTGGCGGTCTTCGTTCGAGGCGAACCCGTAGGCCTGTGCCTCCCAAAACCGGCTGCCCGGGGCCAATATCGGTAGGACAAGCTCGGCCAGACCGTAAACCTTCGGATCCTTGCCCGCCAGCCGCATCGACGCGGCCAGGGCCTGGTCCCCGAGCCGGGCCTCCCCCGGGGGTTTGAGGGGGCGGGTGAACAACACGGTCTTGTCCTCCCAGAGTTTCTCCAGGTCCGCGGCCGCGTCTTTGCCACCGACCTTCCGAAGTACGAAGACCGTCATCGCCAGGAAGTGCCCCGTCACGATATCCTTGTCCCGTATCCAGCGCCGCAAAACCGCCAGGCCTTCCTTGAACTCGTCGGCCTGGACAAAGTAGATAAAGTACTGGCGCGATCGGAAATGGGCGGCCTCTCGAGTCTTGGCCCAGGCCACCAGCAGGCGGCCGACGACCTTGCCGATCTCCCGGTCGCGCACCGCCTCGCGCAGGCCGGGGTTCCCGAACAGGTTCTCAACGCTCTCCGTCTTGGCCCAGTCCGCCTCGCCGTACTTGCCGGCGGCGCTGATGAGCAGCAGGGTGGCCAGGTCGGCCGCGTCCGCCTTGAGAGGGTCGCGTTCCGAGTTCAGGGAAACGTACAACGCCCAGCACCGTACCTTGTAGGCCTCGAGCCCACGGGCTCGGTCCCCCGCCGCCTTCTGGAGGAGCGGTCCGTTCCTGCGGAGGCAAGCGGCGAACAGCTTACGGGCCGCGGGGCCGGTTCCGGCCATCTTCTCGTAGGCGTCCTGGAGCGGGAAGTCATAGCGCTTCTCCCCCTTGAGGTCGGCGGCATAGGCGTCGATCTGGCGCCGCCACTGCTCCTCTTCAATTCGACCAAGGATCCGCTCGCACCGGAACCTCGCCTCGGCGTCCCCCAACTTCAGCCCGTCGCGGACGGCTGGAAGGGCTGCCGGCCCGAGCTGCAGCAGCTTCTTCTCGGCAGCGGCCCGCTCGGCAAATCGCGGGCTGGCGAGTTTCTGGACCAGTTCCTTGGCCGTCGGTCGGCCAGCCTCCTGGCCGACGGCGAGGAAGACTGGGGAGGTCAGCCAGATGATCGCCATGAGGAGCCGCATGCTACTTCCCTCGTGAGATAGCCCTGGAGGGCGATTGGCGATACCGTTGTCCCATCGGCTTCGCATCGTCAGCCATAAGTGTCTCCCCCCCGCTGTGACAGATGACAAAAGCCCACGGGTTGCCACCCGTGGGCTTGAGCGGTTACTTCCTGTCGCGGTCATACGCCACGTCGAGCCAGCCGATCATCATCTCCTGCCACGTCTGGTCGCCCCAGAAGACCCGCGCTCCCGGGTCGGGGTTGTTGGGGTTCGCGTCGGAGTTGTCGTAGTGCGCCACGCACTCGATGCGCGTGCCCCTGGGCATCCGCAGCGGCTCGGCCGGGCGGTAGACGCTCTGCCAGTTGAAGTTGTAGCGCGGCACCGACAGCAGGATCTCCTTCCTGCCGTCGGGGTAGTGCGCCCGGTACAGGAAGTCCTTGCCGCGCAGGTGCATGTGCGGCATGTAGCCGACCACGTGGCCATCGCGCTGGAAGACGAAGGTCGAGCGCACTTCGTAGTTGTTCGCCCCGGGCGGAATGGCGAAGAGGTAGTTGTAAATCGGCAGCGTCAGCACCTCGCGCTTCGGCGGCGTCTTCGCGAAGATCAGGCCCACGCGCGAACGGTCCTTCTGCGCCTTGCCGTTGGGCGTGTAGTGCATCTGGAAGATGAGGTGCGACCCCTTCGGCACGAGCTTGGCCATGCCCGGCGCGAGCATGAACGGCATGTCGCCCGGGGCGGTGCCGGCCAGCGTCTGGATCTTCGGGTTCGCCGGGTTGAACTTCTCCCCGGGCGGCAGCACGAAGACGATGATGTGATGCACCACCTCCGTCGCCCCACCCCGCGCCTCGGCGCGCTCGACCCATTTGTCCTCGGTGAACTGCGGATCGACCGTGAAGTGCTGATACGGCACACCGCCCCGCGGTGCCTTTGTCGGCACCTCGAACGCCACCGGCATCTCCAGGACCACGTCGGGCTTGCCGATGCTCCACCCCTCCACGAACGGGCGCGGCGGCGGCAGGTCCCTGTCGTCCCCCTTGGCGCAGCCCTCTTCGATCCAGGTGAGGAGGGCCTTGCGGTCGGCTTCCGGCAAGCTGCGGTCGTTGCCGAATTTGCCGTGGCGCGGGTCGGCGTGCCACGGCGGCATGCGCCGCTCCTCGATCACCTCGCGGATGGTCTCCGACCAGGCGCTGGCATCGTCG
>JBBRPS010000668.1:0-5785 GCA_038227745.1 Gemmatales bacterium | reverse complement strand
GGGAACGGCACGGAGGGCAGGCAAGAGGGCCTAGCGAACTCTGCCGTAGCCCCCTCCTTTTCGGCGTAAGCTGCCTCGCCGTAACCCCTTAGCCTATAACCCCTGAAAGCTGGACGATCTCTTACGCCGGCCGTTCGCCAAGCAACCGCCCTACCTGACGACTTCCGCCTCGACGTCGTCCTTGCGTCGCAGCAGCACCGTCAGCGCCGCCATCAGCAGCAGGTACGCCCAGACGTAAGCGCCGTAGACCTGGGCCAGCTTGGCCGCCCGCTCCAGGTCGTCCACGAGCCCCGTGCTCGTCGTGATCATCAGCAGCACCACCAGCGCCAGCGTGCCGAACAGGTAGCCCCGCAGCGCCGGCCCCGGCCGGCACGCCGACAGGTAGTAGGCGATCGCGCCGAACGGCAGCAGCAACGTCACGCAGTGGTGCTTCCACGTCCGCTCGCTGAACAGCAGCATCCCCAGCGCCACCAGGCTGAACTCCGCGGCCAGGCGCCACCCGGAGCGCACGGCGGTTGGCGTCCGGCACACCCAGACCACCAGCAGGGCGAACAGCGCCATGCACCCCTTCACGGTCCACCGCGCCGCCGCCGGGCTCAGGTCGAGGAAGTTATGATACTCCAGCGGCGTGTACACGTCGTTGACGTAGGTCGAGAACGACGGGCTGTGAGTGACCATGCGGTAGACCAGCCCCGGCAACGACTGGTTGTTATGCTCCGTCGTGACCTCGCCGCCCACGACAAACGGCAGGATCATGCGGTCCACCCAGCTGTGCAGGTACGCCGTGTTGCGCTCCATGCCGAGCACCAGGCCGGGCACCAGCCAGAAGAACAGCACCAGCCCGGCGGCACAGCCCGCCAGGCTCTTCCAGGCGCGCTTCCAGACGAAGTACGGCACGAAGAGTGCCGGCGTCACCTTGCAAGCGATCCCCAGCGCCAGCAACAGGCCCGAGAGGAAGTCGCGCCGCTGGTAAAAGGCGTGGAGCGCGCCGACCACGAGCAGGAGGATGAACAGGTTGACGTTGCCGTGACTCAGGTCGCCGGTGATGGCGCGCAGGCTGAGGATCACCGCGAGCGCCTTGCCCCAGGCGGGGAACGGCCGCTCCGACGTCTCGATCAGGCGGAACGTCAGCACGATGGACGCGACGGCCATGCCGACCTTGAGGTAGAACCACGTGAGGGAGCCGACCAGGGGGGGCAGTTTGACGACCGGCTGCAACAGCAGCACCATGATGGGCGGATTGGGGTAGTTGTGCGAGGCCCAGATATTTACCCCGTCATCGAGCAGGAGGATCTGCTCGCGCCAGCGCAGGAAGGCGGAGCGGTTGTTGTGGTCCTGATCGAGGACCTTGAAGCTGTACTGGACGCTGAGGGCGACAAAGAACAGGAGCAGGCCGGCCGCGAACCAGCGCTGCCGGGCGTGGGACAGGGGCGCGGGGAGAGCGTGGACGTCCATGGCCGGGTATCCTTCCTCGGGCGTGCCATGATCGGGCGCCTGCACGGCGGCGGCCAAACTCTACCGGTGTTGCCTTCCGGAGACAAGCCGAGTCTCGCGGCACCCTGCTGGGCTGCGGCACCTGTTGAGAGGCAGGGGAAGAACTGAGGGGAAAACCGGAGGCAAGCAAGAAGTGGCGGCGAGCGGCGCGGCTTGCCCCGCTCGCCGCGTCGGTCACTTCGTCGTCAGCGGGCGGATCTTGATGTTGCGGAAGGCGACACGGCCATGGTCGCCCTGCAGCAGCAGCGGCCCCGGCTCGGTCACGTTGCCGTCCAGCGCCCCGCCGGTCGCGCCGTCGATCTCGGCGTTGTCGATCACCTTCTCGCCGTTCCAGACCAGCGTCACGCGCGCCTTCTCCGCCACCTTGCCCTTGGTGCCGCGGGCGCCGCGGAAGGTCACGTGGAAGGTCTGCCACTCCTTCGGCGCCTTCGCCATGTTCTTGCTCGGGGCGATCCGGCCGTAGACCGCGCCGCACTGGTGGCTGTCGAACACCGCGACCTTCTTGCCGTCCTGCTCGACGTACTTCGGCTTGGCCTTGAAGGAGTTGTCGATCTGAATCTCGTAACGCCCTTGCAGGTAGACGCCGCTGTTGCTCGTCGCCTGGAACTCGATGTGCAGCTCGAAGTCGGTGAACTTCTTCTCGGTCAGCAGGTCGTTGCCGCTGTGCGGCTTGCTGCTAATCAGCTCGCCGTTCTCCACGATCCAGCCGCTCGGGTTGGGGATCGTCTCGCTCTTCGCGGTTGCCCCCTCGATCTCCTTACCCTTCGCCGTGACGACCGCGTCGCGGCCGCCGACCTTGGCGACCTTCGCCTTCGGCAGGATCTTGCCCTCGGCGTCCACGACCACCTTCTTGTTGCCGCGGACCTCGACCTTCGCGCCGGGGAGCGGCTTACCCTTGGCGTCCTGGATCATCTCCTTCTGATCGACCTTCACCTTCTTGGCGCCGGGGATCTCCTTGCCATCGGCGTCGAAGAACTTCGTGACCGTGATCTTCTCGGCGCGGAGCTTCCAGCCGGTCGTGTCCTTGCCGTTGAAGAGGGCGACCCAGCCGCCCTCGCCCTTGCCCTCGCCGGAGAACAGTCCGCCGCCGCCGGCCGCCAGCAGCACCAACAGCGGCAGCGCCCAACGTCGCCACAACATGGTCTTCCCCCCTCGTGAAACACGATGCGCGGCGGCACACGCCGCCCGGCCTCAAACTAGACGCCCGTCGGCGGAAGACAAGGAGAGAGTCAAGCCCACGGGCCGCGCCCCGTGGGGCTCCCGATCTCCTTGTCTCCTTGTCTTCCGCTCTTGCGTCGCCGGCGCCCTCGGGTATCCTGAAAAGCGCTCTTCCCGAAGCCACCTCCTCGCCCGTGGGGGCCCCGCAATGGCGCAAACCCTGGAAGATCTGTGCCGCTATCTCGACGGCCTGCGCGACCGGCCGCCGCTCGGCGCCCTGACGGCCGCTCTTGCCGACCTCAATGTCGGCCTCGATGATTTCGCGCCGCACGTCCGCTACTCCGAGCGGACCTACCGGCGCAACCTCGTCCGCGCCACTCCGTGGTACAACCTCTGGGTGCTGTGCTGGCGCAACGGCCAGCGCTCGCCCATCCACGACCACCGCGGTTCGAGCTGCGCCGTGCGCGTGCTGGAGGGAACCGCGACCGAGACGCTGTTCGAGTTCGCGCCGAACGGCCACGTCAAGGCGGTCTTCTCGCGCGACCTCCTGCCCGGCAGCGTCGTCGGCAGCGAGGACAGCGACCTGCATCAGGTGTCCAATTTGCAGGCGGGCGACGCCGACCTGGTCACCTTGCACATCTACTCGCCCCCGCTGGTCCTCATGGGCACCTATTCCTTGACGGACCGCAGCCGCGGCGAGGAGCCGATGCTGCTGGAGTTCAGTGACGCCGCGGGGATCTGATCCGAATAGGGGCCTATTCCGAGGCACGGGAAGCAAGGAAGATCGGCGAGCCGCCGGGCTGGCCCCGGCGGGGTCTGTGGGGGTGTCGCTGCGCGACGGGCCGCCGGCGCGCTCCTTCGTTCCTCTGCCTCTCAATGAGTCGAACATGGCTGAGCAGCGCAGGATCGTGACGGCGACCCCCGAGAACAGCGAAACCCCGCTCGAACAGGTCCGCAGCTGGGTGACGCCCAACCGGCTCTTTTTCGTCCGCAATCACTTCGAGATGCCGCACGTCGATCTCGACGGCTGGCGCCTCTGGGTCGAGGGCCGCGTCGAGCGGCCGCGCGAATGGACGTGGGACGAGTTAACCGCCCTGCCCGAACGGTCGGTGTTCGCGACGGTGGAGTGCGCCGGCAACGGTCGTTCCTTCCTGCGCCACCGTGCCCACGGCGTCCAGTGGGGCGCGGGAGCGGTCGGCCACGCCGAGTGGACCGGCGTGCCGGTGCGGCTCCTCCTGGAGCAGGCGGCCGTCCGCCCCGGCGCCGTGGAGGTGATCTTCGAGGGCTATGACGTCGGCACCGAGTCCGACCACCCCGCGCCGATGGCGTTCGCCCGCAGCCTGCCGCTCGCCAAGGCCCTCGACCCCGACACGCTGCTGGCCGTGCGCATGAACGGCGAGCTGCTCGAACCGGAACACGGCTCCCCGGTGCGGCTGCTGGTGCCGGGCTGGTACGGCGTCGCCTCGGTCAAATGGCTGCGCCGCATCGAGGTGATCGACCGGCCGTTCCGCGGCTATTACCAAACGGTCAAGTACACCGTGAAGCGGCAGACCGCGGCGGGCGAGGAGACAGTCATCGTCGGGCCGATGGCGGTCAAGTCCGAGGTGATCCGGCCGCACGCCGACGAGGTGCTGGGCGTCGGCACCAACCGCCTCTTCGGCGTGGCCTGGGCCGGCCCCGAGGCGGTGGCACGCGTCGAGGTCAGCACCGACGGCGGCGGCGCCTGGGCCGACGCCGAACTGATCGGCCCGCAGGCGCCATACTCCTGGTCGTTGTGGGAGTACCTCTGGGAGGTGGCGCGGCCGGGCGCTTACGCGCTCCTGGTCCGGGCCACGTCGGCGGGCGGCCGGGTGCAACCAACCGAGCACGACCCGCGCAACGGCGGTTACCTGATCCACCACAGCCGGCCGCGCCCGGTGCGGGTCGAGGCCACGCGCCGTATCCTGGACCAGCGCAGTGACGCCTCGCTGCTGGTCTACGACATGAACGCCTTCGCCGAGGAGAACACGCGCTTCCCGCTCGACGTCGATCTGCAGTTCACCGGCGGCGAGGGGATCTGAGCCAGAGGCGGAAACCCCCACGGGGCGCGGCCCGTGGGCTTGTGGAATGCGCGCGCATTTTCTACACTCTGCGCAACCGTTATCGTCGCCCCATCCCCTGTAGCCGGAGGCTATCCCATGGCGTTCCCCCAACCCTTCCGCGGGAAGATTTACGACGACATCACCCAGACGATCGGCAACACGCCGCTGGTACGGCTGCGCCGCGTCGTCGGCGACGCCAAGGCGACCGTCGTCGGCAAGCTGGAGAATTTCAACCCGCTGTGGTCGGTGAAGGACCGCATCGGCGTGGCCATGATCGACGCCGGCGAGCGCGACGGCAAGATCAACAAGGACACCACCATCGTCGAGCCGACGAGCGGCAACACCGGCATCGGCCTGGCCTTCGTGTGCGCCGCGCGCGGCTACAAGCTGATGGTGACCATGCCCGAGAGCATGAGCCTGGAGCGGCGCCGGCTGCTCAAGGCCTTCGGCGCCGAGGTCGTGCTGACGCCCGCCGACAAGGGCATGAACGGCGCCATCGCCCGCGCCAAGGAGTTGCTGGCGAGCCTCCCCAACTCGTACATGCCGCAGCAGTTCGAGAACCCCGCCAACCCGGAGATCCACCGCCGCACCAGCGCCGAGGAGATCTGGCGCGACACCGACGGCAAGGTGGACATCCTCGTCTCGGGCGTGGGCACCGGCGGCACCATCACCGGCGTCAGCGAGGTGATCAAGAAGCGCAAGCCGAGTTTCAAGGCCATCGCGGTCGAGCCGGTCAACAGTCCGGTCATTACGCAGAAGATGCACGGCCAGCAGCTGCAGCCGGGCCGGCACCGCATCCAGGGCCTCGGCGCCGGCTTCATCCCGGCCGTGCTCAACCTGGAGATCATCGACGAGGTGATTCAGGTCAAGGACGAGGATAGCTTCGAGATGGCGCGCCGCCTGGCCCGCGAGGAGGGGATGCTGTGCGGCATCAGCTGCGGCGCCGCGGCCCACGCCGCCGTGGAGGTCGCGCGCCGGCCCGAGAACGAGGGCAAGCTGATCGTGGTGATCCTGCCCGACCTCGGCGAGCGCTACCTCAGCACGCCGCTGTT
>JBBRPS010000667.1:0-5790 GCA_038227745.1 Gemmatales bacterium | reverse complement strand
AGATCCCGCTGCGCGGGGGCCCCCGCGTAGCGGGATCTGGCTCACCGCTCGCGGCTAAACGAGGATAGGTTGTAACCGCTCCCCATGAAACTGCAGATCGGCGAACGCCTCTCCGGCTCCGGGCCTGCCAACCAGCCGGGCGGCTACCTGGTCACCGAGGTCCTCAGCGAGACGCCCTGGTCCGGCCTCTACGCCGCCCGCAAGGTCTTCTACAACTTCGACTTCACCGGCAAACGGCCGCGCGAGACCGAGGAGAAGGAGTCGCTCGACGTCCTCCTGCGCACCGTCAACTACCCGCGGCTCGACAGCGCCGAGTACGTCCTGGGACGCCGCACCCTCGCCTGCGCCGAGGGCCGTGCCGTCCTCGCCAACCGCACCAGTAACCTCTGGCCGGAGCCGCTCGATCTCCTCGAAGTACACAACACGCGCGACCCGTTCACCTACCCCCGCGAGCCGGCGGCCGGCGGCCAGACCCCGTCACGCACCGCCCTCGGCCCCACCGACGCGCCGGCGCGCGAGCCGATCGTCGTCCTCGCCCGGCCGCACGGCGACACGCTCATCCGCTGGCTCCAGGCCGCCCCGCCCTTCACTATTGTCCTGTCCGTCGTCGCGGAACTGCTGGAGTTCCTCGCGTCCTGCCACGACGACGGCCTCTTGCTGAACGGCCTCGGTCCGTTGTCGCTGCTGGTGGATCGCGCCGGCCGGCTGCACTACCTCGGCACCGATACGGTGGTGCCCCTGCCCGTGGGGACAAGCTGCCAGCTTGTCCCAGACCCGGGACAAGCTGGCAGCTTGTCCCCACGGACCGCCCCGGACTGGCGCGAGTTCTTCCCGCCGGAGCGCTACGCGCGCGGCTACTCGGCGCCCGAGTGCTTCGACCCCGCCGCCCCGCGCGACCGGCGCACCGACCTGTACGCCTGGGCGACGATCGCCTACCTGCTGCTGACCAACGAGCGGCCCGCCCAGCTTGCGTTCGAGCAGGGGCAGCCCTGGGCGCGCTTCGACGAGCCGCAGTTCGCCCGCGCCGCCGAGGCCCTGCGCGCCGTCCCGCAGGAGCGCGTCGCGATCTGGGCGGAGCAGCTCGGGCTGGAAGCCGAGGCGCTGCGGCACGGCTGGCCCGACAACTTCGTCAACGGCCTGCGCCGCTGTCTCAGCCCCGACCCGCGGCAGCGGCCGCCGTCGGTCGCCGACCTGCGCCTCTGGATCGTGGCCCCGCCGCCGCCGCCGCCGACCGCCGTGCTGGCCCTGCGCCTGCCTCGCAGCGATACCATCCGCCTCTACTACGCCCGGGTCGAGCCGGGCCTGGAGGTCGTCGTCCGCCGCGGCGTCGGCTCCCGGCCCGCGGCCGCCGACCAGGGCGATCTCGTCGCCGAGGGCGCCGCGACGGGCTGGGCCGAGGATACGTTCCCGCGCCGGCCGGCGGAGTCGGGCGGCGACCCGGACGACTTCACCAACCCGCCCGGCGAGGCGGTGCGCTACGCCGTCTTCACGCGCCGCCGCCACGCCGGCCGCGTCGCCTGCTCGGAGGGGACGCCTGCCCACCTGCTCGACCCGTTCCCCAACAACCTGCGCCGGCTGGCCGAGGGCAGGGCCGCGCCGGGTACGCCCGACGAACCGGAGCCGCCCATCGTCGGCCTCCTCTTCCAGGCGCTGGACACGACGCGCGTGGCGGAGTACCTGCTGGCCTCGGCGCTGCCGCAGGTGCGCGGCTGGGCGCTGCGGCGCGTGGCGGAGGCGCGCCACCGACCCGGCGCCTCCCCTTCCCTGGAGACGCTGCTGCTGCGGTCGCTGCAGGACACCGTGCTCCCGCTGCGGCTGGAGGCGGTGCGCGGCCTGGTGACCGCCCCGCTGCCCCCCACCGAGGCCCTCCTCCGTCGGGTGTTCGAGGCCCTTGCCGCCACGCACCCCGAGGACTGTACCCCCGTTGCACGCCTGGTGAAGTCGGCGGGCGTGCGCGAGGAGGTGCTGCGCCCGGTCCTGGCCGCCCTCAACCTCGACTTGCCCACGAACTGTCCGGTGTGCGCGGCGGAACTGGAGGACCGGGACACGGCCGCCCACCTCGTCAGCGTCCACGGTTATCTCGTCGTCGAGGGTACGCCGCTGCCGCGCGCGGACGCGCTGGCCCGGCTGTGGGACCGGGTGTTCACGGCCGGTGACACGCAGGCGCACGAGCGGCTGTGCAGTCTCCTCATCGACGAATCGGCGGAGGGGATCGGGGCGCCGTACCTGGCCGCGCTGGAGGAGGAGAGCGTTCGCCGTGCCGACACCGTTTTCACCGGCCCGCTCCAGGTGGCCCGCCTCGTCCAGTGCTTGCGCCAGGGCCGCGCCGCCCGCCCGCTCTTCCCCGGGCTGTTGTGCAGCGCCGACGCGCGCGTCCGCGAAATCAGCCGCGAACTGCTCCTGCCGGACCTGGCCGAGCGGCTGTCGCTCGACGAACCCACGGCGGCCGACCTGCGCCGGGAACTGGACGCACTGTGCCCGCCCGGGCTGATCGAGGAGAAGATCCTCCTC
Source organism: Gemmatales bacterium (assembly GCA_038227745.1). Taxonomy (GTDB): domain Bacteria; phylum Planctomycetota; class Planctomycetia; order Gemmatales; family Gemmataceae; genus DASPXY01. Next base: position 3,279 of record JBBRPS010000667.1, on the reverse strand, counting down.
TGCCGGCGCCTCGCGGTGCTGGGCGGCGCCGGCGGGGCGGTCGCGGCCTGCCTGCGCCAGCTGGAGGTGGAGAAACCGATCGCGTGCAGCGAGTGCGGCCGGCAGGTGCCGCAGGGCGAGTACGACGTCCACCTGCGCCGCGTCCACCACGTCTACGAGTTCCGCGGCGGCCGCCGGACGCTGCCCGAGACGGTGGCGGTGCTGCTCGGGGCGGTGTGTGGGGCCAGCCCCGACCCTGAGGCGTGGGCCGCCCTGGAGGGCGTGGCGCGCGAGGAACACGGCGAGCGCGCCGACGGTGTGCTGGCCGCCTGGCTGGGGAAAGAGCTGCTGCAGCTCGCCGCCGAGGAGCGGGCGCAGGCCGCCGGGGCCGCGGCCGAGGCCATCGCCGCCTCCGGTAGCGGGCCGCGGCTCGTGGTAGTGCTGGCCGGCCCAGGGGTCGCCGGCCCGCTCCAGCCCGTTGTCGCGCTGCTCGCCCTGGAGATGGTCACGCGCCTGCCCACCCCGCTGGCGGAGGGCTTGTTGCAGGCGGTCAAGCCCGTGCTCGCCGACCGGCGCGTGGCGGCGGAAGCGCGCACCCGCGCGCTGGCCGCCGTGCTGCGCACCACCGGCAAGGCGGGGCCGGCCGCGGTGGACGTGCTGTGCGCCCATGTCGCCGGCCTGGGCAAGTCCCGCTCCATCGAAGTGCTGCACGAGCTGGAGCAGACCGTCGGCCAGGCCGAGGCCATCGACGCCCTGTGCGCCGAGCTGGAGAGCCAGGTGCGCATGTCCTGCCCGCGCTGCCGCGTCGAGCTGCAGCGGCTGGAGATGGAGAAGCACCTGTGGGACAGGCACCGCCTGATGCTGCACGGGCGGCGCGTGCGCGAGCCGTGGCGGATGCTGGAGGACTGGGTGGAGGACTACCGGCTGGAGCAGGACGCCGCGCTGCTGGAGCGCTGCCGGGCGCTGGCGGCGCGGCTGGACCCGGCGCAGGGGCTGGCGCAGTTCAACCGTCTGCTGCTGCAGCGCGGCGTCGAGGACGCGGAGGCCCGCCGTGGCCTGGTGGAGCAGGCTCGCAAACAGGGGGCGACGCTGTGCCCGCATTGTTACGCGCCGCTGGCGCCGCCGGCCGCGGTGCCGCCGCTGGCGCTCTACGTGGGCAACCGGGGCCTGTCCGCGGCGGGCTACCGCGTGGAGGTGCGTGACAGTGGCCTGTCAGCGCGGCTGGAAGTGCGGACGCCGGACGAGCTGGTCTACCACGGCGTCGAGCCGGGCAAGGGCTGGACGCGCAAGGGGGCGCTGCTCTATCTGGCGGGGCCGCCGCTGCTGGCCGCGGGGGCGCTGGCGTACCTGATGCCGTCCTGGGGCGTGCCGCCCTGGGTGCCCGCCGCCGGGTGCGCCGGGCTGGGGATGCTGATCGCGGGCGCGGTGCGGCTGCTGTGGCGGGCGCCTGGCGACCCGCGCGAGCGGGCGCTGCGCCACGCCTGGGGAGTGCTGGTGCCGCGCCTGGCGGCCAGGGGCTTCCCCGGCGAGAGCCTACCGCTGACCGCGAGCCTGGCGAACGCGGGCATCAGCCGCGGGGAGGTGCGGGACCGGGCCGAGGCGCTCGAGGCGGCCTGCCAGGCGGCCGAGGAACTGACCCGCACCAACCCGTCACTCGGGCTGTGCGCAGGGGTGGTGGCGCGCCTCGCCGTCGAGGACCGCGGCAAGGAGGCCGAGGATGTCGTGTCGGTGCTGGCGGACGAGTTGGCCCGCTGTCTGACGGGCGAAATGCCGCTGACTTTCGCCTCGGGACTGCTGCACCCGCGCGAAGTGCCGGGGTGGGGCGAGGGGGAGCACAGCCGCCTGCGTGTACTGCTGTGCCAGCGCGCCTTCAACGCCGGCTTGGAAGCCGCCGACCTGTGCGACCTGGGCCGGGCGTGCGCGCCGCTGGGGGCACTGCTGAACGTGGAGGACGCGGGTAGCCTGGCGCAGCTGCGCCTGCTGTGGTCGCTGCGCGAGCGCCGGTCTTGGGAGGAGATCGGCCCGGCCGTCACGGTGTTCGAGGTGGCGGACAGCTCCGATGCGGCGGATCGACTGGAGCAGTGCCCGGACCTGCTGCTGGCGGCGGAGGGCGAGCCGCCGCTGGACGTGTGCTGCCGCGGCGTGGTGCGCCCTGAAGTGGGCGGGGCCGCCGAGCGGTTGAGGGCCTGGGTGGACTACTACACGCGCCGCTTCCTGCCGCAGGTGGCCGCGGTGCAGAAGCGCCGCTCGCCGGGGGCGTTGCGGCCGGCGCTGGAACACAACACCGTGGGGTGTCCAGCGTGCCAGCAGCCGCTGGTGCCCTGCCCCGGCGAGGTCGGCCTCGCTGTCACCACGGCTGCCGTACCCGCCTCCGCCCAGCCCGCCCAGCGCCACCCCGGCGCCCCCGCGGCGAAATGAGCCCGTCGCACTTCCCCTTTGCCGATCGCTTTCCGGGAGGAGTGTCCGAGTGTCAACCCGTGTGTTCCTGCTGCGCCATGCAGAGTCGGCCGACCCGACGGTGTTCCACGGCGCCGAGTCCGACGTTGGGCTGAGCGAACGCGGCCGGCGCCAGGCGGCGCTGCTCGCGCCGGTGCTGGCGGAGCAGAAGCCGGTCGCGGTGGTGTCCTCGGCGATGCGTCGGGCGGTGGACACGGCGACGCCGACCGCGGCGGCGTGTGGGTTGCCTTTGCGGATGGAGCCGGACCTGCACGAGCGGCGGGTGGGGGCGCTGAGCGGCACGCCGCACGGCGGCAAGGAGGGCGTGTGGCCGGAGACGCTGCGCCGCTGGGTGGCGGGCGAGACGGGCTACGCGCCGCAGGGGGCCGAGTCGTTCGACGCGATCCGCGACCGCGTCGTGCCGGTGTGGCAGCGGCTGACGCGCGCGTACGAGGGGAAGATGCTGGTGATCGTGGCGCACGGCATCGTGATCCGGGTACTGCTGCTGACGCAGGTGGCTGGCTACAGCGCGGCGGACTGGCCGAGGCTGGGGCCGATCCGCAACCTGGGGGTGAACGAGTTGCTTTGGACAGGGGCGACATGGGAGGCGGTGCGGCTGAATGAGGTGCCCGCGGGGGTGGAATGAGGTTGGGCGACCGTCCACCCTTTCGAGGCTGGTGATCCCCCGGCGCTGTTGGCTATTCCCTCGGCAGGCAAGATGGTCACCTAGTGTTTCTGGCACGAAAACTTGCATCCAAGTCGGTAGCGATGACAGTGTGGTGTCACTCTTCGGAAACCGCAGAATTCATGCGGAAAGCGCGACAACACGGGCTGTCGCGGCTCTCCTGAATTCAGTGCAGGTTT
>JBBRPS010000666.1:0-5793 GCA_038227745.1 Gemmatales bacterium | reverse complement strand
GGGGCTTCGTAGGAGCCGGCTCCGCCCGGCGACCCCCTCGGGGGACGGAGCTCCCTCCTACGAAGGGCGCTACACGGCAAGGTCATCCAGGCGTAGCTTCAGGTTCACCGTCAGGCGTCGCGGCGCCCCCCGGACGCATTGGCGCAAAGCGCCCCGTACTGGTAGCAGGTGTAGCACGCCCGGTGCCGCAGCGGGTAGCTGCCCAGGTCCTCCGTCAGGGTCGCCCCGAGACGGGCGTCGGGCGCTTCGAGCAGGATCGGACACACCCAGACGCCGCGGTCGGTCACGACCCGCGCGTGGCTGCACAGCAGCCGGCCCGCGTCGTAGCCCTCCATCATCTCCGGCGTCACCCGCTCCTCGGGACCGTAGCCGCGCTGCCGGCCCGCCTCGGCGCCGATGCGCAGTGTCGGCAGTAGCTTCAGCCGCGGCCGGTCGTACCCGTTCGAGCGCAGCAGCCGCACGAAGCCCGCGAACAGTTCGGCGTCGTCCTGCTCGTCGCGCGTGCGCGTGACCGTGACGATCGGCAGGAAGCCGTGCGCGACGAGTTGCCGGACGCCGCGCAGGATGCGCTCGAAGGTCCCCTCGCCACGGACGGGATCGTTCTCCTCCGCCGTGAAGCCGTCGAGCGACACGCGGAACTCGAGGCTGTAGGGCGACGCCTCCGCAGCCTGCCGCAGCCGCTCCAGCCACTCGTCCCTGAAGACCGTCCCGTTGGTCAACACAGTCGCCGGCCCGTACCGCAGCGTCAGTTCCAGGATCGGCACCATGTCGCGGTTCAGGAACGGCTCGCCGCCGGTGAAGTAGTATTCCTTCACGCCGAGCCCCACCGACTCCTCCAGCGCCTGGCCGACGGTTTCGAGGTCGAGGAAGCCGAAGCTATGGTTGTGCGGGCCACAGCTGATGAAGCAATGCCTGCACTCCAGATTGCAGACCGTCCCACCCACCTGGAACCACAATTCATCGAGGTGGGCAAGTGGCACCACGGGGGCGGGCGTGTTGAGGAGCGGCAGCGATACGGTCATGCGAGGCGCTCCTTGAAGAGGTCGAGGTCGGGCCTGGCGGTGATGAGGGTGAACACCTCGCGCACCTGCGCGAAGCCGACGCGCAGGAGGAACTGCGCGTTGCGGCCGTAGCTCTTGGCGCCGAGGACGAAGAAGTTCGGCTCGGGGCTGCGGAGTGTGTCCGGCCCCTGGCTGGTCTGCGTGAGGCAATCGCCGCCGCGCTGTCCGGCGAGGGCGGCGGCCAGCTTCATCGGGCCGAGCGAGGCGTAGCACTCGTGGACCTGCAGCTCGCGGTACAGGTCGGTGTCGGGTGTGTAGCCGACGTTGGCGATGATGCGGTCCACCGTCCAAGAGGTCGGGACGCCCGCGACGCGGACGCTGACCTTGAAGCCGCGTTCAGGGCCGAGTGATTCGATCGCCTCGACGGCCGCCTGGGGGCAGAACTGCACGGCGCCCCCGGCGCGGGTGGCGAGGTCGTTCGCCCGGCCGGCGAGCCGGTCGCGCTCGGGCAGGGGGTCGTCGGCGATGCGCTTGAGCGGCCGGGCGTCCGGACCGCGCGTCAGCCAGGTTGTCAGCGTGTCCGGTTCAGACTCGGCCAGCATCGCCAGGCTGCACACGGTCGTGGCCGCGGAGTAGCCGGCACCGACGACGAGGACATGTCGGTCGGCGTAGTAGCCGCGGCGCTCGCCGAGCACGTCTTCCACGCCGTAGGTGATGTGCGGGCCGGCGAGTTCCTCGCCCAGCGCCGGGATGCCGCCGTCGCCCAGCCAGCGGTGCCTGCCGTAGGTGCCGGTGCAGTCGAGGACCACGTCGGCTTCCTCGGCGCGCTCGCGGCCGTTGCCGTCGCGCAGGATCAGGCGAAACGGTTGCCCTGCACGTCGCCGGTCGCCGGGGGCGTCGTCTTTCAGGAAGCCGCGGCGGCCGATGTGCCGTACCTCCGTGCCGGTCCGGATGTGCGGGTGGAGCGCTTCGAGACGGGCGAGCGGTCCGACGTAGGCGGCCAGGTGCTCCCGGCCGGTCACGCAGTCACCATCGGCGGGGAAGTCGTGTTTCGGCCTCTCGTGGAGAATCGCTCGCCGGCCCAGCGGCGTGTGGTTCATGCCGAACGAGCTGAAGAGGCGGACGTGGCCCCAATGGCGCAGGTGTTCGCCGACGCGGCGGCGCTCGTAGACGACGGCCGGTAGGTTCAGCGCCTTCGCGTAGAGCAGCGCCTCCAGGCCGACGGGGCCGGCGCCGAGAATGGCGAGGCGCGGCGTATCGTGCGTGACCATCTCCCCACCTCCGCGGACCCACTCAGGCCTGCCACTGGAGCACCTCGCCCTTGCCGAGCGCGACGAGGTCGCCGCTGTAACGCCGGTACGCCCCCTCGCGGAAAGGCTCCGCCGCCCGGAAGCCCCAGGCGGCGAGCCGGCGCAGGTACAGGCGCACAAACACCGGCCGGTACACGCAGTCGAAGCGGAAGGTGGGCAGCAATTGCTGCGGGCCAGAGAACAGCGCGATGGTGCCGCGCTTCATGCCGGCGCCGACGCGCACCCCCGGTTCGCCGAAGACGAAGACCGTGCCCGCGATCAGGCCGACGCCGGCGAAGTCGCCCGCCGCCCCGCCGACCGCGATCAGCCCGCGCCGCATCGTGCTGCCGACCTCGTTGCCCGCCTTGCCGTCGATGAGAATCGCGCCGCCGCGCATCCCCAGCCGGCTGCCGCGGTAGCCCGCCCCGACCAGGTGCCCGGCGTCGCCGTGGACGTGGATGTGGCCGCCACGCATCTCGGCGCCGACCCAGTCGCCCGCGTTGCCGTGGACGAGAATCTCGCCGCCGCGCATCTCGGCGCCGAGGTGCATGCCGACGTTGCCGTGGACCGTGATCCGCCCCGTCTTCATCTCCGCGCCGATCAGCTTGACGCGGGCACAGTCCCCTTCCACGACCACCTCGCCGTCGGCGGCGTCGCCCTCGACGCGGAAGAACTCGCCGAGCGGCACCGCCGTGTTGCCGTGCTGCACGGGCAGGCGCGCGACCTCGTCGGCGGACTTGCCGGCGAGGTTGTCCGGCGTGATGCACTCCGCTTCCACGGGGATCGTGGTCGTGCCGTGGTACGTCAGCCGCAGCATGGTGTTCCTCCGGGCCCAGGGGGTGCCACCCCTGGGCTTACGCGCCGCCGAGTAGTTTGTGCAGGTGCAGGTGGAACGGGCCGAGGTTGCCGCCGTAGTTGCCCGCCGAGATGCGCACCACTCCCGGCACGCACGCGGCCCTGACCCCCGCCCGCGTCGCCTCCTCGACCGACATCAGATCGACGCCGTCGATGACGATCTCGTAGACCGCGTTGACTCCCTCGGGCAGCACCGTCTTGACCACGCCGCGGAGGGTGGGACAGTAAGCGTCGTTGGTGCTGGCCCGCAGCTTCTTGTAGCGGCTGCCGACCTTGCTGCCGCTGCGCACCACGCCGCCGGGGAACGGGAGGATGACGCCGGGCAACTTGCGGATGGCCGCCGTCGCCGCCTCGGCCGCCGCGAGCGCCTGCGCCTGGCTCTCGCCCAGGATCAGGAAGTTGCCACCCGCCACGCCCTTGACCGTGCCAAAAACATCCTCGCACGTGAACTCGCCGTCCATGACCGGCAGGCGCCAGTAGCGCCGGCCTTCGAGCTTCTTGCTGAACTGCCAGCCGTCGCCGAAGAAGCGCAGGTTGCCGCCGACGCGGATGGTCCTGTCCTTGACCGGGGGCAAGCCGTTGTAGCAGGCGGTGGTCGGGCAGGTCAGGATGCACTGGCCGACGCGGTTGACGACGGCCTTCTGCAGGGCGGCGCGGTTGAAGGCGAACAGCAGGAGGCTGACGCCGGGGCGGCCATCCGGCGTCTCGTCGGGCGTGAGGACGTGCTCGACGCCGGCCTCGACGTCGCAGCCGATGACGGAGGCGGCGTAGCCGGTGGTGACCTGGCCGGCGGTGCGCGCCCAGTCGGCCGTCTCGGCGGTAACGACAAGGCGCGCCCCCATCATCGGGAAAGCCTCGGCGAAGGTGTCTTCGATGGGGACGTTGTTCAGGGTGAGCAAGCGCGTCGTCCTGTGAGAATCGGTTGGCGGCGAACCTTCGTTAAGCACATTCTAACGGCGGACGCCTCGCCCGCCAGATGCCCGCGGGCAAGGCACAGAGGAACCCTTCGGGTTCTGCGCCAACCGCGCCCCGCAATTGCTTGTTGACATCGCCGATTCCCGGTACAGTACACGTAGGTCGCCGCCAGCGTTGCCCGGTGGCCTACGACAATCTTCCACGAAGGGTTCAGGTATGACGGCCGGCAACTTCACGAGCCTTCTCGAAGGCCTCCGACAGCGTCAACCATTCCGTGTGTTCACGGTGGAGCTCCACGGGGGGCGGCGGTTCGAGGTGGATCACCCGGGGGCGCTGGTCGTGCGCGATGGCGTGGCCGTCTTCCTCGCCCCGGGTGGGGTGCCGATCTGGTTCGATCATGAGAGTGTCAACCAGATCGTCGGCGCACCGGCGAGCACCCAGCTTGACGACCGGGGAACACTGGATTCGGCGTGAGGAGCCGGCTGCCGCCTTCTATTCCCCCCACACCGGCTGCCCCGCCACGTAAACCTCCCGCACATTCAGCTCGCGGTCGAGCACCAGCAGATCGGCCAGCTTCCCCGGCGCGATGCTGCCGACCTCCTTCTCCCACCCGACGATGCGGGCCGGCGTCAGGCTGGCCATGCGCACGACCTCGGGCAGTGGCACCCCCGTCAACCGATGGAACGTGCGCACACAGTGGTCCATGCCGACCACGCTCGACGCCAGCGCCTTGCCGTCGGGCATCACGCCGACACCGTCGTGGCGCAGGATCACCTCGCCGCCGTCCAGCGGGCCGAAGACGTACTCGCCGTCCGGCATGTCCAGCGCCCGGTTGCAGTCCGTCGCCAGGGCCAGACGGTCCGGCCCCTTGACCTTGTACGCCAGCAGCAGCAACTCGCGCTGCAGGTGCTTGCCGTCGGCGATGACCTCGGTGGTCAACTCGTCGAAGTAGAGCGTCGCCTCCATGACGCCGCCGCGCATCGGGTACGTCTGGCCCTGGCGGAGGCGGGCGCGGTCGGACATGGCGCAGAAGAGGTGATCGACGTGGCGCACGCCCCAGCGGACCGCGGCCTCCATCTGCTCGAAGGTGGCGTAGGAGTGGCCGGCGTTGCAGCGGACGCCGTGAGCGCGGCAGGCGCGCACGAACTCTTCCGCGCCGGGCAGTTCGGGCGCGACCGTCGCCGTGGCGATGCAGTCGGCGTGGGCGAGGTACTGGCGATACTCGGCCGGCTCGGGCGGCCGGACGGGCGCGGCGGGGTGGCAGCCGCGCGCCTCGGCGGCGAAGTAAGGGCCGTAGAAGTGAGCGCCGAGGATGCGGGCGCCGCCGATACCCTCGTGCTTGAGGCGGCGGCACACGTCGAGGAACGCGAGGTGCTGGTCGTGGCGGGCGACGGTGGTGGTTGGCAGCAGGCTGGTGGTGCCGTGGTGGGCGTGGGCGCGGCAGACGGTGCGGAAGGCCTCCGCGGTGCCGTCCATGAAATCGGCCCCCGCGCCGCCGTGGACGTGCAGGTCCACGAAGCCGGGGGCCAGGTAGCCGTTACCGAGATCGACGCCGCCGGGCACGGGGCCGGGGCCGACTTCCGCGATCCGCTCGCATTCGACGGTGACGTGGCCGCCGGGGAGCAGCCGGTCCTTGAGGAGGATCGTGCCGTTGAAGGCCGCGGTCGGCATGGTACTGCGCCGCCGAGCCCCGTTTAGCCGCGAGCCTCGGGCGAGCGCGTGAGGCACTCACG
>JBBRPS010000665.1:0-5798 GCA_038227745.1 Gemmatales bacterium | reverse complement strand
TGCGACGCGGGGTAGCCATGCGTGCTCCAGCCGAGAGGAAAGCAGACGGAGTCCGACAGCGCGGGAGGACGCCCCCGTCTTGCGTCCGTTATCTCCAGCTGACAGAATAGGCGACGAGCTATAATCGGACAGTCTCCTAGTATAGTGGAGGCAGTTGACTTCTTCCTCCCCTCGCCCCTGTACGCGGGGGCGAGGGGAGGAAGAAGTCAACTGCCTGCGGTATACTACGTGAATCCCACCTCGAATTGCGCGCCGGGAGGTGCCGGCCTGCCCAGTTCGCCCAGGCGCGCGTGGCACTCTCGCAGCGCGGCGTCGTACTCCCGAAGACTACCGTCCAGGGCGATGCGCAACGCCTCGCAGCGCTCCACGTACTGCTTCATGACCGGCGTCAGTTCCAGGGCGCGGAGGAACCGCACCAGATCCTCGTGTTGACCCTGAAGGCCTGAAGGGAAAAGCACCGCGAAGCCGAACAGGCCTGGTATCGTTACCAATTCCAGCGGCTGCCCTGCTTCCTCGAGGAAATCCTCGACCGCCGTCAACACCCCGTTCCGTGGGCCGTGCTCATGGTCGGCGTGGCACAGGTGGGGGTTCAGGCCTCCCCGATCCTGGAGGGCCGACACCCCCAGGACGATTCCCTTCCTGGCCCAGGGATGGCGGTACTGCGGAGGAATGTTGTCCGGGTTATAGTACATGTCCCGGCGCCCGTACGGCCAGCCGACGTCGTGCAGCAGGACCAGCGGGAAAGGCTGGCCCAGTTCGTGGCAGCGCCGCTCGATGAGTTTCAGCTCGTGATAGACCGTGTACCAATTGTGGTCCCCATCGCTGAGCACCACCTCGAAACGATCGACGTGGGGTAGCATCTGCAGGCTCAACCCCTGGTGGAGGATGAGACGCGCGCCGTATTCCTGCTCCAGGCGAGCCGGATCGAACCGCGGGGCCGGCTCGATGCAATGGAGCACGCTGCGATGGCGGCCGCAGAACCCCAGGAGCAACCGTGTGGTCCGCCCGTGCTCGGCCCCGACCTCGACGATGCTCCCCGGTTGCCGCCGGACAAGGATCGGTTCGATGAACAAATCCCAGAAGTCGTCCACGGCCTCCCCCCATCAGCCCTCGACCCGGCCGCGCGCTACCCCTGGCTCGCCGGCGCCGGCCGCTTGCGCCCCTCGCGGCGCTCGCCGCTCAGCCGCTCCAGTGCGTACGCCGCCACGCGGCCGGGCTGGCCTGCGAAATACTCGTCCAGCAGCGGCAGCACGTGGTGCTCCCACAAGACGCCCAGCCGCGCCTCGTCCAGGTCCGGCACCATGAAGTAACTGTGGCCGACCTGCTGGTGCGGCCCGAGATCCTCACGCAGCCGCGCGTTCAGCCGGCCGAACAGATCGACCACGCGCTCCGCGAACTCGGCCCCGGCGCGCGGCGGGTGCGTGTGCAGCCACGCCGCCAGCACCGCGGCGTCGGGCGGCATGTCGAGGAACGAGAAGCGCCGCCGCAGCGCCTGGTCGATCAGCGCCACCGAGCGGTCCGCGGCGTTCATCGTGCCGAGCAGGTACAGGTTCGCCGGCAGGCGGAAGTCGCGCCGCGAGTACGGCAGGGCGATGCCCTGGTCGCGGTACTCCAGCAGGTAGAGCAGCTCGCCGAAGATGCGCGGCAGGTTGCCGCGGTTGATCTCGTCGATCACCAGCACGTGCGGCTGCGACGGCGCCCTGGCGGCCCGGTCGGCGAAGGTACACAGCAGGCCGTCCTCCACCGGGTACGTCACGTCGTGCCGGCCGTCCACCTCCACCGATTTCGCCTTGATGCCCTCCACGAACTCCTCGTAGCTGTAGGCGGGGTGGAACTGCACCAGCCGCACCACGTTGTCGCGGCCGCCGGCCAGCAGCCGGGCGAGGCAGCGGGCCACGAACGTCTTGCCCGTCCCCGGCACGCCCTGCAGGATGAGCTGCCGCTTGAGGCCGAGCAGCGTCTGCGCCCGGCGCAGCCAGTCCTGCGGCAGGAACGTGTCGCGGTGGAAGTCGGCCGCCGTATAGTCGCTCTCGGCGGGGGCGTCGCCGGCACGCCTCCCGAGCAGCGTCTGCGGCTCCGCGCCGGCAGCGCAGGCGTAAGCCGGCAGGAGGCGGTCGAATGTCAGCAGGATCTCGCCGACCAGGTCGTCCGACGTCAGCAGCGGCGATGCGGCCGGCAGCACCTTGCCCGCGACCAGCGACTTGCCCGTCGCCCAGGCGCGCAGGTCCCCGGGGCCGGCGAGCGGGACGCCCGCGATGAGATCCTCGCTCGTGGCGAAGCGGCAGTCGGCGGCGGCACCGCCGCGGCTCAAGGCCCGATAGAGCAGGTCGGCATGCTCCTGCACGTTACGGCGGAACAGGCGCCCCGCGTCGCGCGCCTCGCGCCCCAGGCGCCAGCCGTAACTCAGGCCCGCCTGGTCGAGGCGGACGAAGAACTGGGCGTCGTTGCGTTTGCCGCCCGGCCGCCGGCAGAACGTCACCCACAGGGCCGTCTGGTACGGCACCGACTTGCCGTAGTCGTTCTTGCAAATGCTCGTCAGCGCCCGGCCGTTGCGCGCCGCCGTCTCCAGTTCCCAGCCCCACTCGCGGCGCAGCACCGGCTCGACGTAGCGCTCGGCCAGGGCCCGGCACAATTCCACGAGCGGCTCGCGCACCGCGAAGCGGTAGCGCGCGCGCTGCCCGTCCATCCACGCCCGGCTGTTGCTCGCGGCCAGCTCGTCGAGGAAGCGGAAGGTGTCGGCGCAGAAGCCGCCGAAGACCGCCGCGCCGCGCGTGCCCGCCGCTTCGCCGTCGGCCTCCCCAACGTCGGCGCAGGCGGCCAGGACGGCGGGGGCCTCGAACGGGTGCAGCCGATGCTGGTCGCGCAGCCAGGCGATGCCCTCGTTGAACAGCCGATAGCGCTCGGCGGCGGCGCCCTCCTCCGCGCCCTCGCCGAGCGCGGCATAACCCTGGCGCGCCGCGTCGTCCCAGACGTGGAAGCGGCGCGGGTCCTTCAGGTGCAGCACGGCCGTCGGCAGCCACAGGCCGGCGCCGGGGATGGCGTCGGAGCGCCAGAAGGCGTCGAGCGTTTCGTAAGGGTCGTCCGCCTCCCACAGCCGTCCCAGCCACAACGCCAGCGCCTCGCCGTGCCGGTCCCAGTCGAGGGCCGCCTGGCGCGGCGCGTCGGCGGCGAGCACCAGGGCGGCGCCGAGGCGAGCGCCGTCCTCGCTCTTCAGCCCCGCCTCCAGTTCCTCCCGCGCCGTTTGCAAGGCCCGGCCGCGCTCCTTGAGGCGGCGCCGCAGCGGTACACGGGCGCGCTCGCGGCGGATCACCGCGGGCAGGTCCGGCCCCAGCGCCAGCCGCCCCGAGGTGAGGGTGCGCCCGCGCATGGTCGCGACCAGGCTGAGGAAGTGGTCGAGGTGCAGGGCGGTCAGTTCCGGGGCCAGGTCGCGCAGGCGGGCGTAGGCGTCGAGGAGGGCGGCGTAGGTGCGGCCGGGGCTCGCGGCGGCCGTGCGGCGGAGCAGGGCCAGGCGGCGCAGGCCGAGCGGCACGGCGCCGACCCAGCCGGAGTGACGGAGCGGGTCGAGCGCCTGAAACAGGGCCGTCCAGAACGCGGGGCCGAGGCCCGCAACGTGGTAGGCGCCGCCGGGATCAAGGAAGCGGCCGGCCTTCTTGAGGAGCGGGTCGGGGCAGTGCAGGAGGTGGGCGAGGGCGTGCCGCACCAGGCCGGCGCGGCGGTGGAGGGCGGCCAGCTGCAACGGCGGCTGCACGCACTGCTGGTAGAACGCGGCCAGCGCCTCGCGGAACTCCGCCTCGGCGGCGCGGTCGAGAAAGGCCTCGTTGAGGAAGGTGCCGGGCGCCGCGAGGACCGCCTGGAAGCGCGGCCCGAAGACGGGGAGTTTGCCCAGTCCCTCCGCGCCGGCGGGGCCGGCGTCGGTGTACGCGCGGAGCAGCGGGATGAGCGGCAGCGGCTGGTGTGTTCCCCTCATGGTAAAGCCGGTTGCGCTGGGTGGCGGCGACGTTTCCTGGGTCGATTGTAACAGCGCCCGCCTATGGCTTCTGCTGTTCTGATGTGCAGCCGCCCCGCGCTGTCGGATTGTGGGTCAGGACTCCGCTCCTGACATCGACCTGTCAGGAGCGGAGTCCTGACCCACGATCCGAGTCACTTCTTGTTGAGCACCTCGATCTGCGCCGGGTCGGAGACCAGGATCTGCGGCCGCTCGCGGAACCGCGACAGCGTCCCCGTCACGCGGACCGTCTTCCCCAGGTAATGAGTGCGCGGCTCCGTCACGCCGGCCTTCTTCAGCTTCGCCTGCGCGGCCTTCTCGAGCACCACCGTGAAGTTGTCGTCACCGCGGAAATCCTGCGACGAGTTGAGGAAGACTTTTTTCCCGGTCCCGCCGGTCGCCCGCACCTCCATCTCGATCGTACAGCGCTTGTCCACGAGCTTCGTCACCAACTCGGGGGTGAGCACCTCGCCCGTCACCAGGCGCACCTTGCCTGCCCCCTTCGACTTCGACGGCCCTGTTCCCTTGGCCTTCAGCGAGCCGGGCTGGAGGAGGCTCAGGGGCACCTTTTCCTGGATGGTGACCTCGCCGGCGTCGTCGCGGATCTGCAGCCGGATCAGCGGGTCGGGTCGGTCCCAGTCGATCAGGACCGTGCCGAAGTTGTCGCCGTAGTTCATCGTGGCGACACGGTGGCGGTTCGTCTCGAACGTGCGCCAGCCCTTGGAGGCCTGGTTCAGGCCGCTGGAAGTCAGGTCATACAGCGGGTAGCCGAGTCCCGCGTCCATGACGGACAGTTCGGCCAGGTGGCGGTCGCCGCTCAGCACGATCACGCCGTTCGCCTTCGTGTCGCGCAGGAGCTTGTAGAGGCGCTCGCGCTCGTGCGGCAGGTTGAGCCACTTCTCCCAGCCGTGGTCCTCCGCCACGACCTGGATACTGGAGCCGAGCAGGCGCACCTTCGCCGGCACCTTGAGCTGTTGCTCCAGCCACTGCCACTGCGCCGCGCCGAGCAGGGTCGCCGTCCTGTCGTCGCTGGGGACGTAGGGACCGACATCACGCACGAACTTACCGCGCTTCTTCAGCGGACTGCGGAAGTAGCGCGTGTCGAGGAGGATGACCTGCAGCCGTTTCTCCGGTGGCCCGAACAGCTCGGCGTGGTAGACGCCCTTCTGGGTGCGGCGCGGCGAGTCCTTCGGCACGCCGAAGAAGTCGAGGAAGACCTGTTGCGACTCGTCCTTCTTCGGGTACTCGGCGCCGGCGTCGTTGGCGCCGTAGTCGTGGTCGTCCCAGGTCGCCAGCATGGGGCAAGCCTTGCGCAGCTTCTGCCAGCCGGGCAGGACGGCGAGTTGGCCGTACTTCTGGCGCAGCACGTCCATGTCCTTGGTGTCGCCGTAGATCGTGTCGCCGAGGAACAGGAACAGGTCGGGCTTGGCGGCGACGACCGCCTCCCAGATGGGCTGTGGCCGGTCCTGCTGGGCGCACGAGCCGAAGGCGATGCGCCGCGGCGGCGCCCCCGGTCCATCCGCCCCCGCCCAGGCCGCCGACAGGCAGAACAGGCACACCACCAACATCGTCCAGCGATACCGCCGCATGACGATCCCCTCTCACGACCCGGATCCCGCCAGGGCCGCCGCGCCCCGGCCGACAGCGGTAGTTAATGGAAAGGCCCCGCGGCAATCCAGGGGACGGGCCGGAAGTGTGGCAAGACTTCCGGGGGATAAGACTGCTCCCCTGGCCCGGCGGCGGGGAGGGGGCTTTCCCGTTATGCGGCCGCCCCGCTCCGCCAAACGGCCGGCACCCCCCCCCCGCCCCCGCC
>JBBRPS010000664.1:0-5804 GCA_038227745.1 Gemmatales bacterium | reverse complement strand
ATAAACCCCGCTGCTTTCTCAGGCACTCCACCATCCAGCAGCTAGCCCGGGTTGGCGTTCTTAACCCACTTATCGAACCACGCCAGCATCTCGTACAGCGTGTGCTCGATCGACTCGCGCGCGACGTAGCCGTGTGACTCGTGGGGCAGCGTCACGTAGCGCGCCGTGCCGCCGTTCCCCTTGACCGCGTGGTACAGCCGCTCGCTCTGCAGTGGGAACGTGCCCGGGTTGTTGTCCGCCTCACCGTGGATCAGCAGCAGCGGCCGCTTGATCTTGTCGGCGTGCATGAACGGCGACACCTTGAAGTACACCTCCGGCGCCTCCCAGAACGTGCGCCGCTCGTTCTGGAAGCCGAACGGCGTCAGCGTCCGGTTGTACGCCCCACTGCGGGCGATGCCGGCCCGGAACAGGTCGCTGTGGGCCAGGAGGTTCGCCGTCATGAACGCCCCGTAACTGTGGCCGCCCACACCGACGCGGTTGCGGTCGATCGCGCCCAGCTCGTCCGCCTTGTCGATCGCCGCCTTCGCGCTCGAGACGATCTGCTCGATGAAGGTGTCGTTCGCCGTCTCCGGGTCGCCGACCACCGGCATCGTCGCCCCGTCGAGGATGGCGTAGCCCTGCGTCAGGAAGAACAGGTGCGATGCCCCCAGCGGCGTCGTGAAGCGGTAGGGCGAGCCGGACACCTGGCCCGCCGTCTTCGCGTCGAGGTACTCGCGCGGGTAGGCCCACAGCACCGCCGGCAGCCGCTCACCCTGCTTGTAGTTGGCGGGCAGGTAGAGCGTACACGACAGCGGCACGCCGTCGGCCCGCTTGTAGGTCACCAGCTTGCCGGTGATGCCGCGCAACTGCGGTGCGGGGTCGGGGAAGTCGGTCAGCGCCTTCTTCTCGCCGGCGGCCGTGCGCACGCAGTAGTTGGGCGGGTCGGCCGGCGACTCGTGCCGCGTCAGCAGCCGCGAGCCGTCCTCGGCCAGCACGGCCACCACGGACTCGTAGGCCTTCTCGGGGCAGTGGAACAGCCGCCGCGTTTCGAGAGTTTTCAGGTCCAGCGCGTCGAGAAAAGGCCGGTCGCCCTCCGGCGAGGCGCCGGCGCCGGCGAGGAAGATGCGGCCTTCGTGCTGCCGCAGCACGCGCTGGCCGTTCGGCAGGGTGCGCAGGGCGGGAGTGCCGGGGTCGCGGTAGCGGTCCTGGACCGAGCGATCCCAGACCAGCCGGACCGGTTCACCAGGCCGGTTCGCGTTGAGGAACCACGTTCGCTCCCAGCGGCGCTTGCGGTCGTACTCGCGCACCACGGCCAGGCCGTCCTTTTCACCCCATGTGACCTCCGTGAAGCGCTCCTTCGTGCGGAACAACTCCGCCGGCGCCGCGTCGAAGGGCGCCTTCAGGGTGAGGAGGTGATCGCGGTGTTCCGCTTTCTTCTTCGGATCGCCGCCGTCGAGCGCCTCGGCCCAGACCAGCGTCGCCGGGTCGGTCGGGCGCCAGTGGGTCTGGCGCGGCCCGGTGCGCACGCCCTCGATCGGCACCTGGTCGGCCAGTGGCAGGCTGGCCACCTTGTGAATCAGCTTCCCCTGCAGGTCCCAGACTTCTACCTCGCGCGGGAAGGCGAAGACCGGCAACAGGTAGGAGTAGGGGCGGTGGATGCGCGACACGAGGAGGTAATGGCCGTCCGGCGACGGCGCTGCCGAGGCGAAGACCGCCGGGGCGCCGACCGTGCGCGTGCGCCCCGTATCGGTGTCGTACAGCAGCAGTTGGGCGGCGGCGTAATAGTCGAATAGGTCCTCGTCGTGGGCGTTTTGCAGGAGGTCCTGGAAGGTGCGGACCGGCGATGCCTTGCCCGAGCTTTCCTGCACCGTCGGCCCACGCGGCACGCGCGGCGCCTCGGGCGACTTGCCGCGGTGCGGCGGGATGACGTGGCACAGGAGCGTGTGGCCGTCGGGCATCCAGGACAACGCCGCGCCGAGGGCGGCGTTGAGCGTGACGCCGTGGGCGGGGGCCGCCTGCCCGGTCGTGCTGTCCCCCCCCCACAGTTCGACGCGGGTGGGGGTCGTGTGGGTGAAGACGAATTTCTTGCCGTCGGGGCGCCAGGTGACGCTGCCGACGTGGGGGGCGGCGGGCAGGGCGACCTTCAACGGCTTGCCGTCGGCAACGGTCATCAGGGTGAGGGCGACGAGGCGCGGCGGGCGGTGCGGGCCGTTGTTCGCGGGGTTGATGCGCAGCCCGGCCAGGCGCAGCATCGGCGCGGCGAGCTCGGCGATGGCGGGGTTGCGCTCGGAGTGCAGCAGGAGGAGACGATCGCGGCTGGGGCTGGCGAGGGCCTGCGGCGTGGGCGGTGCCTGGAGGATATCGAGGACTTCCTTCGGCGGTTTCTGGTAGCCCTGCTGGGCGTCGGCCGGGGCGCCGGAGAGAAGGAGAGCGGCGACCGGCATCCAGGGGGAGAACTTGGCGGGGCTGGCGGCGGGGTTCGTGTGCAAGGCAGGCTCCGAAAAAGGGCAGGCGTGCGACGCGGCGGTCGGAGTGAGATCGACTCATCTCAGTATCTCACGAACGGCGGAGAAGACAAGTCGCTGGCAGTCATCCTCGACGCGGGGCAAACTGACACAAGCCCGACGCGCAAGCGAGGGACCGCGCACACAAGCCCGACGCGCCAGCGCGGGATCCCTCGCTTGCGCGTCGGGCTTGTGTCGGTTCATCCCGCGTTCCGTATAGCCCCCGTGTCAACACGGGGGGCCAAGCGAACGCAGTCTCTCCACGAGCAGGTCATAGAGCGCGTCGAGCGACTGCACGATGACCTTGACATCCGTCAGCACCGGCATGAAGTTGGTGTCGCCGTTCCAGCGCGGCACGATGTGCCAGTGGAGGTGTCCGGGCAGGCCGGCACCCGCCGCGCGTCCCAGGTTGAGGCCGATGTTGTAGCCGTCGGGGTGCATCAGGCCATCGAGGACCGCGACCATGCGGTGGACCGTGAGCATGGTCTCCAGCACTTCCGCGGCGTCGAGGTCGCTCAACCGACCCTTGTGGGCGCGCGGGGCGACGAGCAGGTGGCCGTTGTTGTACGGGAAGCGGTTGAGGACCACGACGCTCAATGGCGTGCGCAGGGCGATGAGGTTACGGCGGTCGTCGTCCTCGCTCAGCCCGCGGCAGAGGAAGCATGGGTCGTCGTCGGCCGGCGGCCTGGGCGCGGCCACGTAGGCGAGGCGCCACGGCGCCCACAGTTGCTCCATCGTGCTCCCCCCGTGTAGAATGCGCCCCCGCGCCCCGCCCCGGTGGCTCCCTGTATAAGGTGCGAAAGATGGCCGCGCCGGCAAGACAAAAACGTCCCGTCCGCTTCCACGGCTTGACCGCCGCCGCCCTGGTCCTCGCCTGCACGCTGTTGCTGTGGCTCGGCGTGAGCCGCAAGCTCAACGGCTGGCACCTGCTCGCGTGCTGGCTGGTCGCGGTGAACGCGATCGCGTTCGGCTACTACGGCTACGACAAGCGGCGGGCGCGGGCGGGGGCGTCGCGGGTGCCGGAACTCGTGCTGCATGGCCTGACCGCGGCGGGCGGCGCCCTCGGCTCCTACGCGGCGATGAACTTCTTCCGCCACAAGACCGTCAAGGGAAAGTTCAGGATCTTGTTCTGGTGCATCGTGGCGCTGCAGGTGACGCTCGCCGCCTGGGTCGTCAAGATGACATGGTGGGGCTGAGCCGTGGGCGTCCGGTTCGCCGCGTGCCCGGCCCCCGCACCCGAGACAAACCCCCATGCTCCGCTACCGCCCCCAGCGCTCGCCCGCCGTCGGCCGGCCTGTCGCCCTCACCCCCGAGGTGGTCCGCGCCGCCATCGCCGACGCCCTGCTGCCCGTCCACTTCTTCACCGGTCCGCACACGACGCTGGAGTGGGAGCAGCTGCCCGCGGAAGAGACGGTGTGGGAGGTGTTCCAGGGCCGGCTTCTCGACCGCGCCCACACCCGGCGACAGCGCACCTTCGAGGCGTGGAACGTCTACCTCCGCGCGGGCGAGGCGCGCTCCGCCGAGCCGCTCCTCGCGGTCAAGCTCGACCTCGGCGAGGGCGAACTGCACGTCACGCGCGGCCTGCTCTGTCACGTCTGGGAGGGCTACCATGCCGGCGACAACGTCTACCTCAGTCGCGAGGCGATGCGCTGGCTGCGCGAACTGATCGGCACGATCGCGCTGCCGCACTTCGCGGACATCGACGAGCTGCACGACGAGCTGACGGGCCGGTTGTTCCAGGCGGTCGTCGGCGCCAGCCGGCTACCGCTGACCTCCGTCGAGGCGCCGCTGCCCGGCTTCGCGCTGGGCGAGCTGGCGTACTTCTACCGGCGGGAAGGGCAGCGCGACGGCGGCCCGATGCGCTGGTGGCGCGACCTCCTCGCGGGCGGGCTGCATCAAGAACTGTCCTGGTCGGAGAAGACCAAGCTGCTGGAAGCGGTGCTGCGGGCAACGCCGGCCGCAGACCTCGCCGAGGCGGCGAACCTGTTCGCGGAGCACTGGGCCGCGGTGGGAGAAGACGGCGCGCTGCCGCGGTTGCTGCGGACGCTCTTCAACGAGGTATCGCTGTCGCCCTGGACGGATTTCGTGGACAAGGCCCTGCGCTTCGTCGCCCTGCTGGCCGAGGGGGGCCGGCTGACGGCCGCGGAGCACGTCGATTTCCTCGCCCACCTGCTGGGCCAACTCGGGCAGCACCTGACGGCGTACGACCTCGTCCTGTTCCACCACCGCGGGGCGAACTACCCCGACGCGCTGCTGCTCGACGCGGCGCTGAAAGAGTACCTGCGGCTGGCCCGGAAGCACCGCCACCTGTTCCGGCCGGGCGGCCACCGTGAGCAGCTGCGGCTGCGGGCGCTGCGACAGGCGGTACTGCTGCGACGGCGCTACGAGGGCCACCCCGTCCCCGATGCTCCTACCTCGCCGGGCGAGAACGCACGCATCCTGCCGCCGCCGCACCAGCGCGTCCCGGAGGAGCAGATCCTCCAGCCCGGCAAGCGCACACGGCGGCTGTACGACGGCGATCCGCTACCTCCGTATCTCGGCGACGACGGCCGCCGGCTGCTGCGCGAGGGGCTCGAAGACCTGCGGCGGCCGGGGGCGCTGCTCGCGCTGGGCGAGGCAGTGTTCATCGACCGTCCCCTCGGCGCCTTCAAGGCCGCCGCGGAGCCGGACCAGACGCCGCTGCTTGCCTATCTGGGCTTCAGCCGGTCGATCGCCGAGGGCAGGCTGCGCGAGCTGGCGCGCGACCCTGAATTCGGTGTGGCGCTGGCCGACATCGAGCCGTACCTCGCGGCGTTGCAGGTGCTGGCGGTGACGGGGCTACCCCTCGACGCCGTCGGCCCGGAGCCGCGCCCGATCGTCTCGCTCGCCGACGCGCGCAAGGCGGCCGACGACTTCATCCTCGTGCGCACCCTGCCCGGGAGTGTGAAGGAGTTCATGCGGCTCTACGACCTGACGCCGCTGCTCGGGCGCTTCGACCTCGGCGACGTGGTGCCGGACGGACCGCGGCTGATCGTGCGCGGCTTGCCGCGTCCCGGCAAGGAACCGCTGCTGGCCGTCTACGATACGAAACTGCGCAAGCGGCTGGAGCTGGAAGTCCGTGGGCGGGAGGGCTACACGAGCCGCGGCGGCGTCGAGTACCCGCTGGGAGGACTGCGCGTGTTGCGGGTGTGGGAGTCTGCGGAGGAGGGAGGCGACCTGGTCGAACGCGACGTGTCCGGGGAAGGGCTGATCGTCGGGCCGCGCGGGTGATGCCGCTTTGGAGCGAGCGCGAAACGGCAAGCCAGGTGCGCTCCGTCGGCGGAGCGCACCTGGCTTGCCGTT
>JBBRPS010000663.1:0-5861 GCA_038227745.1 Gemmatales bacterium | reverse complement strand
CAGTTCCGCGTCAAGCTGCCCGCCTCCGCGAAGGCCCGGCCAGCCGCCGGCCCGGAGACGGAGCAGGCCAACCAGGCGGAGAAGGACGCCCTGCGCGTCCAGGCGGCCGCGGTCGCCGCTCAGCAGGCGGGACTCGCGGAGGAGGAGACGCGCCTGCTGGAGCGGCGCGGCACTCTGGAGCAGCAGGAGAGTCAGCTCGCCGCCCACCTCGAGGAGAAGCGCAAGCGCCTGCTCCAGATCGCCGAGCACGCCCAGACCGCCCGCGCCGCCCTGCAGAAGGAACGCGCCGACTACGAGAAGCACGTCGAGCACGTGACGTCCGGCCTCGGCGAGGCCCAGCGCGAGTTGCTGGAGTCGCAGCAGAAGACGCAGGTCGAGCGGCAGCGGCTGATCGACCTGCGGCGGCGGCTCAAGCAGCGCTGGCACCGTCACTGGATGGCCGAGCGGAAGAAGATGTGCCAGCGGGAGGAGGTCCTCGCCGCCGGGCGTCGCAGCCTGGACAAAGAGGCCGAGTGCCTGCGGCAGGAGAGGGCCGAGCTGGGGCAGGCGCGGCTGCGCTCCAACGGCGAGGTCGAGCTGGACAAGCGGCGCCTGCGGGACGAGCGTGACGTGCTTCGCCAGGAACGGGCGCGCTGGCAGGAAGAGCGCGAGCGCGCGCAGGCCGGCTTGGACCGGCGCGAGCGCGGGCTGGCGGAGCGCGCGGCCGGCCTCGCCGACGCCGAGCGCAACCTCGACGACGAGAAGTACCGCTGGGAGCGGGCGCGCGAGTTCATCAAGAAGGAGGTCGAGGGGCTCGACAACCGGATCCGCAACCAACGCGGCAAGGTCCTCGACCATCAGGAGGAGATCGAGCACCTCGAGGCGCGCCTGCGCGGGCTGCGGCGCGCCGTCACGGAAGCCGCAGCCGCAGGGAGCACAGTACCCGTCACCGTGCTCCTGCCGGCGCCGACGGAGGGGGCCGCCGTTCCTTCTCCATCCGCAGCGCCGGCGGCCGCGGCGGGCGAGCAGGCCGCGCCTGCCTCGGCGGCCGAACCGCCTCAGCCCGCACTGCCGGAGATGGCCGGGCCGCCCCCTCCCCTCGTCCCCCAGGAAGACGCGGCCGGCACCGCCCTCATGGTGGTCGCCCCGACCCCGGTCGTCGTCTCCCTCGCTCCTCCGCAAGTCCACGCTGTCCCATCGACCCCCGCGCCGGTGGAGGAAGAGCGGGGCCTCGAAACCCTGACCACGCTGGAGGAGGCGCTGGCCGAGAGGGACATGAGCCTGCGCGAGGCGGAACAGCTCCTGCACCGCCGCGCCGCCCTGCTCGAAAAGCTGGCGAATGACCTGGCGGACCAGCGGCTGATCCTGGTGGAGCACTGGGCGCGGCTGGCGGTGATCGAGGGCAACTGGCACCAGGGCCGACGGGCCGCACTCGCCGAGTTGGAAGGATTCGTCGCCGGGCTGCCCGCCAAGGAAGAGGGGCTCGTGGTGCGCCAGCGCGCCGCGGAGGCCGCCGAGAACGAACTGCGCCGCCGCCACCAGGAGGCGGTCTACCTGCGCCAGCAGCTGGAGAGCTGGAGCGCCCGCCTGCGCATCCGCGAATCGACCTGGGAGAGCGAGCGCGACCGGCTCCTCCTGGACGTGCGCGGCCGCGAGGAACTGGCCGAGCGCCACCTGGCGAGCATGGCCGACTTGCGGCAGCGCTGGACCAAACGGCGCCGGCAGGAACTCGACACGCTGCGGGCCGAGCGGGCCACGCCCGAACGGCTGCGGCAGAAGTGCGCCGCCCTGCGCGACGAGCTGTGGAAGCGCGGCAACGCGCTGGAAGAGGAGCGGCGCGTCCTGGCGGAGAAGACGCTGGCGCTGGAGCAGTACCGGCAGCAGTACGTGGTCCGCGCCGCCGACGCCGCCACCGCGGAGCGGCGCGTGGAGAAGCTGCGACAGCGCTGGGTGGCGCAGAACGCCAACCTGGTACGCGCCACCGTCGCCGAGCGGGAGGCCCTGCACCAGGAGGTGGCGCGGCTGAACGAGCTGCACACTAGCCTGCACAAGCACATGGAGTCGCTGACCACCCGCGAGGCCAGCCTCGGCCAGCGCCAGGCCGCCTGGGAAGAGGCCCAGGCGCTGGCCGAGTCCCAGCAGGCCAGGCTGCGGCAAGAGCTGCAGAGCATGCAGGGCCAGCGCGACCGCTACGCCCTGCACCTGATCGAGCTGCAGGACGAGGTCGAGCGCATCGCCCGCATCCTCCTCGACGAACCGCAGCTGCCGCTGGTGGAGTCTTCCCACGCGGCCTGAGGTCACGACGCCAGTCCACAGGGATACTCACCGCGGGGGGGGTGACACAAGCCCGAAGCGCAAGCGAAGAACCCCTCGCTTGCGCTTCCGTGACGTGATGAAACCTCGCGGGGTGGTCTGACACCAGCCCGACGCGCGCCTCCGGATCCCTCTTGCCCCCTGGCGATCCATCTGCTATCCCCACCGCCCCGGACGGTGCGGGAGCGCCCACGGGGGCAAGCAGGAGGCGGCCGGATGCCGGACAACGACCACCCGATCCGTACAGCCCGCTGGCGCTTCGCCCTGGGCGCCGCACTCGCCGGCGCGCTGCTCCTCGGCCTGGCCGAGGTGTACCTGCGCCTGTTCCCGCCGCGCGACCTGCATCCCTATCTCGGCGAGGCTTCCCCGCTCACCGGCCTTTACCAACGGGACGATGACTTCGCGGTCACTTACCGTTCGTGGGAGGCGTTCCGCGACGACAACGCCGAGCGCCTGCAGCCGTACCTGCCGCTGCGCGGTCACGCCGGCCGCCGGCCGCTCTGGGCGTTCTTCGGCAACTCATTCGTCCAGGCCAATGGCATGCTCGCCGACACCGCGCGCGCCCGCGTCAGCGATCACCGCGTGTTCAACCTCGGTCGCAACGAGCACCTTTACGTCCGCATGGCCCAGGTCAAGCTCCTCCTGGAGAACGGCCTGGAGCCGGAGCGGATCTTCATGCTGCTGATGCCGGTGGACCTGCTGGCGCTCGGCGGTCAGCCTCTCGATACGCTGCGCGTCAGCGGCCGTGGGGCGCTGGTCTACGAGCCGCGCTATCCCGCCGGCCCGCTGGGGTGGCTCGTCCGCCACAGCCGCACCGCGTTCACGGCCTGGGCCCGCGCCGGGCAGCAGCGCGGCAACCCGGGCTTCCGGCCGGCGACGCTGTGCCGCGGTCCCGACGAGACCATGCGCGCGGACCTGCGCCGGCTGTTCACCAACCTCGCCCGGGTGACGCATGAGCACCGCGTGCCGGTTACGGTGATGCTCGTGCCGGCGTTCGAGCAGATCATGCAGCGCGAGGGCTTCGGCCTGCAAGACGCGCTGGCCCCGATGCTGCGCGAGCTGGGCTACGACGTGTTCGACCCGCGCGCGGCGTTCCTCGGCGCCCCCGACCGGCCGGGCCTGTTCCTGCCGGACAAGCATTTCAACGAGCGCGGCAACCAACTGCTGCTGGGCGCCCTGCTGGAGCACCTGCGCACTCGCGAGTCCCTCACCAGCCCGGACGTGTTGAGCGAGTGAGCACACCGACCTTTCCCGACTGAAGGCACAGGCGCGAGAACCGTTACGAGGCGATCATGACCTTCACGGAAACGCCTTTCCTCTACTTGCTGCTCGCGGTCTACGCCCTGTGGCTGCTGTGCCGCGGCCGCTACCAGGCCCGCGTCGCGGTGCTGCTCGCGGGCAGCCTGGTCTTCTACGGCTACCACCACTGGCCACTGCTCGCCCTCATCCTGACCTACTGCCTGACGGACTGGGCTGTCGGCCTGTGGCTGGTGCGCGCGCGCCGGCCGCGGCTGGTGCTGGGGCTGGGCGTTGCCTTCAACCTCGCCGGCCTGGCCTACTGGAAGTACACGCCGCTGCTGCTGCGGACGCTCGCCCAGGGGGCGCTGGCGCTCGACCTGCCGGTGCCGGCCGCGCCGCCGAACGACTGGGTGATTCCGTTCGGCATCTCGTTCTACGCCTTCACCGGCATCGCCTACATGGTGGACGTCTACCGCCGCACCACGCCGGCCGAGACCAGCTTCTGGCGCTACACCCTGTCGGCGGCGTTCTTCCCGCACCTGGTGGCGGGGCCGATCCTGCGCCCCGAGGAGTTCCTGACGCAGCTCCGCCCCGGCACGATGCCGGACCGTGCGCAGGCCCCTCTCGAAGCGCTGCTGCTGCTGGCGCGCGGCCTCTTCAAGAAAATGGTGCTGGCCGACCGCATCTCGCTGGCCATCGACCCGTTCTTCACGCACGTCGCCGACTCGACGACCGCGGGCGTGTGGGCGCTGCCGTATGTCTGGCTGTACGCGCTGCAGATCTACTTCGACTTCTCGGCGTACACGGACATCGCCCGCGGCCTGGGGCTGCTGTTCGGCTTCCGCTGGCCGGAGAACTTCAACCTGCCGTACCTGGCGACGTCGGTGCAGGACTTCTGGCGGCGCTGGCACATGACGCTGTCGCGCTTCCTGAAGGATTACCTGTACATCCCGCTGGGCGGCAGCCGCGGCGGCGCGGCGCGCACCAACCTGAACCTGATGGCGACGATGCTGCTCGGCGGCCTGTGGCACGGCGCGAGCTGGTCGTTCCTGCTCTGGGGCGGGCTGCACGGCCTGTACCTGATCGTGAACCGCTTGTGGGGCGCGTGTCCGCTGCGCGGGCTACTGTCCGCGGGCGCGGTCGCCTGGCTGTGGCGGACGGTGTGCGTGGCGCTGACGTTCCACTGCGTCTGCCTGGCGTGGTGCTTCTTCCGGTTGACGGTGCTGTCGGAGAGCCTGGCGTGCGTGCGGAAGTGGGCTGTGTTCGACGCCGATAAGCTGTTCGTCGGCGGTTCGGAGGACGTGTCGCTGTGGCTGGCGTTGGCGGTCTACGGGTTGCTGGCGTGGCTGGCGCACCACATAGATTTCCGCTCGGCGTTGGTCGCTTTCCGCTGGCGCGCTGGCGAGGGCGCCTCGCTGGAGCGGTTGCCGGCGGGGGTGGCGAGTCCCGAGGCACGCGGCTTCCTGTGGGGAGTGGGGGTCACGCTGTTGCTGCTGGCGCTGCTGCTGTCGCCGGGGGGTGAGTCGGCGCCGTTCATTTACTTCCAGTTCTGACGTCTCGGCCGTTCCGCCGCGGTGTGCAACGGCAAACGGCCGAGCGAAACGCACCATGCGCCGCTGGAAAGAAGTGGGGGCGGAAACGCTTCCGCCCCCTTCGATCCGGCGGCCAGGTTGAGTGCCGGACCGAACGTCAACTGGAAAGCCACGAGGTGAACAGCTCGACGAGGTGGCGCGGGTTGGTGTACTCGCCCAGCCCCAGGTACTCCAGCACGCACAGGGCCGCGACGGTGTCGAGCGCCCCGACGACGTACGGAAACTTCCTGCCCTTCCAGGCCCGGACGGCCTTCAGCCACCCGCGCAGCCGGTCCGCGCGCTCCTGCCAGACGTAGTGCCGCGCCTCCAGGCAGTCCTTCTTCTGGGCCAGCACGCCGAGCTGGTAGTTCTTCTTCGCGGTCTGGTAAGGGTCGGAACGGTTGCTGTTGCCCTCGCGCGGCGAGTTGTACAGCAGCGTGTTCGCCTCCTTCAGGACCGCGGTGTACTTCTTCTCCAGCGCGGACGCCCGGCGCCGGATCAGGACACTGGCCCCCGTCAGGAGCAGAAGCAGAGACGTGTACAGGACAACCATGATATCTCCTGGGTAAAGGGGTAACAGGCCCTGGCCGGCCTTTGGTTGCTTCGAGCGCGATTGGTGAGTGAGAAGTGAGCTGCGGACAGCGTGAGCTTCACTCGCCGAATTCCTTACAGTAGAGGCACGGTAGGTAGACCCGAGGGTATGGGATCTGGTTCGCGCGCCGCGGAGACCAAACGCGAGCGGGGGGCGTCCGCCGCCTG
>JBBRPS010000662.1:0-5867 GCA_038227745.1 Gemmatales bacterium | reverse complement strand
TTGAAGGGCGCCCTTGCCGCCCGTGCTTCCACGAACTCTTCCAGGGTGAGGCACTGCGCCGCGACGGTCTCGGCTTGCCGTCGGCCCGCGCCGTGCAGCAGCGCCGGGTAGTCGTCCTTGATGGTGAGGATGCAGCTCGGCTCGCACGCTATGATCGGTGTGCCCGCCGCCGCACAGGGATAAAGCCGCTCCACATTATGGCGAGCGTGGGCGACGGCATCGTCGAGCAGGCCATTGGAGATCAGCGGCCGGCCGCAGCACACGAGGTCCGACGCAACGCCGTCTTCGGGCACGGCTCCGCGTGTGAGTCGCTCGGTGCGGCGGCCGCGCGGCAGCCCGAGCCTGGGAGAGCAGCCGAGCCGGTGCAGCAAGCCGATGGCGGCCATGCCCACCTCCGGTTCGTGGTACAGCGCGAACGTGTCGGGAAACAGCAGGACGCCGACGGCGGACGTCGATGGCTCGTTCTTGGGCCGCCATTCCAGATAGCGCTCGACGAGGTTTCGCCGCGCGAACGCCGGCGGCAAACGCCGCCGGTCGATCCCGAACAGCTTCTCGTTCAGCCATCGCCCCACGGCACTCCGCGCCACGGCGTTCGACAGCGGCGCCAGCCGCGAGCCCCAGCGCGACAGCCGCGCCACGTGGCCGAAGATGCGGTTGCGCCACGGCAGCCCGTGCTCGCGGTAATACTGGTGGAGGAACTCGGCCTTGAGCCGGGCCATGTCCACGTTCGTCGGGCACTCGCCCTTGCACGCCTTGCACTCCAGGCACAGGTCGAGCACCTCATGGACCGCCGGGTCGGTCAGCCCGTGCAGGCCGAGCTGTCCCGTCAGCGCCAGCCGCAGCGCGTTGGCCCGCCCGCGCGTGCTGTGCTGCTCGTCGCGCGTCGCCTGGTACGACGGGCACATCGTCCCTTCGCGCTTCTTGCGACACTCGCCGACGCCGGCGCACAATTCCGCCGAGCGCACCACGCCGCCGTCGGCGCTGAAGTCGAACGTCGTCGGCACGTTCGGCGTCACGTAGGCCGGGCCGTGGCGCAGGTTCGTCGCCAGCGGCGGCGCGTCCACGATCTTGCCCGGGTTGAGCAGGCCCAGCGGATCGAGCGCCCTTTTCAGCTCGCGGAAGGCGCCGTAGAGCGCCGGGCCGTACATCTTCTCCTGGAAGGGGCTGCGCACCAGGCCGTCGCCGTGCTCGCCGCTCAGGGCGCCGCCGTACTTCAGCACCAGCTCCGCCACCGCCGCCGCGATCGCCTCGAAGCGGCGTACGCCCTCTGCCGTCTTCAGGTCGATCACCGGCCGCACGTGCAGGCAGCCGACCGACGCATGGGCGTACACGCCCGCCCTGGTGCCGTGCCGGGCCACCACCGCGAGGAACTCGGCGATGTAGTCGCGCAGCCGCTCCGGCGCCACCGCCGTGTCCTCGACAAAGGAGATCGCCTTGGCGTCGCCCTTCTCCGCCATCGACAGGCCGAGCGCCGCCTTGCGCAACTTCCAGATGCGCCCCTGTGCCGCGGCATCCTGCGCCCGGTGGACGTGGTAGCCGTGGCCGCGCCGCCTCAGGTCCATCTCCAGAGCGTCGAGGCGCGGAGGTAGGTCCTCGGGGCGGTCGCCATAAAGCTCGATCAGCAGGATCGCCCCCGGGTCGCCGCGGATGAAGTCGCGCAGCCGCGACGCCTCCGGGTTCAGGTGCGTGCTGTCCAGGACGTACCTGTCGAGGACCTCCACCGCGGCCGGGCCGTGCGCCAGAATGTCCGGCGTGGCGCCGAGGGCGTCGAGCAACTCGGCGAAGTGGACCACGAGCACCGCCTTGACCCGCGGCAGCTCGATCAGCTTGAGCTTCGCCTCAAGCGTGACGCCGAGCGTACCCTCCGAGCCGACGAACAGGCCCGCGAGGTTGAAAGGGCTGTCGCCGTTCTCCCGCGTCTGCCCGCCTGGGACGAACAGGTCGAGGTTGTAGCCGCCGACGCGCCGCAGGATTTTCGGATAACGGCGCTCGATCTCGTCGGCATGTTGGGACGCCAGCCGCCGCACGGCCCGGTAGGCCTCGCCTGCCAGGTCGCGGCGGGCGCACGCCTCGCGCAGCTCCGTCTCGTTCAGCGGGCGCAGGTGCGCGAGGGTGCCGTCGGCCAGGAGCACCTTCAGCTCCAGCACGTGGTCGATGGTCTTGCCGTGGATGACGGAGTGGGTGCCGGACGAGTTGTTCGCGATCATGCCGCCGATGGTGGCGCGGTTGGAGGTGGAGATGTCGGGCGCGAACTGCAGGCCGAGGGGCTTGACGTGCAGGTTCAGGTCGTCGAGGACGCAGCCCGGCTGCACGCGCGCCCAGCGTCCTGCCGCGTCCACCTCCAGGATGTGGTTGAGGTATTTCGAGCAATCGAGGACCAATCCGGGGCCGATGGCCTGCCCCGCCTGCGAGGTGCCGCCGCCGCGCGCGGTCAGCGGCACGCGGAAGGTGCGGCAGACTTCCAGCGCCGCGGCGACGTCCGCCTCGGTCTTCGGCAGCAGCACGCCCAAAGGCACGATCTGGTAGACGCTGGCGTCCGTGGAGTACAGCGCGCGGCTGAGTCGGTCGAAGCGGGCCTCGCCACTGAAGCGCCCCGCCAGCGCCGCCCGCAGCGCCCCCACGTCCACAGCGCCGGCGACCGGCAGTTCGAGTCTGCTCATACCATCCCCACCATCCTTGCTCCGTGGGTCAGGATTCCAATCCTGACAAAACCATGTCAGGATTGGAATCCTGACCCACGGAGCCGGTCGCGTTAGACGCACGACGGCCGCAGCAAACTGCACAGGTCCGCCTTGGCGACCGTGGCCTGGATTTTCAGCCGCTCCTCGAGCGCCGCGCCGCCGCTGCGCTTCAGGAATTCGTGCTCCGCCTCCGAGATGAACAGGCTCTGGTAGACCTGGCCCACCTCGCCATCGCACTCGACCCGCTCGAAGCCCTCGGGGAACTCGTCCTCGGGCGTCATGCGCATGAAGTAGAGCGCCGCCTTGTCGAACTGCTCCGCGAAGTCCGCTGCCAGGTTCTCGACGCCGCCGATCGCGAACTGCGACGCCAGCGGGATGCGCTGCCGTGTGATGAAGAACAGGGCGTTGACGAACAGGAACGGCACCACCTTGCGGCCCTCGTCCGCGAGCAGGATCACCTCGCCCCGCTCGCGCACCTCGGCGGCGTAGGCGGTCAGGCCAAGCGAGGCGTAGACGCGGAAGCCGGGGTAGCGCTGGTCGTAGGTAACGATCTGCAGCGGCGGGCCGTCGTCGCCCGAGTGGTAGACTTCATGGTCGAACGGCTTGCCCAGGTGGCTCGTGAAGTGCCGGTAATAGCATTGGTCCCAGGTTTGGCTCATCGCGCGCTCCTCGGTGGCCAGACGCCGTGCGGCGGTTAGCTTATCCCCGGCCGCGGCCGCGGGAAGGCGCCGGCCGCGGCCTTCGCTTTGCCACGGAGCGCTCCGGCTCAGTTCAGACGTGAGGATTGCAAGGGACAGGAAGGAGGAGACCGACTATCTTAGGGTGTGAGGGCTTGCAGTAGTCTAGCCGTAAGTTGAAGTTGCGGCGAAGGGACTTGAACCCCTGACCTCCAGGTTATGAGCCTGGCGAGCTGCCACTGCTCCACGCCGCGCCTTGGGCGAGCCGCCCCGTGAGAATGGGTTTCTCCATTGGCAGGAGCGGCTCGTCATCTTCATTGTAGCGCTGAGGTCAAGCCCCTGTCTCAGCCGCCCCCAAACCGCAAGACGCCGAACCGGCCCCTCCTTGCTCGCCCGGCCAACCGTCCCCACAATGACCGGGAGTTGCCAACCCCGCACCCCCAGACAAGGTCCCGCCATGGCGAACGTCTCGAACCCCCCAACGAAGAAGCCGGCCGCCGGCAAGCGGCAGTGGGCGCCGCGCATCTGGGAGGGGTGCAACTTCTTCGCCTGGTCGCGTCTGCTGATCCGCAACCGCTTCGCCGTCCACTGGTCCTACCTCTACATCGCCTGCATCGTCACCTTCGTCAGCGTCTTCCACACTCTGCTCCGCTTCCTCCAGGAGGCGTGGTACGGGGAGCGGATCCGCCAGGCCGTCCTCCGCCAGCCGCCGATCTTCATCCTCGGCCACTGGCGCACGGGCACGACCTTCCTCCACGAATTGCTCATCCTCGACCCGCGCCACGGCTACCCCACGACCTACGAATGCATGGCGCCGAACCATTTTCTCCTTACCGAGGGGTTTATCACGAAATGGCTCGCCTTCCTGATGCCGTCGCGCCGGCCGATGGACAACATGGCCGCCGGCTTCGATCGCCCGCAGGAGGACGAGTTCGCCCTGTGCATGCTCGGCCAGCCATCGCCCTACCTCACCATCGCCTTCCCCAACCACCCGCCGCAGGACCAGGAGTACCTCGACCTCGAGGGCCTGTCGCCGCGCGCGCTGACGAGCTGGAAGCGGACGCTCTACCGCTTCCTGCAGCAGATCACGGTCAAGAGCCCGCGCCGCCTGGTCCTCAAGTCACCGCCGCACACCTGTCGCATCAAGGTGCTGCGCGAACTCTTCCCCGACGCTCTGTTCGTTCACATCGTCCGCGACCCCTACGTCGTCTTCCCGTCCACGGTCAACCTGTGGAAGTCGCTTTACCGCACTCACGGCCTGCAGCGGCCGACCTTCGCCGGGCTGGAGGAGCACGTCCTGTCCACGTTCACGCGCATCTACGACAAACTGGAGGAAACGCGCGGCCTGGTCGAGCCGGGCCGTTTCTACGAGCTGCGCTACGAGGACCTGGTCCGCGACCCGATCCGTGAGATGCGAGCCCTCTACGAGTACCTCGGCCTCGGCGACTTCGACAAGGTGCTGCCGCGCCTGCAAAGTTACCTCGCCAGCCTCGCCAGCTACGAGACGAACCGCTACCAAATCACCCCCGAGCAGCGTGCGGAGATCCGCCGCCGCTGGGGGCGCGTGATCGAGCGCTATGGCTATGGCGAGGAGGCGGGGCGGAACGGGGAAGTGGCCCGACAGGCGGGCGAACCCGCGGCGGCTGGACAGAAGTAGGTCAGGCTGGAAAGCCTGGCCTACGGGAGTTTGTCCGCTCGCCGACGACCGTGAACATCTTCACCGGCCGCCCGCGGTAGCGCTGGACGTGGTACGTGACCCTCGTCTCCGCGAAGCCGAGCAGCCCCAGAAAGGCCACGATCAGTTCCGGCGTGAGGACCCACCACGTCGTCTCCGCGTTGTCCCGCCCGGGGCGCGGGAAGAACGGCATGGCCGGCCCGACCAGGCGCAGCAGCAGCCGCTTGAGGCGCGAGCGGATCACGACCGGCTCCGTCACGATCGCCGTCCGCCGCGTCAGCGGCAGCGCGTTCGCCAGCGCCAGGAACGGGTCGCGCAGGTGGAGCAGCACACAGCCGAACGTGGCGACGTCTACCGGGCCGATTTGCCCGGGGACCGCGTAAACGCTGCCGTACACCACGCGCGCCCGGGATCGAAAGGCGCGGTGGGCGAGCCAGAAGCCGTTCGTGAGTTTGTGGAGGTGCTGGCGGTGCTCGGCGGCCCGCAGCGCAGGGTCGGCGCCCGACACGGGCACCAGGTCCGGGGTGTGCTCCGGCGCCAGGTCGAAGGCGACGACCTCGGCGCCGCGCTGTTCCAGCGCGAAGCAGAGGAAGCCGCTCGCCGTGCCGATTTCCAGCACTCGCCTGCCGCGGCAGTCAACGCCGCCGAGGTAGGCGTCCACACCCGTCCGCAGGTCCCACTCCCCCTCCACCAGGCCGTGGCCCGGCAACTCCATCGTGTGGTAGAAGTAGCAGTCCGCAAGATCGCTGACGGTGCGGGGGGCGGCGAAGATGGCGTCGCTGTCCATGATGGCCCGCCGTCTGCGGCCCGGCGGGTAGGGTGGGCACCGCCCAC
>JBBRPS010000661.1:0-5887 GCA_038227745.1 Gemmatales bacterium | reverse complement strand
GGGGCGCTTTGGAGTGCGGCGCTTTGCGCCGCTTTCTCTTTTTTTCTTTTTCGGGTCAGGGGCGGGCGCGGGACGACAGCAAAGAAAGCGGCGCCGAGCGACGCACTCCAAAGCGCAGAAAAGAAAGAGCGAAAGCGGCGCCGAGCGCCGCACTCCAAAGGAACTCCCTCCACCCGACCGCAAGCGCGGCTAAACGACTTTCCGGATCCGGTACAGTGTCCCCTTGTAGCGCAGCCCGCCCGGCTGTCCCGCTCGCACCACCTGCGCCGTGAACTCAAACCCCTCTTCCCGCAGCCGCTCGCGCAGCGCGTGCGACGGCACCCGGTCCTGGTCCGTCAGCAGGCACAAACCGTCCGGCAGCAGCACCCGCTTGATGAGGCCCACCAACGGCCGCACGCTCATCAGCTCGTAGACCAGGTCCGACCCGAGGACGATCGGCACGCGCAGGTCGTCCGGCGGCGCGTTCCAGTCCAGGCGCAGCACGCGGAAGTCGTCGAAGCCGTTGATCCGAGCGTTGTGAGTGGCGAACTCCAGGGCGTTCGTGTCGTAGTCGCTGAACGTCACGCGCAGCCCGCACGCCAGCGCGACCACCCCGGGCAACGCCAGGCCGCAGCCGATCTCCAGCGCCTCGGCGCCCGCCGGCCACGGCTCGCGCAGGACTGCCTTGGCCAGCATCCGCGCCGCCGGCCACAGGTCCGTCCAGTAAGGGATATATTCTCCCTCCGCGAAGTCAGTGCGCACCGAGGAGTGGTTCGGGATGCGGTGCGCCTCGTCGGGGCGCTCGATCAAGAACTCCCGCTCCTCGACGATCACGCGCTCGCGGACGAGCGGCCCGAGGGCCTCCACGAGGTTCCCCTTCCCGGGGCGGGTCGGGGCCTTGTCTGCCGTGCTCATACCTTCTTCAACTGTTCCGCCGCCCGTTCCTTCCGGCGGCCCCTGCGGGCGGTCTTCACAGGGGGCGCACGAAACCCAGTAACTCGTCGTGGCTCAGGGGGCGATCCGTGGGGAAGAGGCAGCAGCACGCGGGCGCCCCCAGGGAGTCCAGGATCAGCTGCCTGTCGTTGGGGGCCGCGAACCCCTGCTCGCAAGGGATGTGCCCCGTGATCAGCAGGTCGGCATCGACCTTGCGCAGGAACGCCGCCGCGTTGTCCGGCGACGTGTCGCGCCCCCAAACCAGCGCATGCGCCGCGCCGCCGAGCACCAGCTCTTTTTCCGCCAGCGCCTCGCCCTCCAGCGCCGCGAGGTCGAACGCCTCCAGGCGCTTCGCCGACGGCAGGCTGTGCGACAGGAAGACGCGGTTCGGCGCGCGCACCGCCAACGAGGCGGCGTCGAACAGGTCGAGGTAAGCCGCGTAGACCCGGTCGGCGTGGCCACCGTACGCCGTCTCGACGCCCTGGCGGAACAGGACGTTGAGGTCCTGGTCGGCCTTCTCAATGCGCCGGTTCGTCCTCTGCGACAACTCGTGGTTGCCGAGGAGGAAGTGGACGCGGCGCGGATACTGGACCTTGAGTGCCGCGACCAGGTCGAGCGCCTGGTGCGACTTGTCGCCGCCGCCGCCTGGGTAGCGGAACGGCCCGTGGACGACTTCCTGCAGGACGAAGTGCCGGCGCGGGTGGGCGGCCAGGTCGGCGAGCTTGAGGAGCACGCGGAAGTTTTCCAGGTTGCCGTGCAGGTCTCCCGCAACGAGGACCTCGTCGCAGTCCGCGGCGGCGACGACGCGGCCCCGGCGGCCGGGGGTGGAGCGGAACGCCTCGGCGGCCCGCCGCAGCGTGGTCAGGAGCTTTTCCGGATCCGGCATGGGCAGGATCTCCTGCGGCGTGTTCCGGCTGTGCGGGTCGGCGCGATTCTGCCTGCCCGCGCCATTGGGGGGCAAGGGGGCAACGCCGCGCGCCGCCCTTGCCGTCCCGCCGATTTTTGCGGACAATTACGGTATAGGCTGAACGCAGGGGCCGCACAAGCTCGGCTGGCCTTTCCGCCCCGTCCCTCAGGGGAAAAGAATCCACCCGCCCTGTTTTTTTCGGCCACTCCGGGTCACGAGTGCTATCTTAATCAACAGCGGTCCCTTGGGTGAAGAGGCGAGAGAGAGGCGCGAGAGACCATCCCCACCCCCCGCCCGCCGCTCCCACCCCACCAGACGGCGAGACCGGTTATGGACCTGCCGAGGAACCTGAAGATCGAGAGCGTCTCGCGCCTCCAGCCGACACCCCCCCGGCAGGTACAGGCGACGCAGACGGTCGCCGAGGCGGTCGCCCTGATGCGCCAGGAAGAGGTCGGTTGTCTCCTGGTCTGCAACGGGCCAACGCTGGTCGGCATCTTCACCGAACGCGACCTGATGCGCCAGGTGCTCGCCGCCCGTGCTTCCCTTGACCGGCCCGTTTCGGACTTCATGACCCCCAACCCGGTGGGCGTCCGCCTCAAGGACCCCATCGGCCTGGCCGTCCGCCGCATGGAAGAGGGCGGCTACCGCCACCTCCCCGTTGTGGACGAGCTGGGCCGGCCGGTCGGCGTGCTCTCCGTCAAAAGGATCGTGCATTACCTCGCCGAACACTTCCCCGGGACCGTTTACAACCAGCACCCCGATCCCGGAGTGGTGGGTCAAGAACGCGAAGGGGCGTAAACACCAGGGGCCCGCAACCCCCACGGGTGGCACCCGTGGGCTTGAAACTCCGCGGTCCCTGATTTCTGATCACGAGGACCTCATGACCGTGTCCAACCCGGAACTGGAGGTCGGCGCCAGCCCGAACGGCGTCGAAGAACTGGAGTCCGTGACGATTCGCTTCGCGGGGGACTCCGGCGACGGCATGCAGCTGGCCGGCACCCAGTTCACCAACGCCTCGGCGGTGCTCGGCAACGACATCAGCACGCTGCCCGACTTCCCCGCGGAGATCCGCGCCCCCGCGGGCACCCTGGCCGGCGTCTCCGGCTTCCAGGTTCACTTCAGCAGCCGCGACATCCACACGCCCGGCGACTCGCTCAACACCCTCGTCGCCATGAACCCCGCCGCCCTCAAGACCAACCTCAAGGACCTGCAGTCCGGCGGCATCCTCATCGTCAACGCCGACGCCTTCGGCGCCAGCGACCTGCACAAGGCCGGCTACAAGACCAACCCCCTCGAGGACGGCTCGCTCAAGGGCTACCGCGTCATCAAGGTGCCGATCAACAAGCTCAACCGCGAGGCCGTCGCCGAGGTCAAGCTCAGCCCGCGCGAGGCCGACCGCTGCAAGAACTTCTTCGCCCTCGGCCTCGTCTACTGGTTGTACGAGCGGCCCGTGGAGCCGACACTCCGCTGGATCCGCGACAAGTTCGGCAAGAACCCCGCGGTCCTTGAGGCCAACACGCGCACCCTCAAGGCCGGCTACAACTTCGGCGAGACGACCGAGACGATGCCGGTCCACTACCGCGTCGCCAAGGCGCAGACCAAGCCCGGCCGCTACCGCAAGATCACCGGCAACGAGGCGCTGGCCATCGGCCTGGTGACCGCGACACAGCTCGCCAATCTCCCGCTCGTCTACGCCACCTACCCGATCACGCCCGCCAGCGACATCCTGCACTACCTGGCGGACATGAAACGCTTCGGAGTGCGGACGGTCCAGGCGGAGGACGAGATCGCGGCGATGGGCATGGCGATCGGGGCCTCGTTCGGCGGCTCCCTGGGCGTGACGGCCACCAGCGGCCCGGGCATCTGCCTGAAGTCGGAGGCGATCGGCCTGGCGGTGATGACCGAGTTGCCCGTCATCATCATCGACGTGCAGCGCGGCGGCCCCAGCACCGGCCTGCCGACGAAGACCGAGCAGGCGGACCTGCTGCAGGCCATGTTCGGCCGCAACGGCGAGTGCCCCGCCTGCATCGTGGCGCCCGCCTCGCCCGCCGACTGCTTCAACATGATCTTCGAGGCGGTGCGGCTGGCCGTCACCTTCATGACGCCGGTCTTCTTCCTGTCCGACGGCTACCTGGCCAACGGCGCCGAGCCGTGGATGATCCCGAAGATCGACAGTCTGCCGCAGATCGTCGTGAAGCACCCAACGGAGCCGAACGGCAACGGCAATGGCCAGCAGGCGTTCCTGCCGTACAAGCGCGACGCCCGGCTGGTGCGGCAATGGGCGATCCCGGGCACCGCCGGCCTGGAGCACCGCATCGGCGGGTTGGAGAAGGAGGACGTGACCGGCAACGTCAGCTACGACCCGCTCAACCACGAGCACATGGTCGGTATTCGGGCGAAGAAGATCGCCAATATCGCCAACGAGATCCCGCTGCTGACGGTCAACGGGCCGGAGGAGGGCGACCTGCTGGTGATCGGCTGGGGCGGCACGTACGGGGCGATCCTGTCGGCCGGCGAGCGGGCGCAGCACAAGGGCCACAAGGTGGCGACGGCGCACCTGCGCTACCTCAACCCGATGCCGAAGAACACCGAGGAGGTGCTGCGGCGGTACAAGAAGGTGCTGGCGCCCGAGTTGAACGCGGGCCAGCTCCGCATGCTGCTGCGGGCCTACTTCCTGGTGGACGTGATCGGCCTGAACAAGACCCAGGGCCGCCCGTTCCTCGTCAGTGAAATTGAGGAGAAGATCGCCCAGGTGCTCGCCGAGAAGAGAGGGGCTTCCGCGACCGTCAAGGTGTAGGCTGCGGGACCGCCAATGTTGTCGCTGGGGCCCCAACAACCAAGTGGGGATTCCCGTAGGGCTTGCCTGGGGTCGGAGGGCTGTGGCCCCATTGAAGGAAGGAAGGACCGCAAAGGATCTCGCCAGCGAACAGGATGTGCGCGGCTTATCCACGGCCTCCGACCCACAGGCTATCTTTCAATGAGCAGAGAAACCACTATGTCAATGACTTCCCCGATGAGTCCGCTGCCTGTGCTGAGTGCGAAAGACTTGGCAAGTGACCAGGAAGTGCGCTGGTGTCCCGGGTGCGGGGATTACTCGATCCTCGCGCAGATGAAGAAGGCCCTCGCCACCCTCGGGATCGCGCGCGAGAAGATGGTGTTCATCTCGGGCATCGGCTGCTCCAGCCGCTTCCCGTACTACATGAACACCTATGGCTTCCACAGCATCCACGGCCGCGCCCCCACCCTGGCGACCGGCCTGAAGGTCGCCCGCCCGGACCTGCACGTCTGGGTCATCACCGGCGACGGCGACGGCCTGTCGATCGGCGGCAACCACCTGATCCACGCCATCCGCCGCAACGTGGACCTCAAGATCGTCCTGTTCAACAACGAGATCTATGGCCTCACCAAGGGCCAGTACTCGCCG
Source organism: Gemmatales bacterium (assembly GCA_038227745.1). Taxonomy (GTDB): domain Bacteria; phylum Planctomycetota; class Planctomycetia; order Gemmatales; family Gemmataceae; genus DASPXY01. Next base: position 644 of record JBBRPS010000661.1, on the reverse strand, counting down.
ACGTCGCGGATCGGCACGCGGACCAAGTCGAGCCCGCTCGGCTCGATCGACAACCCGCTGCGGCCGCTGTCGGTCGCCATCGGCGCCGAGGCGACCTTCGTCGCCCGCACCATCGACGTGGACATCAACCACCTGACCGAGGTGCTGAAGCGCGCCAGCGCCCACAAGGGCACCGCGTTCATCGAGATCTACCAGAACTGCAAGATCTTCAACGATGGCGTCTTCGAGTACGCCACCGACAAGAGCATCAAGGCCGACAACACGCTCTACCTGGAGCACGGTAAGCCGCTGACCTTCGGCAAGGACCGCACCAAGGGCATCCGCCTGCACGGCCTGAACCCCGAGGTGGTGGCGCTGGGCAACGGCATCACGGCGGACGACCTGCTCATCCACGACGAGCGCGCCGAGGAGCCGAGCCTGGCGTACCTGCTGAGCCGGATGGTCTACCCACGCTTCCCGGAGTGCGTCGGCATCTTCCGCTGCGTCGAGCACCCGACCTACGAGGACCTGCTCACCAAGCAACTCGAGGACGTGCAGCGCAGCAAGGGCCGCGGGAAACTGGAAGACCTGTTCACCAGTGACGACGTGTGGACCGTCGAATAAAGAGGCAGTGGCGAGTGGCTAGTACCCCGCGGCGGAAATCT
>JBBRPS010000660.1:0-5910 GCA_038227745.1 Gemmatales bacterium | reverse complement strand
CAGCAGGAAGCACCCGGCCATGAGCGCGGCGAACAGCGGCAGGCCGGCGGACAGCGACGCGAGCAAGCCGAGGCCCGGGAGGCCGGCGATCAGGCACCAGGCGAACGGCTTGCTCCGGGCGATCTGCTGTTCCAGTTCGGCGAAGGACGTCGGGGTCGCCCGGGTGGCGACGTTAGAAGACGGGGAAACGGCGGTCTGCGACATGGGACACCTGCTCCTTTTCGGGGTAGCGGAACGGAGGCGAACCGCCGAACCCCGGTCCGCGGTGGTAAGCGATTCGCCACAAGGAATATGCCACAATAAGAGGACTTATTTAGTCGCTTATCCCTTGAGCCGTGGGCGGTGCAATGCAGGGGGATCGACCACGGCGGGGCCGATGCAGGCGGTGCCGAGGATGGGCCGCAGGAGACAGTTTTCTAGGGGTTGGCCGGGCGGTGCGTGTGCGGGGAGGATTCTTCTTTCCCGATTATGCTGGAGAGGACCGTTTGCGTCGGATACCTTTAAGTACAGCGCACGCATCACAGACCGACATCTCAGAGCCTCAGAAATAATCCCCCTGACCCGCGTGGAGACGAGCCGAGAACCAGGGGGCGGAAGCGGACCGGGGGGATTATTTCTCAGGCTCTCACCTACGGACGAGACTGCCATGCCTGACCATTCGCTCGTTGACACCTGGTTCGATCAGTGGGAACAGGCCCGCGCGCAGGGCCGAGAAGTCCCACTGGATCAGTTCATCGAGCAACACTGCCGGGGTTCGCCCCCCGCGGTGATCGAGGCGTTCCGGTCGCAGGCCAACGCGCTGCAGTCGATGGCCGCGCGACTCAAGGGGGCAACCGGCCCCGGGCACTCGACCTGCCCAGGCGGTCCGCAGGACACCAGCCCCTCCGCCGCCCGCGTGAACTTGACCCCGGGTGCCGAGCCCGTCCCGGGCTACCGCCTGGAGAAGCGGCTGGGGCGAGGCGGCTTCGGCGAGGTCTGGCGAGCCACCGCCCCCGGCGGCATGCCCGTCGCCCTCAAGTTCGTCTCCTTGGAACCTCAGAAGGCCAGGGCCGAATTGCGTGCCCTGGAGATCCTGAAAAAGGTCCGGCACCCCCATCTGCTGGCCACCGTCGGGTACTGGCAGCACGAGGGCCACCTTATCATCGCCATGGAACTGGCCGACCGCACCCTTATGGCCCGTTTCCTGGAGGCGGTGAGGCAAGGCCACCCCGGCATCCCCGGGCCGGAATTGCTCGGCTACATGGCCGAGGCGGCGCAGGGCCTCGACTACCTCAACGAACCCCGGCAGAGCCCCGGCGGCGGTGGCGTGGGCATCCAGCACCGCGACGTCAAGCCCCATAACCTGTTGCTTCTGGGCGGCTGCGTCAAGGTCGGCGACTTCGGCCTGGCCCGCTGCCTGGAGCACAGCCAGGCCAGCCACACCGGCAGCATGACGGCCGCCTACGCGGCCCCGGAGTTCTTCCACGGCCGGACGTCCCGGCACTCCGACCAGTATTGCCTCGCCGTCACCTACTGCCAGCTGCGAGGTGGGCGGCTGCCGTTCACGGGCAACGCCCCCGCCTTGATGGCGGGGCACCTGCACCGGGTGCCCGACCTGACCATGCTCCCCGCTGAAGAGCGGCCCGTCGTCGCCCGCGCCCTGGCGAAGAAGCCGCAGGAGCGCTGGCCAAGTTGTGCGGCGTTCGTGGAGGCCCTGGCCGGTGGGGAGACGCAGCCGGTGGCAGTCCCGCGTGCGCGGCCTGCGGCACCGCCGCGGCGACGGTCCCTGTGGCAGGCGGGGACGGCTGCCGTCACGCTCCTTGTCGCCGTGCCGTTGGCACTGCATCTGTGGCAGTCCTTCGGGCAGCCGGGGGGGAGGGGTGACCCGGCCGAGGACGGTCGTGCAAGTTTAGACAGGCAAGCGACGGTCAAGGGCAGCCCCTCCGGCGACAGGGGCGGGAAGGACGAGGGCAAGATAGACAAGGACGATCCGAAGTCTGAGGTGGGGCCGCAGCAGGGCCGTCCGTTTACGAACTCTCTCGGCATGCAGTTCGCCTGGGTCGAGCCGGGCAGCTTCCTCATGGGCAGCCCTGACGGGAAAACGCCTACCGGGGTGCCGGCGGAATATCAGCGGTCAGACGAGGAGACGCCCCATAAGGTCACGCTGACCAAGGGCTTCCACATGGGGGTCCATCTTGTGAACCAGGCGCAATGGGAGCGGGTCATGGGCAAAGACGCCAACCTCAGCAAGTTCGTGGGCTGGAACCGCAACGAGCAGAAACGGCTGCCCGTGGACAGCGTGACGTGGGAGGATTGTCAGGGGTTCTACCGCAAACTGGGGGCGCGGGAGGGGCGGACGTACAAACTGCCGACCGAGGCGCAATGGGAGTACGCCTGCCGGGCGGGAACGAGGACGGCGTTCTGGTGGGGGGACTCGATCACAGCCGACCAGGCCAACTACGACGGCAACTTCACCTACGGCAAGGACAGCAAGAATGGGGCGCACCGGAAATCGACGACGCCGGTGGACTCCTTCAGGGCCAACCCGTGGGGCCTGTATGACATGCACGGCAACCTGTACCAGTGGTGCGAGGACGTCTACCAGCCCTACCCCGAGGACGCCGTAATAGATGCTATTGGTGTAACGGAGAGGGCTACTGACGTCCGCGTGCAGCGCGGAGGCTCCTGGTACAGCTACCCGAACAGGTGCCGCGCCGCCTACCGTTCGCGGGGCGCGCCTGCCATGCGGTTCGACGACGTCGGCTGCCGGGTGGTCCTGTGCCTGGACTGATTTGCCCGGAGAAACTGCGACACGGCGTGGGCGTGCTGCGTTGAGGTTGCCCGCTCACTGCCCAGGCCGCTCGGCGTGGATCGCCTTGTGCAGCAGCAGGCGAGCGGACCGCCACCGCCGCTTGATCGTCGGGACCGAGACGCCCAGGAGCCGGGCAGCCTCCTCCTGGGAGAGATCCTGAACGTAGACCAGGTCGAAGACCTCGCGCTCCTCCGCCGGCAAGGCTTCCTGGACGTACTGGAGGAAGTCGCGCCACTGGGCCTCCGTCGCCGGCCCGATCCCCAGGGCCATGTCTTCGCCCTTGCGTAGGTTCTTGGGCGTGTCCGGCCCCGGGCCGACTTGGCCGCTGGCGTGCTTCTTCCCGGGGCCTTCCGGCCCGAACTCGTGCCGGGCCAGGTCAGTCAATTCGCGGCGGATCTGCACGCCAGCCAGGTTCATGAAGTCGCGGGGGTGGCAGGTTTGACTGTCTTCAGGGCACGGCGAAGCCTCAGGGCGGCGTTCTGGAAGACGTCGTCGGTCTCGTACCAGCGGCGGACGTGCGGGAACTTCACCTTCATGATGATGTGGGCGAGGCGGTGCATCCGCGTCACCGAGTGCTCGATCAGCAGATCCGCGGCGGACTCGTCGCCGGCCGCGAGGCGTTCGAGCAAGGGTCGCAGCGCCTCATCGGCGTGATCATCGCGGGCCATCGGCGGCACCTCCGGGCAAGATTTGCAGGCTGGCACGGGTGAGCCCTGCCGACGACGACCGTAGCACGCGGCGGCGACGTATTCCATCTTTTTCCGCCCAGGCACCCACACCCGTTCTTGTCTGTCGCGCTCCCGCGATATGCCGCATGCGTGCGGCATCGGCGGCCACTTGGCCCAGCTGAGTGCGAAGACTGCCGGCGTGCCGCGGGACGCGGGTGAAGAGATGCTTCCGACAGGGGCTCCGCACGGGGGCATGGCGGGGGCGACGTCGGACGCCTGCGGCACGAGCTGCGGGTGGTTTTCCTGGCGAGCGTGGGGAAGTTGCCGCCGCTCGCGTCCAGCGCTGTCGGCAAGCAGGCGACGGCCGCAAGCAGAACCCATCCCACCGGGCGCCCGAGCCCGAGGCGGCCCCAGTCGATATTTCAAAAACTGGTTTTTAGTTTCTATTCCCGGGGTAGTGCCCGAGCATGCCGCACGGCGCGGGCGGGCGCAGCGTGTGGCGGCCAGCAACGAGAGGCCCGACAACTGCTGTCGGGCCTCTCGGGGTTGGAGCCAGATCCGGCGGACTCCTCCGCGGAACGGCGCGGCCGTGGAGTCAGGTCCGGCACTCAAACCCTTCACACCGGCCGGGCTTTCGGATAGAAGAACCGGTCGCCTTCCTTGAACAGCTCCCAGAACCGCTCGCGGTCCAGAATGTAGAGCTTGGCCATCTCCTCCTCACCCCTCTTCAGCAGCAGGCCGAGGTAAAGCCGGTCCCACTCCGCAGGCTTCTTCTTGCACAAGGCACACGCCTCCTCCCAGGCCCGACTTTCGTACAGCTGCGCATACTCGCCCAAGGACTCCTCGATGCGCCGGTCGTCTTCTGCCTTCTTGTCTGCCAGGTCGCAATCGGTCAGGAAATCTGCCTGGTCGGCGACGAGATAAAACCCGGCGGCTTCCGGCAGGTCGCCGGACGCCTTGATCATCTGGAAGACGGCCAACCGCTCCTCGGGGCTGGCCTGCGCATCCACGGGATCGGTCAAGCGACGATCGCGTGTGCTGTGCTGCCAGGCGTCCGCCCACGAGGGCCGCGTCTTGGCAGCGTTGACGACCTTGCGCAGGTCAACGTCAATCGGCTCGTACCGATCCATAATGATGGCCTTGTCCAGATCGGGCAGGTCGTCGAACGGGTAAACAGGTCCTCTTCGCTTCAGGTACCTCGTCAACCTCACGATCTTCTCTGGCTTCATGGTCGTTTCCCTCTCGTCGCAGCTTCGGGCTGCGTCTGCCGGGCGCGGAGCCGGTCAACCCCGTGTTGACCCTCACTCTCGCCCGTCCGTCTGCAAAGCGGGAAAGAATTGCCGCAGGGATCATGAAAAGGCGAATTCTTTCCCGAAGTCGCAAGCAGGAAGGGCCGGCAAGGACTTCCGTACGACCAGTCGCGCGGCCAAATATGGTGGGGGCGATGGGCGCGCATGCCGCACACGTGCGGCATGGTTTGTGGACCCCCGCGCAAGATTCTGCTCTCCTTCGAGTGTTTTTTCTCCTACTGACATGCCGTTCCGTAACGAATCTCGCAATACTGCCATATTGGTAGGGTTGTTATGGGTTTTTATTCCCACCCCATCTCAGGGGAAGAGCGTCCCGACACCTCGAAGCGGTCGCGGGAGGTCATCATGCAACTTGTCGTCAACACGTTCGGAGCCTGTCTGCGCAAGCAGGGCGACCGCTTCCTCGTCCGCGCCGGGGACCGTGAGCTGAACGTCTCGGCCCACAAGGTCCAGAGCATCCTGATCGCCACCGGCGTCTCCCTCTCCAGCGATGTCCTTCAGCTCGCGGTCGAGCACAACATCGACATCGTCTTCCTGGACCGCCACGGCGATCCTTACGGCCGGGTCTGGCAGCACCGCATGGGCAGCACGGCCGCGATTCGCCGGCGTCAACTGGAGGTCGCCGAGGGCCCCGAGGGGATGGAGCTGGTACGCGGCTGGGTCGAGGCCAAGCTGCGGCACCAGCTGGAGTTCCTCGAGGAGCTGGCCGCACGCCGGCCCGGGACGGAGGCCGAGTTCCGTTCGGCCTGCGCCGCCATCCGGGACTGCCTGGAGCAACTGCGGGCGCTGGTGGGCACCGTGGACGAGCGGCGGGCGACGGTGATGGGCCTGGAGGGAGCGGCGGGGCGGGGGTACTTCGCCTGCCTGGGGCGGTTAATGCCGGAGGCGTACCGCTTCGAGGGCCGCAGCCGCCACCCCGCGAAGGATGGCTGCAACGCGATGTTAAATTATACCTACGGGGTGCTTTATTCCCTGGTCGAAAAGGCCTGCGTCTGCGCCGGTCTAGTGTCCCGCTGCGGAAGTTCTGCAAGGAATTAGGGAGCGTGTCGAGCGAACCACTGGCGCATCTGGGGATTAGTCCATGTCCACTGAAACGGGTGGGCGTAGCGTTCGTTGTATTCCGGCCACGCCGCCTCCACAT
>JBBRPS010000659.1:0-5923 GCA_038227745.1 Gemmatales bacterium | reverse complement strand
CACCGTCACCCAGATCGGCGAGCCCCATGCCATTTGCCCATCCTTCTGGCTCACGCGCACGTAGTAATAGCTCGCCTTCTCGCCGCGCCGTGGCGTCGGGTCCTGCCACGAGAACCGCGCTTCCGTGGACGGCCCCTGCGGCCGCACCGTGTGGACCACCTCGCCGTCGCGAAACACTTCGACCTTCTCCAGCATGTTCGTCCCCAGCACCACCACGTCGAGCTTCGGCTGCGCCGCGCGCACCTCGTCGCCCATCAAGGCGCCGCCCAGGCGCACGTCCAGCACGATGTTGTCCGTGGCGGCGTAACTGTGCCGCTTCCGCATCGCCTCCACCAGGCCCTTGCGGCTGAACTCCTCGGCCAGGACGCAGCAGTAACTGACGTGCGTCGAGATGTGGTCGCTCGACGCCTGGAAGCCCAGGCGGTAGCCCTTCTTCAGCGCCAGCGACACGAAGCCGTCCGCCTTGAAGCCGCCGTGGATGATGTCCGACTTCGCATCGATGGCCTTGGGCGCCCCGGGCGCCTCGTAGGAGGTGTGGTAGCCCTGGAACAATTCGACGAACGGCTCCAGCGTCGGGTCGTGCGGGTCCTCCCAGTTGGTGCCCTGGAGGGTCGCCGACGTGTGCAGCGTGCAGATGCCGCCGGTCCGCCGCAGGTAGGCGTACAGCTTCGCCGTGTCGCCCTTGAGCGTTGCCGGCAGCGGCTTGACCGGCAGCGGCAGTGTGCGGTGTCCGCGCTCCGGCCAGATGACGTTGCGGTGACCGTTGGGGTACTGCACGCTCCGCTCGTAGCCGTACATCGAGATGAACGACCCCGGCACCGTGTACAGGTCGTTGGCCTGCTGCGTCCGCCACCAGCAGTATTCGTTGTCGTTGCCCATGTTGTGGTCGGCGACCAGGACGAAGTCCAGCGCCGCGGCGTCGAGGGCGTAGCGGTGCAGGTCCATCAGCGAGCCATCGCCGGGGCCGTCGCCGGAAATGTCGGTGTGGCGGTGCAGATCGCCGCGGTAGATGCGGTACGTCTTGCCGCCCGCCTCGACCTTGTAATTGCGGATGCGTGCCACCTGTTCCGCCTCGCGCGGGTGGACCGGAGCCGTGATCGGGTAGTCGCGCTTGCGCTCCGCCAGCTTCATCGCCCCCGCCGCCGGCGCGCCGCTGAAACGACTGACGGCGACGTTGTGGTTGCGCGGCGGCATGCCCGGCAGCAGCCAGGGGCGGTTGTCGGTGGCGTGGGCGAAGTAGACGCTGCCCTTGGGGTCGTGCTGGGAGCTGATGCGCATGTCGTTGCGGCCGCCCGAGCCGGGCAGTTCGACGGGGGCCAGCCAGCGGTCGCCGAGGTACGCCGTCGCGTAGACGTCCCAGCGCCCCTGCGCCGCCCAGCCGTCGTCACGCGGCCGGCGGCAGGTGCGGTGCCGGAACGCCAGCCACATGCGCCCCTCGGTGTCGCCCTCGAGCTGCGGGTACTCGTTGTACTCCTTCATGTCGGCCGGCAGCAGCGCGTACAGGTCTGCGGCCGGCTCCAGCCACTTGCCGCCGTCCAGGCACTTGATCCGCAGGGCGCGCGAAGCGTAGAGGCGTGTGGAGTCGGTGCGGTACTGGCCGCCGTAGAGAAAGCCGGTGTCCTTGCCCCACTGCGGCCCCGACTCGTCCCACGCCGCCCACAGCCGGCCGCCCTTGTCGCACGCCAGGCTGACGTGCGCCGCGAACAGTGGTGAGTCCTCGGGGTGCAACACTGCGCCGAGCGCCGGCTTCGGGCCGCCCGACACGCCGCGAATGCGGATGTTGTAAGTGTCCTTTTCGTAGGAGTCCCAGCCGACCCAGACGCGATCCTCCTTGGTGTCGGCGGCGACGGTCGGATCCCAGGCGTTGGTCTTGCCGTCGCTGACCTGGACCGCAGGGTGCCAGCCGTCGGCGTCGGCGCAGCGGGCAAAGACGGCCAAGCGGCCGTTGCGGAAGCCCTGCCAGACGAGCCAGGCCCGGCCGCGCCGGTCGGTCGTCATACGGTGCCACAGGTCCGGGCCGGCGTCATCGGTCAGGCGCACCTCGTCGCCCAGTTTGCCGTCCTTGTAGGGGCGGGCGTAGAGGTCCCAGTTGCTCTTGCGCTGGCTGGCCCAGACGAGCCAGAAGGTGTCGCCGTGCGTGCTGGCGAGGGCGACGCTGAAGTGCTGGCCGGGGCCGGCGACCTCGATCGGGTCGGACCACTTGCCGTCGGGGCCGTCGCGCTCGGCGAGGAGAACGCGGTCCTTCTCCTTGTGGTACGCGACCCAGGCGAGGTACTGCTTGCCGGTCTTGTAACGCACCCAGAAGGCGGGGTAGTCGTCCTGCACGGGGCCGGCGGCCTTGAACGGGACGGCGGGCCGCGGCACGCTGCTGTCCGGCAGGCGCTCGACGCGGACCTGGCCGTCGAGGAAGGTCTTCGGCTCGCCGAGGCGCACGTCGGCGGCGGCGAACTTGACCTCCCCCTTCGGCAGCTTGAGCGTCACGGTCGGCGCCGCCCCCTGGACGGTCAGGTGGATGCCGTTGGGCCAGGGTTCGAGGACGATCTTGCCCTTGAGGGTGAAGTCGCCCGCCGCGACGGGGTAGCGCTTCTCGGGGGCGATGCCGTCGTGGGTGCGGCACTTCCAGGCGTTCTTACCCTTGACGGCGTCCGTCTTGAGCTGGAAGCGCCAGCCGGTGAGGGATGCCAGTTCGCCGTCGCGGACGGATGCCTGGCCGCTCCAGTCGGAGGGCTCGGTGTCCTTGAGGCCGAAGACGACACGGAAGGCGTGGCGCGGCGGCTCGTTCTGGCGGACGGCGGCGGCCGCGAGGGCCATGACGGCGAGGGCGAGGATTGCACCGACGAGACGACGGCGGCGAAGGGGCATGGGTGTGCTCCATGTGTAGCCGGGCGAAGTCGCTCCTCGCGCTCTGCGGCGGGCGAGGTTGTCGGTATTATACGGTCGCCGGCCGAGTTCCGCCTGTTTAGCCGCGAGCCTCGGGCGAGCGCTCGCCCGAGACTCGCGGCTAAACAGGCGGTTCTGCAACGGCGACGGTATAGAGTCAGAGGGAGGCGGGAAGACAACAAGGAACCGGGGTTCATTCCTCGTCATCCTGACACCGGGGACGGCATCCGAGTAGAATCAGGAGCGGGTACGGATTCGCTGAGAACCGCCGTGACAGGCAGGGAGACGGATACGATGGCTTCCATTCCTCTCAAGCAGACGCCCGACGCGCCGCCCGCGGAAACGCTGGAGCAGCGCTTCCACCGGCTGGCGGCGACGTGGGACGAGGCGACGGCCTACCTCTCGTCCATGGAGGAGGCCAGCAAACACCCGGCGTACCAGGAAATCATTGGCATGGGTCAGGCCGTGGTCCCGTTGCTGTTGCGCGACCTGCAAGAGCAGCACCGGCACTGGTTCATCGCCCTGCGGCAGATCACGGGCGCCCAGCCGATTCCGAAGGAGGCGGCGGGGAACGTGCCTCAGATGGTGGAAGCCTGGGTGCGCTGGGGCAAGGATAACGGATACCGATGATGAGACTCGAAGATCTCTTCCCGGGACTGGCGGCGGGCGGTTACCGGATCACGAGTCCACGCGACAAGGATTACAACTGCATCGCCTGGGCTGCGGGTGATTCACGGAACTGGTGGTGGCCGGATCCCGACCTTGAAGAAGAGTATTGGCCTCCCGGACACCCCCGCGAGCGAACGGTGTCCGCCTTCCAGGGTGTCTTCATCGCGCTCGGCTACTCGGTTTGCTCTGGCGAGGAAGTGGAGCCGGGCTTTGAGAAGCTTGCCCTCTTTGCGGATGAACTCGGGAAGCCGACCCACGCGGCGCGGCAACTGTCCGGCGGCCGCTGGACGAGCAAGCTGGGTAAGGCGGAGGACATCGAGCACGCGCTGCACGATGTCGCGGGAGAGGTTTATAGCTCCGTCGTGCTGCTCATGAAGCGTCCTGTCCCCGGAACAGGCCCCGCGACGTCGGAGAGCCCGTGACCAACACACAATGCCAGGCCCGCCCTTTTCGTCGGCACTCCGTTTGCATGATTACAAGCGAAGTGAGTGTGGTTACAACCCGACCGAACAACGAGGCTGTCCCATGCGCGTCATTTGCTTCCTGATTCTCGTCGCCGTCGGCGTGGCGATCGTCGCCTTCGCCATGCAGAACAACGCCGAGATGACCGTCCACTTCTTCGACTTCTCCTTCACGCTGACCGTCGCGCAGATGGCCGGCCTGGCGTACCTGCTCGGCATGATCAGCGGCTGGACGGTCGTCGGCCTTCTCCGCCGCTCCTTCGTCCGTGTGACCGAAACCCCCGAGCACGCCCACAGCCGCTGAACCCGCTCCGGCGGAGTCCCTGACTGTCACATGCCCTGATGGGAGACAACGCCCCGGAAAACCGGGGCGTTGCCGTTTCCCTGCGCGCCAGTCTCCGATCACCCCGTCGCGCAACTCCTGGTCCGACGCGCCCCTCCGGGCGAAGTTTTCCCGGCGTGGGATGATACAATAGGACGTGTAAGCAACGTCTGTCCCCCTGGAGGAGGTTTCGCGATGATCCGTGGTTGCCTGATCGCCGCCGCCGTCGGTTTCGCCCTGCTGGGCCCGCTGGCGCTGGCGGACGGCCCAGGGCCTGTCGAGCGCGGCCGCACTGCCCTGCTCACGCGCCCCTTCACCCACGCCCTCTGGTCGCTCACTTCCTACGAAAACGCCTGGAAAAACTGGGGACCGGACGTCAAGGAAGCGCCGCAGGACTACGCGAAGGCGTTCAGGGAGCGCTACGGCTTGCACCCTGCTCCGTACGACAACGGCAAATATCCAATGGGCCTGCGCGAGGCGCCGGGCATGCTGGTCGGCCGCGGTCTCACCAGCGACTGCCTGCTCTGCCACGGCGGCTCCATCCTCGGCCAGAGCCACGTCGGCCTGGGCAACACGTCGCTCGACATCGAGGCCCTGTTCGAGGACCTGGGCAAGGTCAGCGGCGGCAAGGGCAAGACGCCGATCAAGTTCACCAACGTCCGCGGCACCTCCGAGGCCGGCAACTTCGCCGTCTTCCTTCTGTCATTCCGCCACGCCGACCTCAAACTGCGCATCCCGCCGCTCGACATCGCCCTGCGCGACAACCTGTGCGAGGACGTGCCCGCCTGGTGGCACCTTCGCAAGAAGAAGACCATGTACCACACCGGCACCAGCCACGCCCGCTCGGTCCGCTCCATCATGCAGTTCATGCTCGTGCCGACCAACTCCCTGGCGACCTTCGACAAGGAGGAGCCGACCTTCGCCGACATCCAGGCGTACCTCCACACCCTCCGGCCGCCCAAGTACCCCTTCCCGATCGACCGCGACCTGGCGAAGAAGGGCGAGAAGCTGTTCAACCGCACTTGCGCGAGCTGTCACGGCACCTACGGCGCGAAGTGGACCTACCCGAACAAGGTCGTGCCGATCGACGAGATCGGCACGGACCGGACGCGCTACGACGGCTTCGCGCCCGAGTGGGGCGAGTATTACAACAAGAGTTGGTTCGCGAAGGAGAAGCGGGCGGACGGCAAGGAGGGCTACCCGGTGACGGGCTCGCGAGGCTACCAGGCGCCGCCGCTGGACGGCGTGTGGGCCACGGCCCCATACTTCCACAACGGCTCGGTGCCGACCGTCCACGGCGTGCTGAACTCGAAGGCGCGGCCGAAGATCTACACGCGCTCGTTCCGCACCGGCAAGGAGGATTACGACGCGGTACACCTGGGTTGGAAGGTGCAGGTGCTGGAGCGCGGCGCCGACCCGAAGTTGCCGCCGCTCGAGCGGCGGAAGGTGTACGACACGACGCAGCCGGGCCGCGGCAACGGCGGCCATACGTTCGGCGACGACCTGACCGAGGAGCAGCGCCGGGCGGTCATCGAGTATTTGAAGACGCTGTGACCGCTCTGGCCGCGAGCGGTCTTAAAGGGGATTCTGT
>JBBRPS010000658.1:0-5935 GCA_038227745.1 Gemmatales bacterium | reverse complement strand
CGTGGTGGCCGCTTTCTGGAGAGCGGACGTTGCCGACCTCCCTGGATGACTCTTCAGCTGCTCGATCAAGCTGTCGATGTCAGTCGTCGGACGGATGTTCTTTCAGAGGATGAAGGGCAGCGGACGTGCCGATCCCTGACGGTCGGCGTGAACCGCCCGGAAGTCGCTCCGTTGCCGGCCGGCAAGAGAACAAGGACACGGTCGTCGGGGAGTACCCGGGACGGCGGCCGTTGCCGCCGGCGCAGGGCCGTCGCGGCATCGCAGGGCACGTCGCCAGCCAGGCCGCGACGCCTTCATCGACGGCGTCAAGAGCCTCAGCATGCTTGCTCACCTGGAGGCAGGCGGCCCCGTAAGTTCGTCGTCCACCTGGTTTGCCAGCGGGCGCAACTCCGGGTTGGCCCGGAGCACCGTCAACAACCAGCGGTCCTCCCTGTTCCTGGTCTTGCGCAAGGCGCGCACGGTCTCGGCCACCGGGCGCGGCTGATCGCCGTAGAGTCTCAGAAGTATCAGGGCGAGGAGGGCATCATCGACGGGGAGGTCGGTCTGGCCTTCCCCGTCACCCGCGGGGGGCAGCGCGCGGCGGTGGACGGCACGTGCCAGGGACGCTGCCGTCACCGCCTCGTCCACGTCCCTGCCACAGACCGTCACGGAGGACCCCGGGCCGACGTTTTCTAGCGGAATCAGGGTCAGGCCGTCCTCCCGAACGGCGAAGGCGTCGGGGAGGGAACACGGGATCTCATCGTAATAGGTGCAACTCTGGAGCACCACCCCGGCGCGGTCGAAGCCTGCGATGCCGAGGTCCCCCCGGCAGATCAGCAGCGCCCAGTGGTCCGGACGGGGGTGGGTTGCTTCGAGCAGGTTGGCCACGGCCGCTCCCCCGATGCCACAGTGCGTGCGCAGCCAACGAACCGCCTCGGACATCTCCCAGGCTTCCACCACGCCCAGGTCGTAGCGGGACCGCCTGCGGCCTCCGGGCATGGGCGCCCCGTGGACCGCGGCGAAAAGCTTCCGCGCGTGCGGGGAATCGCTTTGGAGGGTCGCGAAGACCGGGCTGACGATTCCGCGGCGCTCCGCCTCCCTGTAGGCCCCGCGCATCTGTCGGTGGATGTTGTCGTTCGTCACGATGTGCCTCCTTCTTTCTACGTTGGATGTCGCGCCGGCGAGCCCAGTGCTCTCCGGCCCATGGTCTACAAAGCGGGAGGGGCGCGCTCACGGGATCACAGCGCCGAGGACGGGCGACGAGGAGCCGCGCCCCCTCGTTGTCGCCGCGCTCGATGCTCGCATCGAGCCGACGCAGGTCGGGCAGGTAAGGCGACGCCAAAGAGGCCGGCCACCGGATGGTCGACGCCAGGCCCGCGGCCGACGGGGCTGTTGAACCCCTTATCGAGCACGGCCCCCGGACACGCGGGACGAGGCGGCCCGCCCGTGTTCCCGACCCCACTGCTGCGTGCAGGCTGTTCGTCGATGACGTCCGCCGCGAGTACCCGCCGGTAGACGCCGTGATCCGTGTCGGCATGGCCGGGGTCTGCGGCGATCCAGCTGGGCGTCGAGTGGTAGCGGGTCTCGGCCAAGTTCGCGGTGAGCGTTCTGCCTTCTTCGATGGCTGGTTTTCTAGGTCCACCAAGCCGACTATCACCCACCGATTCCAAAAACCAGTTTTTGATTTCAATAGGGCGGGCATGGGCTTTGTCCGTCTGGCCAGGAGCTACCCCTCAACGGTGCGCGGCGCCTCGCCGGCCCTCTTCTTGATGCTGTCCGAACGGCCGCTCCAGCTTCACGCACACGCCGGCCACCTGGCCCAAGACCAGGCACACGCCGGAGACGCCCAGGCCCGCCTCCTCCAGGTCGGCGGCGCTGTCCGCGACGAGCAGCCACGCTTCCCCAGATTCCCCAAAGAGCTTCACGTGAAACCGCTCGAACGCCTCGATGTACGACTCGGAGGTGACGCCGACCTTGCCCAGCACGACGCGCTGGCGTCGCCCTGTCACGACGCGGAACGCGCACAGCTTGCCGAGGACCGCAGCCAACCGGCGGGTGAACTTCGCCCCACACTCTATCAACAGTTTGTCGTCCGCGGCGACCTTCTCACTGCTGCCCACGACGGGCGCGGCGGTGGGCACGCGATACCAGTAACTGGTCGTGGAGTGGAACGCTTCGGCGACGGGGTAGCCGAGCCCGGACAGCAGTCCGGGGTGTTCCCCGGGCGGGCCAGGTAGGAGGTGGTCCACCACGGGCCGGAACCTTCCCCCGCCTACGGGCACGCTGGGATCGAGGAACGGTTCCCCCTGCCCGGTCAGCAGCCAGTGCAGGTTCAACTCCGGGCGGCGGCTGAGCAACCCGGCGAGTAGCTTGCCCGTAGGCTGCTGCTGGCCGGTCAGCACGCGCGAGATCACCGGTGGGCTGACGTTCAACTCGTCGGCCATGCGCGCCTGGTTTCCGTGCCAGATCCGCTCGGCGACGAGCACCATGCGCTCCGTGAGTTGGTCGGCCTCTTGTTTGTCATCGCGACGTTTTCGCCCCATTCGCGGCCACCCTCTCGATTGATTTCTATTTTGTACTATATTGCCCAATACAGAAATGGCCACGTGCTCGCCATGGTCGGCAAGGCGCGGTGAAGGAACGAGTCCGAAAGTCCGACGAGAAAGGGGGAGGTGATGCCCCGAACCATGCCCAGGGGGGTCGAGGTGATACGCACTTACGACGACCTCCGCTGGTTTGACAGGAAGTTCGCCGAGGGCCACTTCAACTTGCTCATGGTCATCGGCCCGCCCGGGGTCGCCAAGAGCGAGGTGATGAGGCGCACCGTCGGCGAGCGGGTGTTCTGGATCGAGGGCCGGACGACGCCATTTGGGGTGTACTGCATGCTGTACCAAGAGCGGCGCCGGAGCTTCCTCCCCGTCGTCCTTACTGCGTGTGACCTTTCTAAAGACACTGTCCAAGCGACCTGTTTGGCTGTGGTCCGGCAGGTGCGAGTGGGTGACTGTGTCTTTAGAAAGGTCGTACGCAGTAAGGACGCTCAGAGCCTGTGGGAGCGCAAGGGCGACGATGGCGGCGCGGGCATCTCGCTGCTGAAGCAACTGTGCGAGACGCAGCGCGAGAAGACCCTGTCCTGGCACAGCAAGGCCGCCGAGCGGGCCGGCGTCGAGCCGTCCTTCCGGCTGCGCTGCAACGTCGGCATCATCGCCAACGCCTGGATGCCGCCGGGCGCCCACGCCGAGGCCCTCGAAGACCGGGCGCACAAGGTCTACTTCGACCCACCGGCCGAGGAGGTCCACCGCTACGTCGAGGACTGGTTCGAGGACCGAGAGGTCTACGACTTCGTCGGCGAACACCTGCACTTGGTGACGAGGCCGAGCATCCGGGAGTTGTACGTCCTCGCCGGGGAGCGCAAGAATGCCGGCCCGCGGCCCGACGGCGAAGACTGGAAGGCTTATCTGCTGCGCCGGATGGAGCTGGACGGCCCTGCGCTGCTGGTCGGCAGGATCTTGGCCGATCCCCGCTACCGCACGATGGAGGAGAGGGCGCACGCCTTCGTCGAGCAGGGCGGCGGCTGCCGGTCAACTTTTTTTGAGCACGTCCGGAGGTTGCGGAGCAGGGCCGCTTACCCGACCCACCTCCAAAGGGTCGGACTTTCGGACTCAGGGAGGCGGGCATGAACTCGGCCTGGACCCAGCGGCAGTTCGTCCCCAGCTACGACGCCCCGGTTCGCTTGGGGCAGAATGTAGGCCGGATTGCCCTGGACGTGGCCACGCGCCGGTGGTCGAGGCGGTGCTGGCCCGCGTCCTACGACTCGGCGGGCGTGAGGCCGGACCGCCAAGCCGGATCCGGGCGCGGTGGCATGGAGGGGCTGAAGGTCTAGGCCCGCTGGCGCAAGCTCTGCGCGGGCGCCGGCGACGACAACGACGTTACCGTCGCTGGCGTAGAATAACCCGACCGAATCGAAGAACGCCAAGACAGGCTGATGCCCGACTCCCAACCCCGAGGAGGCAGCTTAATATGATCGGAGAGCGGTTGCATGCGTTCGATTTGTCGCTGACCGAGTATGTGCTGGACAACGTGCGCGCCCACCTGCGCGATCCGGCCTTCGCTGCGTACGTCGAGGAGCAGCTTGACCCGCGGACGCTCGCCTACCTGAAGGCCCTCGGGGACGACGTTGAACCCCCGCCGCTGCTGCTGAGCGACGCGGAACTCGAAGATTTGATCGCGACCTTTCTGGTAGGTCCGCAGGAGCTCGACCAGGCGTGGGCGCCGTACGAATCGCTCCACCGCCGGCACATCGACTGCGCCGCCGACATCCGCGACGGCCTGGCGGCGGAGTACCTCCGTGAGTGGGCACGCGCTTGCGCCCGGTTCGCCGAGCAGCTCGAATCCGACCGCGTCGGGCTGAGCGGCGGCATCGAGGTCGTCCGTGAGTGGGTGCGCGAAGCTCGCCGGCTCCTTCGCGCGATGGGCGCCACTGCCCTGCTACCCCCTCCTGACGGGACGTTCCCGACGCCGACATGCCCTGAGCCACCGGCACTACCGGCGGCAGAGGCCACAACCGGGTCGAACGGCCCGCGTAACGACGACGCCCTCACGACTACGATCCTGGAGATCCGCGATTTGCTCCTCCACCAGAGGACGGTCAAGGACTGGTACTCGACCGATGAAGTAGCGCAAGTCCTCGGCAAGGCCGAGTTCACCGTCCGCGAATGGTGTCGCCGCGGCCGCGTCGGCGCCGAGAAGAAGGGCAGCGGGCGTGGGAAGTATCAGGGGTGGGTGATCTCCCACCCCGAGCTGCTGCGCATCCAGCGCGAGGGCCTACTCCCCGTCAAAGGCTGAGGTGATGGCCTGCTTTTGCGTCGAGGGCAGCAGGTGGCGGTAGCGTCTCCGCTGCTCCTCGGTCTGGTGCCCGACCCACTCATCGATCAGCCGCTGGTCCACGCCCCGGCTGGCGCAGACCGAGATGAAGGAGTGCCGGAGCAGGTGATACCCCCGCAGCACCTCCCACTTGCCCCCGGCTAGCGTCCGCTTGAAATGGTCATGCACCTCGTCCTTCGTCAGCGCGCCGGCCGGCGGCTTCTCCCTCTTCCGCACGGTCGCCATCCTCCCCTTCAGCGACGACGGCCGTACCTTCTCACTCTGGTGCCCGGTCGTGCGGCTCCGCTTCTTGCTGCGGAATACCTCGCTCGCGTGGCAGAAGAGCGCGGGGCCGCCAGGGTGGACGGCGAGCCAGTCCTTCAAAACCCCGGCCAGGAAGGGCGTCAGCGGCACACGACGCGTCGTCCGCTGCTTGCGTGACCGCTTCTTCTCACGGAGCAGCACGGTGCCGCCTGCGAAGTCGACGTCGGTCACGAGCACGCGCAGCGCCTCCGACCGGCGGCACCCCGTATGGGCGACCAGGCAGAACAGCGGGTAGACCCAGGCGTGGGCGGCGTGCCCCCGGACGAAGGCCAGCAACTCGTCCAGCTCCGGGCGGGTGAGGTAGAGGCAGTCCCAGAGTTCGGCCTTCTCCTTCGCGGTGATGCCGTCGTGCAGCTTCTGCTCGATCTCCGCGCGGGTCATGAACGGCGGCTTCTCGTCGGCCTTCGGGTAGACGAGGCCCTTCGACGGGAAGGCGCCCTGCACGAGCCCCGTGTGGGCCGCCCAGTTCCACGCCGCGCGCAGGGAAGAGACTTCCTTCTTCAGCGTGACGGGCGAGAGAAGTTTGCCGCGGTACTTCTTCTTCGCCCGCTCGGTGACGTGCCGTTGCAGGTCGGCGAGGGTGAGCCGCTGGAACGGGAACTTCTCGCCGAGCGTCCGCTCGAAGTGGGTCAGGTGCATGCGCACGGTGCCGAGCGAGTTGTCCTCCATCGCCCCGATGCTCTGGGTGTCGAGATATTTCTTCTTGAAGGCGGCAAAGGACGTGGGTTCGGGTGGGGCGGCGGCCTGCTCGACGGCCGTGACCTGTCCGCCG
>JBBRPS010000657.1:0-5945 GCA_038227745.1 Gemmatales bacterium | reverse complement strand
GAGGCGATCCTGCAGGTGCGGGCGGACCACCTGAGCGAGGACCAGCCGCTGGAGGCGTTCTGGCAGCGCCGGCAGGCGGCGGCCACGGGCCAGCGCCCTTACCGCCGTGCCGGCTGATTACGAACCATGTCGTGCGCCCGCGGCCGCTGCTGCAGTCCTACCGCGCCCGCGACCTGTCCGACGCCGACGTGCGTGTCATCCTCCGCGGCAAGGCCCTGGAGTTCTACAGCCGCCATTACGGGAAGGTCTACACCGCAGAAGACTCGTCTCTGTCGGTTCGCGACGCCCTGCTGGGCATCAATCAGCTCCTCGATGAGGATCCGAGCAACCCCGGTTCGCGGCCGCCGAGCATCGTGCAGCCGATCGCCTACCAGTTCCTGCGCCTCTTCCAGGGCAAGACCGCCCGCTCGCGCGACGACGTCAGCAAGCTGCTGCGCGGCACGAGCATTGTCCCGCGCAAGTTGCAGGACTTCGGCTGGGTCCGCGAAGAGAACCGCACCGTCTCCTGCGTCCCCATCGCCGAGCGCTTCGAGCGCGCCCGCCAGCGGCCGCGCAAGGAGATGAAGACCGAGATCGACCAGGCCCATTTCCTCATCGGCGCTGCCCTGCCGGAGAGCACTGTGAACATCGAGGAGGAACTGAGCCGCGGGACGTGGGAGCCCCGCCGCAGCGTCGAGGCAGTGCTGGACTGGTACGCGCGCACCGCCCCCGAATCGGAGGTGCGCCAGGCTGCCGCGACGGCTCAGGCGCTGTACCGCCGGCACATCGAGCGGCGCAAGGCGGAGCGCTCGGCGGCTCAACGGACCTTGTTCGACGACCTGGATGATGATATCGGATAAAGGATAGATAGCCACTCCGAGCCTGAAGCGTAAGCGAAGGACTGTCCTTACCAATCCGAGAGGCATAAGCGAAGGACAGCAGACCGCCCTTCGCTTACGCTTCAGGCTCAGACGGCGGCGAACATGGAGACTTCGGATGGCCTCGACACCCCTGGCGTACTTCATCACGTTCACCGTGTATGGCGTCTGGTTGCACGGCCGCGACATCGGTTCCGTGGACCGGCAACACAACCAGCCCGGCACACCGTTGCTGCCTCCCGACGGGGACCGAGAGCAGGCGGAACGTGCCAACCTCCGCGAACCACCTTACCTCCTCGACGCAGAACGGCGAACGATTGTCTTGCAAACGATCCTCGAAGTTGCTCGCCACCGGCGGTGGTCGGTGTGGGCCTGTCACGTCCGCAGTACCCACGTCCACGCCGTCGTCACTGCGGCCGCCAAGCCTGAGAAGGTGATGTCCGACTTCAAAGCGTACGCCAGCCGGCGACTCAAGGAGCGGTTGCAGGAGCCGACAGACTGCAAGCGCTGGACACAGCACGGCAGCACGCGCTACTTGTGGAAGGAGGACCAAGTGGCCGCTGCGGTAGACTACACCCTGAACGGCCAAGGTGAGCCAATGGCCGTCCACGACGGCCGAAACGTGCCATCCCCGTCCCTGTCCGAGCCTGAAGCGTAAGCGAAGGGCGGTCTGTCGTCCTTCGCTTACGCTTCAGGCTCGGACGCTACAGAGTTCGGTTCCCGTGCATGACATGACATCATCGAGTTGGCAGCGCTCCGGCTGTAGCCTCGTCTGGTCGCCGGAACTGCTTGGCGACCTGATCACCGCCGCCGACGCCGTGCCGCTGCGCACCCTGCTGGAGTGGGAGCGCCACGGCTTCCCCGAAGACCCGCCCGACGATCGCCCGACCGTCCTGGTGGGCGGGCTGCAGACGGTGCTGGAAGTGCTGGCCGAGCCCGAGGTCGCCCACGCCTGGCTGCGCCGCAACGTCCTGCCGGCCTGCCGCGGGTTCTGCCGGCAGTGGCCCTCGACTGGCCTGGTCTTCGGCATGGACGGCCCCGGCCGCCTCTTTGCGCTGCACGAGGTCGATGAAGTCGTGTATTTCGGCCGTGCCGACGACTGGGCCGAGCGCATCAAGTTGAGCTGGGCCGTCTGGGACGGCGCCGCCACCGGCCCGGGCGCGTACCAGTTACCCGTCCCGAAGACCGGAGAGGTGGGCGGCTATTATGTCCAGCGACTTTCCTGAGCAGCTGGCCGTCGGGCAGACGGTCACGCACCCAGAGCAGGGCACCGGCGTGTTCCTCGGCCCCGCGGCCGGTGGCTACGCCCGCGTCTTCTTTCAGAGCGTCGGCGAGCGCCAGGTGCCGGTTGCCGACCTGGCGCCGACTCTCTCCTGGGAGGAGCAGGTCGTCGCCAACCCCCTGCCCGCCACGCCGGAGAACGTCGCCCGCCTCTGGCTGGCCCTGGAGGCGGAGGAACTCCCCCTGGTGGATCACGCCGCCGGCCTGACGTCGGCCCGTGTGGACCTGTTGCCACACCAGATCGTCCTGACCTACCGCGTCGCCCGCGCCTCGCCGCGCCGCTTCCTCGTGGCCGATTCCGTCGGCTTGGGCAAGACCGTGGAGACCGCGCTGATCCTGCGCGAGCTGGCCTCGCGGGGGGAACTCCGGCGCGCCCTCATGGTCGTCCCTGCCGGCCTAGTGGAGAACTGGCGGCGCGAGCTGAACGACACGTTCGGCCTGGACTTCGAGGTCTTCGGCAGCGACGGCGACGTCACCGACCGCAAGAGCAACGCCTTCGCCAAGCACAACCGCCTGATCGCGAGTATCGACACGCTCAAGCGACCGGCCCGCGTCAAGCGGCTCCAGGACGCCCCGCTCTGGGATCTGATCGTCTTCGACGAGGCCCACCACCTGACCGCCTACCGCACCGGCAGCCGCGTGACCAAGACGCAGAACTTCAAGCTCGCCGAGGCGCTCCGCGAGCACGGCCGCGACCTGCTGCTGCTCTCCGCCACGCCGCACCAGGGGGACCACTTCCGCTTCTGGATGCTGGTGCGCCTGCTCGACCCGCGGCTCTTCGAGACGCCGGAAGACATGCTGGACAACCGCCACCGGCTCAACGCCGTGGTCTTCCGCCGCACGCAGGCCGACGCCTGCGACGCCGACGGCAACCCGCTGTTCACGCGCCGCCAGGTCCACACCCAGACCTTCACCCTGTCGCCCCCCGAGCGCGGCTTCTACGACGCCCTGCTGGAGTACCTGCGCGACGGCTATAACCTGGCCGACGCGATGGGCGGGAAGGCCCGCGCCCTTGGGTTTGTGATGACCGTCTTTCAGCGGATCGCCGCGAGTAGCTTCGCCGCCATCGGCGCCACCCTGCGCCGCCGGCTGCTGCTGCTAACGATCCACGAGGCCGTCGTATGCGACGACACCCTGGACGCCGACGGCCGCGACCGAGCGCTCCACGAGGCGCGCGAACTGGTCCGGCATATGCACGGCCTCGCCGACGACGCCCTCGGCCGCGCGGAGGCCGACCGCCTGCTGGCCGCCGCCCGCGTCCAGCTGTTGCGCCGGCTCGGCGAGGAGGTAGAGGAAGGCCGCCTCGACAGCGAGCACACCGCCGCCCTGGAGGAGGAGTCGGCGGCAGCGCTGGTCGCGGTTGCCCTGCCGGAGGAGCGGCGGCGCATCCAGGAGTTGATCCGGCACCTTCCCACCGGGCCGGAAACCAAGACGCTCGAAGTGCTGCGCGGCCTGGGCGCGCTGTGGGCGCTGGACCCGGGCGAGAAGGTCGTCGTATTCACCACCTACCTCGGTAGCGTCGATACCCTCAAGTCTGCGATCGACCGGCAGTTTCCCGGCGCAGGCGTCGAGGTGTTGCGAGGCGGCGACCAGGGCGCGAAACTCGCCGCCGAGCGGCGTTTCAAACGCAAGGACGGCCCGCGCGTCCTGGTCTGCACCGCGGCGGGCCGCGAAGGGATCAGCCTCCAGTTCGCGCGCGTCCTCTTCAACCACGACTTGCCGTGGAACCCGATGGACATGGAGCAGCGGATCGGGCGTATCCACCGCTACGGCCAGGCCCACACGGCGCAGGTCTACAACCTCGTCTCGGCCGACACGATCGAGGGGCAGATTTTCCTGCTCCTGGAGGAGAAACTACAGGCGATTGGTGAAGCCCTCGGGAAGGTGGACGAGCGGGGAGAAGTCACGGAAGACCTGCGGGGGCAGATCCTGGGCCACCTCTCCGAACGCCTCTCGTATGACGAGTTGTACCGCGAGGCGGTGCGCGACCCCACCTTGCGGCGGACGCGCGAGGAGTTGGCGGTGGCGATGGAGAACGCGACCACCGCGCGCCAGGTCGTCAACGAGTTATTTCAGGATCTGGAGCGCTTCCGCCTGGACGACTACCGCCGCCTCGACGACGGCGGCCACGCCTTCCAGCGCCTGCTGGAATACGTGCGGGAAGGGGTCCGGCAGGCCGGCGGGACTCTTCTCGCCCTCGGTCCGACACGGTGCGAGGTGCGGCTCAACGGCCATGTCTATCGCCTCACGAGGAGCCGCGAGGAGGCGCGCGAAGCGGAGGACGTGGAGCTGATCGGACTGGAACACCCCCTTGTCCGCCACCTCATGTCTCAGCACCGGGGCCTCGGTCCGCTCGGGCGAGCCCTCGTCGGCAGCGCGCC
Source organism: Gemmatales bacterium (assembly GCA_038227745.1). Classification (GTDB taxonomy): domain Bacteria; phylum Planctomycetota; class Planctomycetia; order Gemmatales; family Gemmataceae; genus DASPXY01. Next base: position 1,426 of record JBBRPS010000657.1, on the reverse strand, counting down.
GGCGGCGCTCGGAGGAGACCGGGGGGCGTTAACCTTCTGGCACGTTCAAATCTACGGCGGGAATGGGCAGTATCGGCAGCGCATCCTCCCTCTTAGCGTGAACACTGCCGGCCAGCGCTCGCGGTCGTTGGACCAGATGGTAGAGGTAGTCCGACGAGTCCAGGCGACGAACCAAGTCGTGTTCACTCAAGAGCAGCGCGTGGAGTTCGTCCGTGGTACGCTGCCGGAGGCGGTGCGCCGTGAATTGATCCACGCCGGGCTGTTGGGGGATGGCGCAACTTGCTCGCTCCGGTTGCTCGCCTGGCTCGAATTAGGATAACCACCCGCACCCGCGGCCTCCGCAACTTCGCCCGCCGACTCTGCGCCGTCATCCGCGACCGCTCCGCCGCCGCCTGCGCCATTAACGCCACAGGCGGCTATAAGGCCCAGATCGCCGTCGCCGTCCTCCTCGGCCAGGCCCTCGGCGTCCCCGTCTTCTACAAGCACGAGTTCTTCAGCGAAATCATCGCCTTCCCCCCCATGCCCGTCGCCCTCGACTTCGAGGTCTGGATGCGCGCCAGCGGCATGCTCCGCCAGCTCGAACGCGAATCCGGCCCCATCCCCGCCGCCGACTACGCCGCCGACTGGGACGAGAAGTACGAGAGCCTCGTCGAGCGCGTCGCCATCGATGGCCAGGACTACCTCGAACTGTCGCCGACCGGGCAGATCTTCCACGAGACCTTCCGCGAGCGCTTCCGCTCCGCCTGCGACGCGATCCTGCCGCCGCCCGTGCCGCCGGGGCAGAAACGGCCGCCGCGCCTCGAAAAGGCCGGCTGGCCCGGTACACACCCCGAGGTCGAACGCTTCATGGCCCGCGCCACCGCCGAGGTGGACCAGGTCGCCCACTGCGCCACCTTCTACTTCAACCCCGACCTGCCCGAACGCACCCGCTTCCGCCTCGGCAGCGATGGCGTCGAGGGGGTGTTCTCCGACGGCCGCTACACCGCGAAGTTCCGCGTCGAGACGTTCGCGAAAACCCCTGGACAGCAGGCCGCCGTCGTCGCCGCTCTGAACGAGTGGCTGGCGCGGCACTCCTGAAAGAGCTGACGTTGCCCCCGAAGTTTCCCGAGGGGACGCCACGGACCCGGGGGGACAGACCCTGGTGACGGAATGAAAGAAGGGGGAGGACGCCTGGATGCACCCCGACAGCCTGGGGCCGACCGATCAGGGGCTGCTCGCGGACGTGATGACGCCCCACCACCAGAAGTGGCAGACCGACGAGAACGTCGCCCCGACCGACTTCGACAGCCTCATCCCCGTGCCGTTCCTCTCCGTCGCCGGGCGCTTCCACGTCGCCGTCTGCTGGCAGGGGCCGGAGCATCGGCAGGCGGAAGCGTGGACGAAATGGGAAGCGTGGACGAAACGGGCGCTGGAACTCCTGAAGGCT
>JBBRPS010000656.1:0-5960 GCA_038227745.1 Gemmatales bacterium | reverse complement strand
GAGTACAGGGGCGAGGGGGGAAACCAGCACCTGCCGCTCGTAAGCCATCCGCGGAGTGACGTTACTCAACTCGGCGGTCCGCTCGCGCCGGCCATGCGCTACCCAGGTCGCTTCGTACCAATCCCAGGCGTCGGCAAGCGTCTTCATCGGAGGTAGCTCATCAAGGCCCTCTCAAAAGCCTCTCGATCGAGCGGCTTCGGCTCCGAGTTCAGGTCATCGATCAGCCACACGTCACGGCCGTCCACATGGAACCGATACAGCACGTACCGCCGCAGTTCGTCGGTAATATCGACCCGGCCGGCGGCCCGTTCGGGCGCCGACTTCTGCGGCGGTGTGGCGGTGCCCACGGTCCGGCGCGCCTTGGGGATGATCCCAATCCATTTCCCGAACGCGCGCAGGCTGAGGCGCGGGACTTGATATCGACCCAGGCCCGGCTCTCGAACCTCGTGCTGGCTTTCCTCGATTTCGATCACGCCTTCGGGATCTGACTCGGCGAGCCAGGCGCGCAGCTGCGCGAACAAGCGCTCGACGGCGGCTCGCCACTCTTCAACGGTGGCCTTCCCCGCCGTGGCTTCGGCCTGGTGCTTCTCGGCCTGCTGCCGCAAGAAGTCTGTGAAAGTCGTGGTCATGCGCCACCTCTCTTCGTGCCGGTCCTCTCATTCGTCGGTGCCGTTACGCAGCTCGCGGATGGCGGGGACGCCGATGTCGAGGATGCCGTGCTTCTGACGGATTTCCTCCGTGATCCGAGCGCCTCGCTCACGGACGCGGCGGTAGACGTCGGGGGGGACGGGCTTGACGGCGGCGGCGCAGTCGGCGACCACCTGGGCGTCGGCCAGCACGTCGGCGGGGATCAGGTCATCGGTGTTCTTCGTCTCCATGCCCTCATTGTCCCCCTCTGGCCGTCCCCGTCAACACTTCCCTGCCTGTGACGGTCAGATACCTCGGCAGCTTGTCGCTAATATACTGTCGCCAAACACTCGAAAAATCGGGAACTCAGACACCAAGCGCGCGCCGCAGCGCTTCGACGAGTTCCGCCTCCTGCGCGGGGAACACCGTGCGCACGTCGAGCACCACCTTGCCGTCGCGCACGCGCCCCATCACCGCGGGGTCGCCGGTCCGCAGCCGAGAGGCCAACTCGGCGTCGCTCACTTCCCGCGCCTCGACCTCGACCACCCATGTCTTCATCGCCTGGTCCGGCAGCGAGCCGCCCCCCACGTAGGCGACGTCCTCGCCGGCGTCGGCGCGGGCCACGCCCTCCACGCCGCGCAGCTCCTCCGCCAGCGCCTCGGCGCGTCCGCGCAGCTCGCCTTGCGACATCCCCAGCATGCGCAGCCCCGGCACCTCGCGCAGCGCCCGCGCCTCGTTCAGGTACAGCCGCAGTGTCGCCTCCAGGGCGGCGAGCGTCATCTTGTCGAGGCGGAACGCGCGCATGAGTGGATCTTTTTCGATCTTCTGAATCCACTCCTTGCGGCCGGCGAGAATGCCGGCCTGCGGGCCGCCCAGCAGCTTGTCGCCGCTGAACAGCACCAGGTCGGCCCCCGCCGCGACGCTCTCCCGCACCACCGGTTCGCCCTTGAAGCCGAAGCGGCCGAAGTCCAGCAGCGCCCCACTGCCGACGTCGTCGATCACCTTCACCCCCTGCTTGTGGCCCAGCGCGGCCAGCTCGCCGACCGTCACCGATTTCGTGAACCCCGACACGCGGTAGTTGCTGGTGTGGATGAGCATCAGCGCCGCGGTGTTCGGGCCGATGGCCCGCTCGTAGTCCGCCAGGCGCGTGATGTTCGTCGTGCCGACCTCGCGCAGCGTGGCGCCGCTGACCGCCATGATCTCCGGGATGCGGAAGCTGCCGCCGATCTCGATGAGCTGCCCGCGCGAGACGACGACCTCCTTCCCCTGGCACAGGGCGCGCAGGGCGATGACCGTCGCCGCCGCGTTGTTGTTGACCGCCGTCGCCGACTCCGCCCCCGTCAGGCGGCAGATCCATTCGCGCACCGTCGCCTGCCGCGACGAACGCTTGCCCGTCTCCAGCTCCAGCTCGAGGTTCAGGTAGCCGCGCGCCGCCTCGTAAGCGGCCCGCGCCGCCTCCTCCGCGATGGGGGCGCGGCCGAGGTTGGTGTGCAGCACGATGCCGGTCGCGTTGATGACGCGCCGCAGCTTCGGGCGGAAGTCGCGTTCCAGGCGCGCCGCCGCGCGGGCCGCGAGGGCCTCGGCGCCCGCCGCGCCGTCGATCGCCTCGCCGCGGCGCAGCCGGTCGCGCGTCTCGGCCAGCTCGGCGCGGACCGCCGCGGTGAGCTGGTCGGGCGCATGCCGGCCGGCCAGATCGCGCAGGGCGGGGCACTGGAGCACGTCGTTGACAGAGGGAAGATTGCGGAACGGATTGTCGGACATCTCGTGGCCCCGGAAGGAAGGCGTTCTTGGGCTTCGCTCCGCCAGCATATCGCGCCCGCCGAGACGTCACAATCAGTCCGACGCCTTTGCCGCCAGGCCCCAGGCGACAAATCCAGATTTTTCGATTCCCCCTTGTCGGCAGCGTGGCTCACCCCCACAATTGCCCCGTGGGGATCCTCTTCACACCCCCTTCACGCGGCGAGACGTTCGCCCATGTACGAAGCGCTAGCGGTACTCGTCGGGCTCTTCGTGCTGGCAATCCTGGCCGGCATCTTCGTCCTGCCCATCGTCGCCCTCGTCCGCACCCGCCGCATCGGCGAATTGCGCGCGCGCGTCGAGCGCCTCGAACACGAGGTCCGCCGCCTGCGGTCCGCGCCCGCCGTCCGCCCCGTCGAGGAGCCGATCGAGATCGCCGAGGAGGCTGCCGTCTCCGAACCCACCGCCGTACGCGCCGCGGCGGCCGTCGAGGAGATTCCCAGCGTCCTGCCCGTCCACCCGCAGCCCGCCCCCGGACCGGCCTTCGCCGGCGTCGAGGCGTGGATCGGCGTCCGCGCCCTCGGCTGGGTCGCCGTCGTCCTGCTGGTGTTCGCCACCGGGTTCTTCCTGCAGCAGCTGGTCGAGCACGACCTGATCGGCGAGGTCGGCCGCGTCTCTCTCGGGCTGGCCGCCGGCGCTGGCCTGTGCTGCGGCGGCTTCCACTACCACCGCCGTGGCTGGCGCGTCTTCAGCCAGATGCTCACCGCCGCCGGCATCGTCCTCATCTACCTCAGCACCTTCGCCGCCTTCGGCTACTACCGCCTGCTGCCCCAGGGCCACGCCGTCTACTTCCTCATCGCCCTCGTCCTCGAGGCCGCCGCCCTGGCGGTCCTCTACGACGCGCCCGCCATCGCCATCATGGCGGTCCTCGGCGGCCTGCTGGCGCCCGTGCTGCTCCCCACCGACCGGGATCGTTACCCCGTCCTGTTCACCTACCTCGCCGTGCTCAACGCCGGCGTGGTCGTCCTCGGCCGGATCCGCCCGTCGTGGCCCGCCGTCGGCAGCGTTGCCCTCGCCGGCACGCAAATCCTCTTCTGGGGCTGGTTCGTCCGCAACTACCACCCCGACAAGCTCGCCGCCGCCCTCGCGTTCCAGGCGGTCGTGTTCGCGCTCCACCTGGCCGGCGGCGTGCTGACCCACGTCCACGGGGGGCGCCGCGCCGGGATCGAGGAACTGTGCCGCCTCGCGGCCAACGGCTTCCTGTTCGCGCTGGCCGCTTACATCCTGCTGGACCCCGAGCACCGCCATTGGCTGGGCACGCTGGCGATTGCGCTGGCGGTGGTGTACGCCGGCCTAGCCCGGCTGGTCCAGGTGTGGCGCCCCGACGACGCCCGGCAGGTGTTGGTGTGCGTGGCGACGGCGATGGGCTTCGTGGCCGCCGCGTTCCCCCTGGAGGCCGGCGCTGCCTGGGCGCCGCTCGGCTGGGCGGCGCAGGGGCTGGCGCTGTGGTGGTTCGGCCTGCGGCTGCGAGGCGTGGAACTGCAGGGGCTCGCGGTCACCCTCTTCGGCCTGGCCGTGGTCGGCGTCCTGGTGTCGAGCGTCGAGGCGCACCGCGAACCCTTCCTCCCATTGCTCAACCGCTACGCCCTGCCGGCGCTGGCGGTGTGCGCCTGCCTGCTCGCGGCGCCGTCGGTGACCCGGCGTCTGCTGGGAGGCACTGTCCTGCCCCTGAGTGCGGGCGTGGGCCTGGCGGGCGTGGGCCTGCTGTGGGTTGTCCTGAGCGTCGAGGCCGGCACGTACTTCTTCACCCGGGCCGACCGGGCCATCGCCGAGGGCAGTGCCCTGGTCTCTCGCCCGGGCGAGTCGGAGGCGCGGCAGCAGCGGCGCGAGGACCTCTACAGTCAGAGCGCGCACCTGCGGCGGACGGGGCTGGCGGCGGTGTCGGTGGTGTGGGCGGCGTACGCGGCGGGACTGCTGGCCGTGGGCTTCCGCCTGCGGCAGCGGCCTCTGCGCTGGGCGGCCCTGGGACTGTTCGGCGTGACGCTGGGCAAGGTGGTGCTCGTGGACACGGCCCACCTCGCCGAGCTGTACCGGGCGGCCGTGTTCCTGGTGCTGGCGCTGATGATGGCGGCGGGGGCGTGGGGCTACCAGAAGGTGGCCCGGCGCGAGTCGGCAGACGGCAAGGCTGGGGAGGCGTCCCGTGAAACGGTGTAGCGCGGCGGTGTTGGCGGTGCTGCTGGCGGTCCCCCTGGGCGCCCGCGCCCAGGGCCCGGACCTGCGGCGCTGGCAGTGGTTCCAGGAAGTCCTCCTGCCCGCGCCGAAGGGCGGTCCGTACTTCGCCATCACGCTGCCCCCACAGGTACTCGGCAAGGCCAACGATTCGTTCGAGATGAAGAGTGGTCTGAGCGACCTGCGCCTGGTGGACGGCAAGGGAGAACTGATCCCTCACGTGGTGCGCGTGCTGCGCGCGGAGTACCGGCAAAGCGAGGTGCCGATCAAGCAGCGCTTCGACGAGGCGCCGGACGAGAAGGGGCGCTTCATGCAGGTGAAGGTGGAACTGCACGGCGGGCCAGAGCTGAAGCACAACGAGATCGAGGTCGAGACGCCGGGCCTCAACTACCGCCGTCACGTCGTGGTGCTGGGCAGCGACAGCGCCGACTTCAAGGACTCCCTGAAGCTGGTAGACGGCCACGTGCTGGCCTACGCGATCGAGGGACGATTGGTGGCGATCCGCCGGCTGCACTACACCCCGAAGAGTTACCGCTTCCTGCAGGTGCGCGTCTACGCCGACGGTGACGAGGCGCCGCCGAAGGTCGACCGCATCACGGTGCGACACACCGTCGCGGTCCCGGGCAAGGAGGTGACGCTGGAGGCGAGCCTGGAGCCGCGGCAGCCGGTGCGCGGCGACGGCGGCCCGGGGTCGGCGTGGTTCATCAACCTCGGCTTCGACCGCGTGCCGGTGCAGCAGCTCACCTTCGACTCGGACCAGGCGGGCGTCGAGAGGCCCTTCCGCCTGGAGGCGGCCGAGCGCGACGGGCGCCGCCTCGAGATCTTCGGCGGCGAGTGGCACTGGCGGGCGGCGGGGGACAAGCGCGTCCTTCAGATCGACTTCCCGGAAGTGACCGCGAGCCGCCTGCGCCTCGTCGTGACCGATTTCGCGAACCCGCCCTTGGACCTCCGCGCGGTCCGCTACAGTGCCCCGGCCCGCGAGGTCGTGTTCGCGCAGAAGGACTACGCCCGGCCGGTGAAGCTGTACTACGGCAACCCCGACGCTGAGGCGCCGCACTACGACTTCGAGCGCGAAGTGCCTCTCGTGCTGCCGCAGCCCTCGGAGCCGGCGCAACTCGGCGAGCAAGTGCGCAACCCGACTTACGAGCCTCCCCCCGCGTCCTTGTCGGAGCGGGCGCCGTGGCTGATCTACCTGGCGCTCGCCGCGGCGAGCCTGGCGCTGCTGGCCGTGCTGGCGCTGCTGGCGCGCAGCGCCCTCGCCCGGCACGACGCAGCGCCGGCGGGCGCGGGCGCCGGAGAAGCCACGTAATCGTTTGTGCAAGGCGAGCGGCAGGTGTTGGTTTCCCCCCTCGCCCCTGTACGCGGGG
>JBBRPS010000655.1:0-5962 GCA_038227745.1 Gemmatales bacterium | reverse complement strand
GCGCATCGGCCTGGAGCGCATCGACGAGCGCGACGACGCCGCCGCTGCCTACCAGGCGAGCGTGTCGGCCCACTGGTTTCGCCCGAGGGCACAGGGTATGATAGGAGCGAAAGGGACTGACGCCGTTCCCGCAAGACCCATCCTCTGCGAGCCGAGATGAAGGATCCCCTGCAACCCCAACACTGCGCCCGCATGCTCAGTGCCCTCGCCGCGCCGGAGCGACTGCGGATCATCCGTTTCCTCCGCGACGGCCCGCGGAACGTCGGCGAGATCGCCGAGTCGCTCAAGACCGCCGTCGTCAACGTCTCGCACCACCTCCAGGTCCTGCGCCACGCCGGCCTGGTCCGCAACCGCAAGCAGGGGCGCTACGTCCTCTATTCGCTCTCCCCGAACCTCCTCCAGTCCGAGGAGGGCCTCAAGGATCTCCTCGACCTCGGCTGCTGCCGCCTCGAACTCCCCGGCCCGACGGACCCGCCCCCGAAAGAGACCTGACCCCGCCCCACTCACGCCAGCAGCCAGCGCGCGAGGTTGAAGTAGAGCAGCAGGCTCACCATGTCCGACGCGGCCAGGGCGATCGGCCCCGCCGCCACCTGCGGGTTGCGGCGCAGCAGCCGCAGCACGGTCGGGGTCATCACCCCGAGAACCGCGGCCCCGGCGACTCCCCCGGCGATTCCTCCCAGCAGGCACACCGGCACGCGCCAGTTCTGCAGCCAGACCGCCGCCACCGCCGCGACCGCCAGCCCGGTCCCGATGCCCAGCATCAGGCCGGTGAGTGCCTCCCGCCGGGCCCGGCCGAACATCCGCCCCCAGCTCGGCGTCTCCGCGTGGAGGGTTTCCAGAGCCAGGCTCACCGACTGAATGCTGACACTCTCCGCCAACGCCAGCACGACGGGGATGAACAGGGCCAGGGCCACGACGGCCATCAGTTCCGCCTCGTACAGCCCGGAAATGAACGCGGCGAGCAGTCCGCCGACGACGTTGCACAGCAGCCACGGGAAGCGTGCGCGGAACGCGGCCAGCGGTGACGTTTGTTTCGCCTGCGCCAGGTGGACGCCGATCAGCTGGAACAGGTCGTCCGGGCGTTCCGGCTCGGCGAGGTGGCCGAGTTCCTCCGTGTACAATTCGACGTCCACCGCCCCGAGCAGGCGCCGCTGCGCGTCGATGACCGGGAAGGCGAGGAAGCGGTGCTGGATGAAGAACTCGCAGGCGTCCAGCACGGTAGCGTCGGCCGGCAGCGCGATCACGCGGCGCACCATGATGTCGGCGAGCGGGCTGTCCGGCGGGCTGAGAAGCAGGCGCCGCGTCGGCACCACGCCCTGGAGGTGGTCGGCGGCGTCCACGACGTAGAAATAGATGATGCGCCCCTCCGGCGGGTGGGCGCGCACCCAGGCCAGCGCCTCGCCCACCGTCTGGTTCACGAGGAGTCGTGTGACGTCGCGGCGCAGGTGCCGTGTCACCGGTTCGTTCAGGCTCTCTTCACTGAAGCGTTTCGCCATCGGGCTCCTCCTCGGCCGGGTTCGGGGAGGCCCGACTCACGGCCGGCCGCCCCACATCTCTTCCTCGGCGAACGGGTGAATCGGCCCACTCGGCCGCGGCTTGGGCTGGGCCTTGAGGATCGCCTCGGCGAGCAGCAGGTCCGCCCTGGTCGTGATCTTGATATTCGACGGCGAACCCTCGACGACATGCACCGGATGGCCGGCCGCCTCGATGAGCTGGGCGTCGTCGGTGATGTCCTTGCCCAGCTTGTCGCGCTGCGCATGCGCCTCCTCGATCCAGTCACGTCGGAACACCTGCGGCGTCTGGGCCAGCCACAACCCCCGGCGCGACGGCGTCGCCTGCACCCGGTGCTGGGCATCGACCTGCTTGAGGGTGTCGGTCACCGGCACGGCGAGCAGGGCGGCCCCCGCCTGGACGGCCTTCGCGAAGACGGCGTCGATGAGGGCGTCGGTGATGCACGGGCGCACGGCGTCGTGGATGGCGACAAACTCGGCCTCCGGCTTCAGCAGGGCCAGGGCATTGCCGACCGACTCGAAGCGCTCGGCCCCGCCGTCGGCGATCTGCACGTTCATGAAGGCCATGTTGGCGGCGTAGCGGCGGCGGAACAGCTCCTGGTCGTCCTTCGCCACCACGACGATGCACTGGCAGACGTCGGCCCGCGTGACGAAGTGTTCGACGGTGCGCAGCCAGACGGCCCGACCGTCGAGGTTCGTAAAGGGCTTCTTCTCCTTCTCGCGGAAGCGGGATGACTGGCCGGCGGCGGGGAGGATGACGGCGAACTGGGGCATGGCAGACCTCCGGGACACGAGAGGCGCGCGGGCGCGGAACGCCCGGCGGCGTACCTGCCCCTTATGCTATGCCCGGGCCGCCCGGCCTGCCAGTTTTCGCCGGGCCGCCTCGGCCGCCTGAAGCCAGGCGCGCAGCGCGTCCTCACTGTCCGCGAGGGCGGCGTCCGCCTCGGCGACGGTGTGCTCGGCCCGCCCGGCGTACTCGCCCAGGCCGCGCAGGCGCTCGCGGAAGCGGGCCAGTCCCGCGTCGAACTCCGGCACGGGCAGGACGGCGGGCGGTTGCGTGCGCAGAGCGTCGTCGCGGCGAGCGGCCGCCTCCGCTGCCTCGGCCAGCGCCCGCTCCACGCGCGCGAGCATTTCCTGCCACGCGGGCGGCAGGGTCGGTTGGGCGTTCCCGGACGGCGGCATGAGGCTTCCTCCCTTGTGAGGTGTTCCCACCTTTTCCCGGCCGCACAGGTCGCGGACCGTGGGACCGCCGTTATACCATCGCCGCCGCGTTTTGCACGGCCGTTTCCGCGCGACCTGCTCTTGCCCTGGATCGGGAAGCTGTTATAGTCCGCCGCCCGACGCGGGAGGGGGAGAGCCGTCTGGAGCCCATCGAGGAACGGAGGGAGCCGTGTACGTCGCGTGTTCAACGCTGTGCTTCGCCAGGTACCCACTCGATCGCGCCTTGCGGGTGATCGGCGAGCTGGAGTTCAGCAAGCTCGACGTGGCCATTCACGAGAGGGGGCCGCACCTCAAGCCCTCCGAGGTGGTGACGGACATCGCCCTCGCCGCCCAGCGCATCCGCATCGGCCCGAGCCTGACGCCGGCGGCGTTCAGCGTCGAGATCGAGGCCGACAGCGCGGAGGAGTACCAGCGGCAGCTCCGGGCGGTGTGCCGGCTGGCGCGCACGTCCACCGTGTCGATCATCACGGTGCCGGCGGCCTCGAACGCCACGGGCGTGGCCGCGGAGGTCAAGCGCCTCACGCCGCTGGTCCGCCTGGCGCAGACCGAAGGCATCGTGCTGACGCTGCTGACGCGGATCGGCACGCTGACGGAAGACCCGGCGAAGGCGCTGGAGTTGTGCGAGCGCGTGCCGGGCCTTGGCCTGACGCTCGACCCCAGCCACCTGATCGCCGGCCCGCACCAGGGGCAGCCGTTCGACGCCTTGTTTCCCTACGTCCGGCACGTCCACCTGCGCGACACCGGCCGCGGCCCGGAGCAGTTCCAGGTGCGCGTCGGCCAGGGCGAGGTGGAGTACGGCCGCATCGTCGCGCAGCTGGCGCGGCACGGCTACAACCGCCTTCTAACGGTCGCGATCCACGACATCCCCGACGCGCCGTTCGCGATGGACGCGGAGGTGCGCAAGCTGAAATATCTGCTGGAAAGTCTCATTTGAACATCCCGTTTAGCCGCGGTTCGCAGAACCGCGTGCAGCTACTATTTAATGGCGGAAAAGGGTGACGGCAGTTGACCTGACGATCGGATGGTCAATAAACAGGACAGTAGCCGCCTCGATCCATGAGAGGGCTAGCGATGTCCCAGCAAGTTCCCATCAACGCGCCGCTCACCGCCGAGCAGGTCGGCCACGCCTGGAAGCGGGCGTTCGAGCCGTCCGTCGCCGACCACGCTCGCGCCCTCGGCGTGCTGCTCGACGGGCTGCCCCTCGTCGCCGCGGGCCAGCTCCACGAGGACGGCCGCGAGGTGACGCTTCGCGCGGTCGTCGAGCGGGTCCTGGCGCACGACCAGCCGGGCCGCTGGCGACTCCCGGGCCCCGCGGGGGGGGAAGGGCGGCCGTTCCTGATCGAGCTGGCCCGGCGCGTGCTGGTGCTGGGCCACCTGAGCGGCGCCTACCCCGACGAGGATCCGCTGCTCCACCCGTACCGCACGCGCATTGACGTGGACTGCGCCGACGCCGGCCTCGCACTCGCCCGCGCCCTGACCGCGGTCGAGTTGCAGAACGCCGCCCTCGTGGTCCTGATCGCCTCCCGCCACCTGATCGCGCGGGCACGCGACCCCGAGGCGGGGCGGCCGCAGTCGTGCCTGGCGTGGCTGGCGCCGCTGCTGGAGGACGTCGCCGCACAGTGCCTTCTCGTCAGCGCCCTGGCCTGCTCCCGGGTGGGGGCGGAACAGCTTTTCCGCCACCTCGTGGGACAGTACGACGAGTGCCGCCGTGCCCGCACGCCCTGGCCGGAAGGGCCGCTCACCACCGCCTGCGCCCTGGGCCTGCTGCTGCGCAGCCCGCGCGAGCTGGGCCACCTCGAAGATCTCAAGGAGCGCGTGCGCGGCTGGCCGGGGTGGGCGGACGCGGAGGCCTGGCCGACGCGACTGCCGGGGGCGGGCCTCGACGACGTGAAGGCGCGGCTGACGGAGCACGTCGCCGGCTTCCTCGGACTGGGGGACCGCAGGCTGTGGCCGCGGCGCGGCCTCGAGCGCCTCCTTGAAGGGTGCTGGCCGCCTCTGCTATCCTTCTGTTTCAGCGCCCCCGAGCCGCAGCGCGCCGAGGCCCGGACTTAACCGGGGAGGCGCCCCTCGATCGTGGTTTCGCAACCGGCGCAAGGACCTTCGACCATGACAGCCACCCAACCGACGGCCGCCACGCACCTCAGCCCCCTGTTGCAGTGCCCCTACCCGCACTGCGACGGCACCTTGCCCGAATCCCAGCCCGAAGAGGTCGCCGTCTGTCCGGTCTGCCACCGCCTCGCGGCGCGCTGCACACGCCTGGGCACGCGGGGCCGCTGTCCGACCCTCAACCGCTGCCTGGCGCGCTACTGTCGCCAGTGCCGCCAGGAACTCGGCCCCGGCTGGGCGCTGGGGCTCTGGTCCGCCGACGTAAACGGCCGGCCCGGGGCGGCGCCGCTGCGCCTGGAGCCTGAGCTGCAGCACCCCGACCGCGCCGAGCGCGTGCTGTGCCTCAACGACCACGTGCAGTGCGAGCGCTGGGACAACCGGCCCATGGGGTTCGGCCAGGCCGGCCGCTGGCTCTGGGTCGGCGGGCCCGACGGCCGCTCCCTCTTCGTGGACCCGTTCCACGACCGCAACCGCGCCCCGCCGGTGCTGTCGGAACAGCTCTGGCCCGGCAACGCCCGCACGCGCCTGCGCCTGCGCACGGGGGGCGTCTGGGCGCTCGTGTACTCCGAGCACGGCATCAAGGCCGTCAACCTTCTCGCCCTCGACGACGCCGGCCAAGAGGACGCCCCCACGGTCGGCCTGTGGCAGTCCGAGGGCGAGGAACGACTGGCGTCCAACCCGGTGCTGCTGCGCGACAGCCGCAACGGCATGGAGCGCGTCGCGGCCTGGCTGACGAGTGGGCCGCAGGGGCTGACCCTGTGGACTTCCCCGCTGCTGGTGACCTACGGGCCGCCGCCCCGGCCGCGCCGCTACGCCCTGGCCTGTACCGGCGACGGCCCGCGGCCCGAGGAGGGCGGCGCGCGGCTCGTCCTCGTCGAGGCGCCCCTGGGCGCGCGCGACGGGCTGATCCTGGCGGCGCCGCAGGGCCTGTGGCTGCTCGACCCGGTGGCCGCCCGGCGGAAGGCGGCCGCCGCCGAGCCGGCCGGCGCCGACGGCCGGCGCGTCCTGTCCGCGGTGTCGCTGCTCGCCGACCGCCAGTTGCTGATCCAGACCGATGAGATGCCGGGCGTCGTGTTCGTGCCCGGCGGCGGCGAGGGCGAGGACGAGGCGTGCGGCAGCGTCGC
>JBBRPS010000654.1:0-5978 GCA_038227745.1 Gemmatales bacterium | reverse complement strand
TTGTCCGGGCTGGACTCAGTTCGGTGTTCGGTACTCATCACTCGTCTTGACACCTCCCCCCGATTATGCCAGAAGCCCCCGCCCGATGGTGGGAGGCAGGAACAGTGCGCCGACGGTCCCGAGGGGGCCGGCGCACGGCTGGATGGGCAGGACATGAGCACACAAACGGCTCGCGGGACTGCGTGGCGATTCGGGCCGGCCTTCCGGGCCAGCCGCGCGCCGCGGGTGCTCTGGCAGGTACCGACCTTCTTCACCGGCCTGCTGGCCCTCCTCGTCGTCGCCGCCGGCGCCGCCTTCCGCGGCGGCCCGGCCGCCGGCCGACTCGACCGCGAGATCGTCGCCCTGCGCGAGGCGCTCAAGGAGCTGCGCGCCCCCGCCGCCCCCCTGCTGCCGATGGCCGAGCACGTCCTCGAAGGCGCCCGCGAACAGCCCGCGCGCCTGCCCGAGGCCAACTTCCTCGGCGGCGTGGTCTACACACGCCTCGCCGAGCAGGGGCCGTCCGACAGCGCCGCGGACCAGCGCCGCAAGGCCTTCCTGTTCCTCGAACAGGCCGAGGCGCGCGGCGTCGCCCCTCAGGACCTGGCGCGCCTGCACTATTACCTCGGCAAACTGCTCTTCCAGTCCGGCGGCGACCTGACGCGCGCCATCGACTACCTGACGCGCGCCACGCCGCAGGGCGCCGAAGAGCCGGCCGAGGGCTACGGCATGCTCACCGAGGCCTACCTGCGCCTGCCCCGCCCCGACCTCGCCGCCGCCCTGCAGGCCAACCAGAAGCAGCTCGACAACGGCTACGACGACAGCGTGCTGGCTCCCGCCTCGCTGAAGCGCGGCGAGCTGCTGCTGGAGAAGGGCCAGCGCCCCGAAGCACTCAAGGCGCTGCGCCACGTCGGCCCGGCGGCCCCCCCGGCCGTCCGCCTCAAGGCCCGCTACCTGCAGGCGCGCTGCTCACAGGACGAGAACCTGTGGGGCCAGGCCATTCCGATGTGGAAGGAAGTGCTCGCCGACCCGTCGGTGGTGCCCGGCGGCAAGGGCTACGTCCTGTATGCGCTGGGCCTGTGCCACTACAACGCCGACCCGCGCGACGAGGCCGAGGCGGGCGCCCGCTGGCAGGACGCGACGCGCGAGGGCGGACCGTACGGTCAGGCCGCGGCGCTGCGGTTGGCCGAGCTGCGCCTCCAGGGCAGGGAGCCGGCAACGGCCCTCGACTGGTTCCGCCAGGCGCTCGACAAGGTGCAGTCGGCGAAGGACTACCAGAACCCGCTGCTCGGCCTGGACCCGGCGCGCGCGCTGTTCGAGGCCGGCTGCCGTGTCTACCGCGAGGCGCAGGACCACGAGCGCGCCCAGCAGCTCGCGGAACTGTATCAAAGGGTGGCGCTGCCGGGCGTCGCCGAGCAGCGCCTCGCCGAGGCCCTGGAGGGGCGGGCGGCGGCGCTGTCGAAGAAGGCCGCCGCGATGGACGGGCCAGAAGGGACTTCCCTGCGCGAGGAGGCCGTCGCCCTGTATCGCAAGGCCGCCGTCGCCTACGAGCAGTCCGCCGAGGGCCGTGTGCCGGCCGAGAAGGCCGCCCGCCTCTGGAACGGCGCGAGCTGCCACCTCCAGGCCCGCGACCACGCCCGGGCGGTCGCCCTGCTGCAGCAGTACGTCAAGCTTGAGGTGCCGCCGGAGCGCCAGGTCGAGGGCTGGTTCGCCCTGGCCGGCGCCCACCGGGCGCTGAAGCAGACCGACCAGGCCAAGGAGGCGTACTACGAGTGCATCAAGTACCCGCGCAGCGCCTTCACCTACCGGGCACGCCTGGAGCTGGCGCTGGTCGAGGCCGAGCTGCACAACCTCGACCAGGCGGAAGAGATCCTCAAGCAGAACCTGACGCTGACGGTGCCGTCGCCGGACCGCGCGGCCGAGGAGCAGTCGCTGTACAAGCTGGCCGAGCTGCTGTTCCAGCGCCGCAAGTTCGACCAGGCGGAGTTCCGCCTCAAGGAGGCGATCCGCCAGTTCCCGGACAACGCCGGCGTGCTGGCGGCGCGCGACATGCTCGGCGAGTGCTACCGCCAGATGGCCGAACAGGCGAAGTTCACCAGCACGGACAACATGACGGCCGACAAGCAGCTCATTTACAAGAGCGTGCGCCAGGAGAACCTGGAGAAGGCGTACGAGGTGTATCAGAAGCTGTCGGACGATCTGGAGGCGCGGGCGGCGTCGAGGCGACTGGCGTCCGTGGAGGAAGAGCTGCTGCGCAAGGCGCTGTTGTCGGCGGTCGATTGCGTGTTCGAGCTGCCGAACAACTACCCGGAGGCGGTGCGGCGCTACAGCCAGCTCGCCCAGCGTTTCCGCGGCCGCATCGAGGGCCTGCTGGTCTGTCAGCGGCTGCTGAACTGCTGCACGCTGACGGGCGATGCGTCGCAGGCGCGGGGGGCGCTGGAGGCGGCGCGGACGGCGGTGATGGCGGTGCGGGCCGACCTGCCGCAGATGCCCGAGGCGGCGTTCCGTACGGCGGGCAACACCGCGACGAAGGCGCAGTGGCAGACGTGGATCGAGAAAGTCGTGGGGGAGCTGGAGCGCATCCCCGCGGTGCCGCCGCCGGGCCGGTGAGGAGTCAGGAGTCAGGAGTCAGGAAAGCCCACGGGTGGCCACCCGTGGGCTTGCTCATTGCAGGGGACACAAAGAGAGAATGCGGGTTGCTGCAAGCCACGCCAGGGGTAGACTAAGCCCGCACGGCAAGCTACGATCTATACTTCCAGAAATGTGCGGCCCCGCGGCGCCCTGACCGAGCACCATGAGTATCGCTTCCGTCGCCAACCTTGTCGAGGCCCTCCGCCAATGCCGCCTGCTGGCGCCCGGCGAGTGGGAAGAACTCGCCCGCGACCTCCAGAGCCGCTTCGACCAGCCGCGCGCCCTCGCCGGGGAACTGCTGCGGCGCGGCTGGCTCACGCCGTACCAGATCAACCAGCTCTTCCAGGATCGCGGCGGCGACCTGCTCCTCGGGCCGTACATCCTCCTCGAGCGCCTGGGCGAGGGCGGCATGGGGGCAGTCTTCAAGGCGCGCCACCATTCCCAGAACTACCTCGTCGCCCTCAAGGTCATCCGCAAGGACCGCTGCGCCGACAACGAGAGCATCCTCCGTTTCCGACGCGAGATCCGCGCCGCCACCCGCCTGTCGCACCCCAACGTGGTGGGCGCCTACGACGCCGAAGAAGTGAGCGGCACGCTCTTCTTCGCCATGGAGTACGTCGAGGGCATCGACCTGGCCCGCCTGGTCAAGAAGCAGGGGCCGCTCCCGGTCGCCCAGGCGTGCGAGTACATCCGCCAGGCGGCGCTGGGGTTGCAGCACGCCCACGAGCAGGGCATGGTCCACCGCGACCTCAAGCCCGCCAACCTCGTCCTGGCGAACGGCGGGGCGGTCAAGATCCTCGACATGGGTCTGGCGCGACTGGCGCACACCGGCGAGGGCGACGACCACTCCGCCACGCTGACCCAGGACGGCTCGCTGATGGGCACGCCCGACTACATGGCCCCCGAGCAGGTCGTGGACTCGCACACGGTGGACATCCGCGCCGACCTCTACAGCCTCGGCTGCACCCTCTACTACCTCCTGAGCGGCCGCGTGCCGTTCCCCGGCAAGACGCTGGGGGAGAAGCTCGTCAAGCAGCAGATGCACGAGGCGGAACCGATCCAGCGGTTGCGGCCTGACGTGCTCGCCCCGGTCGCCGCGGTGGTCCGCCGGCTCATGGCCAAGAAGCCGGAGGATCGCTACCAGACGCCCGCCGCGCTGGCCGCCGCCCTCGCCGGCGTGCTCGGCATGCCGGTCCCCGCGGTTGCGCCGGCGGCAGAGTCCTCGGACACCGTGACTTGTCCGGGGACGACCAAGCCGCGGGCCGACGACGCCACCCTCGCCGGCGACGGACCTCTCGCGGCTGGCGGCGGCCGGCGACTGCGCTGGCTGCTCGTGGGCGGCGTCGTGCTGCTGGTGTGCGTGGTCCTGGGGGTGGTCCTGCTCGCGCGCGGCGGCGCGAAGGTCGAACCGCCGCCCATGCCGCCCGCGCCGCCCGGCCCCGGCAGCGTGAAGCCGCCCGAGAAGGACGGGGGGGGTACACTTCAGGGGAAAGTCGAGCTCGTCCCGCCCGACAACCCGTACGGGGCCGACTTCGCGGTGCAGGGCGAGTACGAGGGCACGGTCGGCGGCAAGGAGAAGTTCGGTGCTCAGGTGATCGCGCAGGGGAACGGGCAGTTCACGGTGCGGCTCCTGCGCGGCGGCCTGCCCGGGGGCGGCTGGGACGGCCGGGTGGCGGTGCAGTGCGACGCGCGGGCCGCGGCGGGCGCCGCCGCCTTCGCAGCGGCCGGCTGGAGCGGGACGATCCTCGGCGGCCGGCTGACCGGCGCGTCCCCGGAGGGGTTACTGGCGCTGCAGCGCGTGGGGCGGCGAAGCCGGGCCCTGGGGACAGCGGCGCCGCCGGGGGCCGTGGTGCTGTTCGACGGTTCGGGGACCGCGGAGTGGCTGAAGGCGGACGGGGCGCCGGCCGGCGTCCTCCCCGCGGGCGCGATCAGTCGGCGCACCTTCAAGGACTTCCGCGCGCACCTGGAATTCTTCCTGCCGTTCCAGCCGGAGCGGCGGGGCCAGGGGCGGGCCAACAGCGGCGTCTTCCTGCAGAACCGCTACGAGATCCAGATCCTCGACAGCTTCGGCCTGAGGGGGCTGAAGAACGAGTGCGGCGCCCTCTACGACCAGGCGGCGCCGGCGGTGAACATGTGCCTGCCGCCGTGTACCTGGCAGACCTACGACCTCGAGTTCCACGCCGCCCGCTTCGCCGCGAACGGCCGGAAGGTCCGCGACGCCTGGGTCACCGTCCAGCAGAACGGCGTCATGGTCCTGGACCGCGTGGACATTCAGCGGGCCAGCGCCCAGGGCCAGCGCGAGGAGGACACGCCCGGCCCACTCCTCCTCCAGGCGCACGGCAGCCCGGTCGTGTTCCGCAACGTCTGGGTTCAGGAATTGCAGTGACGGCGCCGGCCGGACTCCGCGGCAACCCCCTCCCTTCTCGACACCCGTCTCCCGTCCGCACGAGCTGAGGAAAAAACCGCAGACGTGTCGGCCTCGACCCGGCGTTGCGGAGGTCCAGCGTGTGAGACACGCGCGGCCGCCCCCCGGTCCGTCACCGGGACGGGCGGCCGGCACTTCCCCAACTTCCACGACAGGAGCATCCCGTGAAGAAACTCTGCGTGGGCCTGTGTGGCCTCGCCGTGCTGCTGGCCCTGCATTGTGCCGTCGAGGCCCAGGGCACCCGGGTCAAGGGCGCCCCCCGGTCCAAAAGCGCCGACCGTCCCAAACCGAGCGCCAAGGCCAAGGCGAATTCCCTCCGGAAACGATCCGCTCGGCCCAAACGCCTCATCCACCCCAGGGGGGTGTTCGGGCCCAGGGCCGCGGTCGGGTCCCAACTCTCCTACTCGGCCCTGGCGGTGAACGCCGAGCCCGGCACCCGGCTGCTCGACTTCGACAAGCAGCCGTTGCGGGCGAGCCAGATCCGCGTCTGGGCCACCCGTGTGGCCTGGCGGGACCGTCCCAGCGGGACACTGATTACGAGCCCGAGTGGGGCCGGGGGCAGCGCCTCGACCGACTACGCCTACCCGGGCTTCCACTTCGATGGCGTCGTCATCAACCAGCCGGGCGGCATCACCCAGAACATTGAATCCACTACGCGGGATGGCGCCCAGGTGTTCCAGGTTTCCAACGGCGCCGACCTCATCACCAACGTCAACGACCTCCGCGGCTTCTACGGCGTCAACAGCGGGGACTTCGAGATCACCGTCGAGATCCTGCAGCAGTGAGTCCCGATTAGCGGCGAACGGCCGGCTTACGAGATCGTCCAGCTTCCGGGTCTTACGCAATAACGCTTTACGGCGGGGGGTGGACAAAGGTGGGGAGAACAGCTGCAATGACAGGGTTGTCACACCGCTGTCACCGGCAGGAGTCTCCCCATGCCTATCCT
>JBBRPS010000653.1:0-5987 GCA_038227745.1 Gemmatales bacterium | reverse complement strand
GAGACGATGCCAGGAGGAAGCGGTGACGCTTTACCGTTCCTTTTCGAGACAAAGGGCTTACGGCGAAATGGTGCAATCCTTGGCGGGCGGGCAGGGCGGCAAGCCCGCTGAGCGGCGAAGGCCGGCCGCTGGCCCGGCCGCGCCGCTGGCACCCCGCCGACGCGCCGAATATCGCCGGAAGTTCTTTCGAGTGGCAGCGGTCCGTAAAGCGTCACCGTCCCCCCCCAACCGCCTGAAGGCGGGACTCCAACGAAAACTCCCTTGTCTCTGCACTGGCGGTCGAATGCCTTGCGCTGCGAGAGCGACTCCTCAGCGTCCCGATAGGGCCTTGACGGTCCGACCGGATGGACGCCGAAGAAATCCAGAACTTTGGAGATTTTCCCCTTTTTTCTCTTGACAGGGGGGGGGGGGCACCGTAATGTCAATACACGGTTCCGCTTGACTTTTCCCGAGCGGGTGCTTCATGATCCGCAAACTGATTCCTCGCGCCTTGGGGCTGCTGCTCCTCGTTGCGGCCGCGCTGAAATTCCACGGCTTGGCCCTCACGCCGGTCAGCCCGATGGGGTGGTTTTCGGCGCCGTGGTTCCAGGTGATCGTCATTCAGGCCGAGGTTGTACTCGGGGTCTGGTTGGTCTCGGGCAGGGCGCCTACTTTCGCCTGGCTCCTCGCGACCGTGACGTTCTCGCTTTTTGCCGCGGTAAGCTTCTATCAGGGCATGGTTGGCCGGGCATCTTGTGGCTGCTTCGGCCGGTTGCCGGTAAGTCCTTGGTACGCATTCGGGATCGATATAATCGTGCTGGTGTGCCTCGGGTTCGGACGTCCGAACTTGCAATCCCTTTGGGAAGAGCCAAAGACGATGGTCCTACGCCCACTGGGCGCTCTTTGTGGGTGGCTGGTCGGGGGCGCGGTTGTCTTTGGGGTTCTTCTCGGACTTGCTTCCTACCACTTCGGGTCACTGGGCGCAGCAACCGCCTTTTTCCGTGGCGAGCGCCTTGCGGTCATACCCAGTCTCGTTGACGTGGGAGAAGGGATGCTGGGGGAGAATCGCGAAAGCCATATTACTGTCGCAAACTACACCGACACCCCCGTCCGAATTATCGGCGGCACTTCCGACTGTGCCTGTGTTGTCACGAATGATCTGCCTATCACGGTCCCCGCCGGGGAGTCGCGACCAATTTCCGTGAGGGTGCGCCTGGCTGGCGTCCCTGGCATCTTCACGCGGACGGCTAACTTGCTGACCGCGGATGGGCAGTCCCCGTCACTTCGATTCCGTCTGACGGGACGCAATCTACCCCGGCCGGGCGCTGACGGAGTCACGGGCAAATGACGCGAGGTGGGTGCCGCGCTTGAGCGAGCAGTGGGCTGGTGATTCAGGGTTATCCCCAATAGGGCGGTGTCTCAACAACGGAGGGTGCCATGACTCGTCTGTCCGAATGGTGTGGGAGGTTCTTCGGTTGGCTCGCGATTGCCCTGTTGGGCGTCACGGCGTTCACCGCGCCCGATGGAGCCGGGAGGGCGGACTATGGTACCGACTGCGCCGTGGATAAGTGTTCCGGCTACACGGGCACCTACTTCGACAGTTGCATGAATTCTTGCTGCTCGGGAGACTGTATTGCCCAGTATGGGTATGGGACGGATGACTACAAGAGCTGCATGGCGACTTGCACCTCAGTTGCATTGTCGAGCTGTCCGAGCGTATGCACCAGGGACTGCAACTTGAATAAGAGTGGAACGGGGTGTGACGGCACCTGTACCGGCACGCAATGCATCAACCTGGGCTGTGGTTGCGGTCCCTCAGCCGCAGCGATGATCATGTGCGGCTGCTGGGATCAGGACGGTAACGGCATATGATTCTACACCAGGCAACATGGGCCGCCGTGGCTGTCGCTACGCTGTCAAGGTGTGGCTCGCGTTACCTGGTAACCTCTGATAAGACGTATGCATTCTCGATGATGGCGCCTCCTCCAGAAAAGCCGGTCATGCGTCAACCACAGGGGGAGGACGTTGTCCACGGAAGGGCCATGCAGGCTCTCCAGGCGACGCCTACCTCAGAGGCGCCATGAGAATGAAGTCCCAGGGCGATGGTTCCAAGATTCGACTTGCTTTTCATGGCGTCTCGATCCCGAACGGCGTGGACCAGATGCGTTATTTAGAGGCATTGGAAGAGATGAGCGAGCCGGCGGGTTTATCCCGCCGGGACAAGCCTTGCGGCTCGCTGACCTTCTTTTCCGGGCCTCATAATCAGGATCTCAACATGAGCCGACTGGGGGTTGCAACCGGGGTTCTTGGCCTCTGCTGCGTTTGGTTGGCACCTGCAGCCGGACAGCAGGCGGAAGCCTGGAAGGCTCGCTTGGTCGGCGAGCCATCGGCCAAGTGGAAGGAATACCAATTACTCTCCAGGCGGCTGCAGGGGAAAATGACTGCCCGGATCACCGTGTGCGAGCTCGGAAAGATCATTGATGAGATGAAATGGGAGAAGGAGTTCAAGCAGAATGGGACTTCGGTTGTCACCGTCAACGAGTTCAGGGGGGAGAGTAAGGGTAAGACTCGCTATTTCAACGAAGTGATAGCCAGCAACTCCAAGTACGCCTTCAAGCTCAACCGCAAAGATCCGAATCGAGATTGGGTGCTGGCCGGCTTCGACCTGAACTCGGAAAAGATCCTCACGCAGAGGCCCATCCCCTTGCGGAAATTGGTCCTGGAAGAGATCGGACCTCAATTCCTGTTCACAACACCTTTCTCCCAGGTGCCGCTGCCGGAGTTGCTGAAAAAGCCAGGCTTCATCACCAAGGTGACTGAGACCGACCGAGACGGCCGCACGTTCCTGCGAGTAGAGTTCAAGCACTCCGAGAAGATCTTCAAGGCCACGTACCTAACGCCCGGATGGATGCTTCTAGACCCCGAACATTTCTGGTATCCTCTCGAATACGAGCTGCAGTACGCGGAACGAGAGGGCATGTTTTCATCGGTCCGGTGTGTCACCGAAGTGACGATAGGGGCCGAGGGATTGCCCATCCCCAACCGCTTCACTCATAAACACGCCGTCAATAAACCCCGCGCTAAGCTCTTCGTTTATCGCGAAGTGGTATACGACTACGATCTCCGAGAAGTCCCCGACCTTCAGGATGATGAATTCACGTTGTCGGCATTCGGCCTGCGGGAACCAGCCGGCCTCCCACGCCAGCGCGCGCCGCGCTCCTACCTCTGGTTCGCAGCGGCGGCGGTGGCGGCCCTGGGGCTGGCGCTAACTTTCCGCTACTTGGTCCGCCGCCGGAAGGTGGCGCAGGGCGCAAACTGACCATTCCGGGGCGACCCTCATGTTCCGACCGACCGAAGCCTGGCAATACCCGGTCTTTCACTGGCTCTCCATGCTCCTCGGACTCGCCGCGCTGGTGGCGATCGGCCTCGGGGTCTGGACCTATCTCGGCGACACCTCGGAGTCGCCCACTTATCTCAGCTTGGAACAGCCGGAACGAGACATCGGAGCCATCCCCGTCGGCGAGGAGCGTTGTCTGGAATTCCGCATCCATAATACCTACGAGCGACCCCTCTATGTGCATGGCCTCACCGGCGAGGTCGGCTGTGGCCCTGCGTGGTGCTTCGAGGGGAAGCAGGAGTGGCCTCTCACCGTGCCCGCCTACGGGAGCGCGGTTGTGCAGCTGACGCTGAAGTTTAACCGCCCCGTACCATTTGAAGAGACGTTCGGACTACGGGTCGTAGATGCCTTAGTGACTCGCGTCCTGCCGATCAGTATCCGCGGGCGCGGTTTCCAACCGGCAGGCGCCGCAGACCACCGATGATGGGGTGGACCCATGAAAACTCGCTCCGGCTTTACGCTGATCGAAGGCCTGGTCGTGATTTCCATCATCTCCGCCCTCCTGGCGCTCCTTCTCCCCGCCGTGCAGCGGGCGCGAGACGCCGCGGCGCGGACGCAGTGCTCCAATAACCTGCACCAGATCGGCCTGGCCATTCAACAGCACCACGACAGCCAAAAGGTCTTCCCGGTTGGTATGCGCTGGCAGAACGGGAAGGATCCGCAGCGCATGGCCAGCTGGCTGACCCAGATTCTGCCGTACATCGAACAGCAGGCCTTGTGGAAGGCGACGCAGGCGGCCTACCGGCAAACCCGTAAGCCGATCAACAATCCACCGCATATCGGCCTGTCCACCGTCATCCCGCTATTCGTCTGTCCCGCAGACGGTCGCGGTTTCCAGCAGCAGGTTGCGCAGCGTGAGAGGGTTGCCATTGCCCTCACGAGCTACCTCGGCGTTGAAGGCCAGAACGTTGAGACGCTCGACGGCATCCTCTTCCGTGACTCCCGGGTCCGCATCGTGGATGTTACGGACGGGACCAGCAACACGCTCCTCGTCGGCGAACGGCCTCCTAGCCCGGACTTCCAGTTCGGCTGGTGGTACGCCGGCGCCGGCCAGCGCTTTACTGGGTCGTGCGAGATGGTCCTGGGGGTTCGCGAAAAGAACCTCTTGCGCGTAACGGCGGGCTCCTGCCCGCCAGGAGACTACAGCTACGGCCCCGGTAGCATCAACGACCTGTGTTCCATGTATCATTTCTGGAGTCCGCACAGCGGCGGCGCATACTTCCTCTTCGCCGATGGAAGCGTTCGCTACCTCCGCTACGACGTCGAACCCCTCCTGCCCGCCCTCGCCAGCCGGCAGGGAGGCGAGTCGCTCGTTGTCCCGGATTGAGGGAGTGCATCCCGTCTTGGAAATGAGCTGTGTCCCTATGCCGTTGCACTTTTCCTCGACCCAGAGTCGCGGATAGCGAAAAACGCCGAGAAATCGAGGGTTTTCGCGTCCTGAGTCCGCACGAGCGACCACAGCAGCTAACCGGCTGTCCGGAAGGCACTTATGGCCGAATCTGCCTGAAAACTTCAACGGCATAGGATGCGTCCCCTTTTCACCCCGGTTCCCGACACCTTTTCTCCGCCGACGAGTACGAGCCCCGACTGGTCGATTGCCGCGAGAGGATGCGGGATCGGCCACTTTGGACCATGTCTGCTGAGTTGTCGGCATTGTTGCCTTTGACGAGGTGCCGCGGGTTGACGCACCGACGGTGGTTGCAGGTGTGCCGCACCAACTCGCCCGGCGCGAGCCGCCCGATGAACAACTGGTAGGAGACGATGTGCGCATATTGAGCTTTGTGACCGTCCCAGAGGCGGGCATAGCCGCGCCCGCCGACCGCACCTTTCCAGCCCCAACACGCCCCCGGATCGGGCGGCATCCGCACTTTCTCCAGAAGTCGCACCCGGACAGGCCGATACCGCCTGGGAAACACACCCCGTGGCATGCGCCGCCTCCTTTCGACGGGCGATGACTCGACCGCGTGTCGTACCGCGGCTACCTCCATTTCCAGCGGGTGACCTGGGCGTCCCCGTCCTGCTCGACGCGGCCGTAAGCCTCGGCGGTGACCCGCCCGGTCCTGACGGCCACGCGGAACATGCCGAAGCTCCCCTCGTTGATCTCCCAGCCCCCGGGCAACTGTTCGAGCAAGAAGTCCTCCAACTCGTCCCACACCCCGGGATCGAGTTCGCCGCCGCCCGGCGTGACGGTGACGTCGTCGAACTGCCCAGAGTCGCCGCAGCCATCGAAGTGGGCCGCGACACGGCGGACGCCCAGCGCGGTCAGCTGCCGGCGCAGTTCCTCGGGCAAGGTCGCCGGTTGGACGCCCATGGCCTCCGTGTCCTCGTAGCGGTCGTGGTGGACCCGTTCGGCCAGGCCGAGGGCGGGGTAGACGGTGAGGGTGCCGTAGCCGCCCTCGTTGTTCTCGTAGCCAGGCGGGCAGTAGCCCTCGGCCACGTCCCCCAGCCGGTCCGCGACCCAGCGGGGTGGGGTGGCGTCCACCGGGTCCATCTCGACGTCGCCGACGCTGCCGGAGTCGCCGCTGCCCTCGTAGCGGATCACAACGCGGGTGACGCCGTGCTCCTGGAGGGCGTCGCCGAGGACGGCCAGGTCGGCGTCGCTCTCGGGGTC
>JBBRPS010000652.1:0-6006 GCA_038227745.1 Gemmatales bacterium | reverse complement strand
GCCTGTTCGCGGTCATCGCCGCCGGCGCGGTCAGCGGGCAGCCCGGTGCAGCCCCGAAAGCAGGAGAGCCGCCGACCGTCGTTGAGCTGCTGGAGGACGACACGGAGGGGCTGATCGCCCAGTTCAGTGGCGGCGTCGAGGACGGCACCCGTGTCGGCCGCGACTTCCGCGACTTTCACGCCGGCGTATGCAGCGTTCGCGTGACGCCCTTCCAGCGCTTCTCCCCTCGCCTCCAGGGTTGGGACTACCCGGTCGCCGAGAAGCCCGGCCCCGGGCAGTACCGCTACCTGCGCTTCGCCTGGAAGCGCGTCGGCGGCGCCGGCATCATGATCCAGCTCCACAACGCCGCCGGCTCCTGGAACCAGCGCTACCTCGCCGGCCGGCGCAGCCCCATCACGGCCGGCTGGGGGCCGATGATCTCGGTCGCCGACACCGCCCCCGCGGAGTGGGTCGTCGTCACGCGCGACCTGTTCAAGGACTTCGGCCCGATGCGGGTCACCGGGCTGGCCTTGACGCCGATGGACGGCGGCGCGGCCGGCCTGTTCGACCACTTCTACCTCGGGCGGACCGTGGCCGACCTGGACCGGGCCAGCGCCGCCGTGCTCGGTAAGGCGGAGCTACGCGACCCGCTGCCGCGCGACGCCCTGGAGAATCTGTGGCGGGACCTCGCTGCCGCGGACGTGACCGCTGCGGCCCGAGCGGTGCGCACTCTGGTGGCGGGCCGCAAGGACAGCGTGGCGTTCCTGCGCCAGCGGCTGCGTGAGCGTCCGCCCGTGGTGGGCGAGAAGCAGGTTCTCACGTGGATCGCCGACCTCAACGACAATACCTTCCGCGTCCGCGAGGCCGCCTCGCGCGCGCTGGATCGGCTGGGGGAGGCCGCGGTGCCCTTGTTACAGAAGGCCGCCCTGGCCCCCCGCTCCACGGAGGCCCTGCGCCGGGTCAAGGAGTTGCTCCGGAAGTGCGCCGCCGAGCGGGAAGGGAAGCTGTCCCCGGAGCGGGCGCGGTTGCTGCGGGCGGTGCGCGTCCTGGAGTGGGCCGGCACCGACGAGGCGCGCCGCGCGCTGGAAGAGCTGGCCGGGGGCACGGCGGCAGGCGGCGTCCCCGAGGACGCGCGGCAGGCTCTGGCCCGGCTGCGGCGCCCGTGAGTGCGGCGGGCGTCTTCCCCGGCAGGGTGTTGGACCCGCAGAGTTCCTCTCCGTCCGATGGCTGATCGCAAGCGGGCGTGATCCCCCGCTCTCACCGCGGCGAACCGGCGTGTCCCCGGGCCTACTGGCTTGCACCCGTCGCGAACGGGGTGGGAGGGTTGGTCGAACACAAGGATGCGACAGGCCACGCGAAAGTGCGGCGAGCGGAACGGCCGCGTCGCCAGCAGCACCTGGCCCGGATCGAGGCGGCCCATGGCGGCTGTAGATGTGCGTCGTCTCCAGGCTCTCCAACGGGCTCAGCGGCGGCAGGATCGTCGGCAGCCGCTGGGCCAGCATCGTCGTGCCGGTCCCTGGACTGCCGATCATCAGGGTGTAGACGCCTCCTGCCGCCGGCAGCGCTGCTTCACCCCGTGTCGTTCGACGCACGGCGGCTTCGCTCGATGTGTCGGACCGACGCACGCGGTTACCCAGGTTCAGGCCCGAACTCGCAGCGATCCCCTTCGCCGACATGATGACGGAGTGCCATTCAGGCGCGGAGGTTTTTCGCTTGCCAGGCGTGAGGCGGCGTGGTCCAATTGGCACGTTCGACCCTGCCGTTCGGACTCCAAACCTTTTTCGCGGATGGCATAAAGATAGGGTTTTGCGACTGGGTATCATCGATAGATCAAAAGGAGGGGATACGATGGGCCACCTTCGGCTTTACAGCCAAATTCTCGGCTGGTGTTGTTTCCTGAGCATGACGCCGTTCATCATTCCGACCGCCGCCCAGGGCGGCAAGGGCGAGCCAAAAGGTTTCCCCAAGGGATCGGGGAAGGCAGTCGCCGCGGTACGCGCGGCGCTCCCCAAAGCCAAAATCGATGAGGTGGCCGAACCTAAGGGTTTCGGCGGCTCCGACGGCAAGGGCACGCCGCTGTTCTGGAGCGTTCGCCTTCATGTCGGCGCGAGAAAGCACGACCTGTCCGTCACCCCCGAGGGTGTCCTCATCCGCTTACCGATCCCGGTCGAAGTCAAGGATCTGCCCAAGCCGGTCGCAGACGCCGTCGCCAAGGCCGCCCCAGGCGAGACAGTCAAGAGCGCCGAGAAAAACGAGATGCGGGCGACGCTCAAGTACGTCGGGTTCGACAAGCCACGGATACAGAAATACGCCATTGACGTGAGCCAGAACGACAAGACGATGCGGTTCGTTGTGAGCCCGGACGGCAAGAGCGCCAAGGTCACGGCCATACCCGCGGAGAAGAAAGCCGCCAAACCGGCGAAGGAATTTGTCATCCCCGTGAAGGCAGCCAAGGCCGTCGCCGCACTCAAGACCCTCTACCCCGACCTCGCCGTCCTGAAGATCACCCACGAGGTTTTCGACGACGGCACCGGCGACTTAGAAATCCTGACCTACGAGGTGGAGTTCGTCACCAAGGGCATCGAGCGCGAGATGGTGGCCTCACCCGAAGGCGTGATCCCGCACCTGTGGGCGCCGGTCGCAGCGAAGGATCTGCCGAAGGGCGTGACCGACGCCCTCGACAAGGCAGCGCCGGGAGCCAAGGTCGAGAAGGCGCGGGCCTTCGAGATCCGCGCCTCACTGCGCTTCGGAGCCCTGGAAAAGGCCAAGGTCTACTACACCGTCCGGGTCGAGAAGGACGGCAAGGAACGGACCCTCAAGATCAAGCCAGGCGGCGACATCATCAAGAAATTCGAGTTCCCGAAGAAGAAGTAGAGGGTTCCATCAGGATCACCCGACGAATCGAAAGACTGGCGCGTTGCGCGCGTCGGTCACATCGACCGACGCAGCGAATGTCCCGTGGAACCCGGGGGACACCGGTTCGGCGTCGAGCTTCCCCGAGAAGACGCCGACCGCGTCGGCAAGGTCGCCGACGCCGTAGACCGCCACCACCTTGACGACGGTGTCTGCACGGACGTTGGCAGCCGGCACCAGCAGTCGTGCGAAGCCAGCCAGGCTGGCGGCCATGGCCATCGACCGCGACCCTTTCACCGGCCGCACGCTGCCATCCAGCGCCAGTTCGCCGACCGCGGCCCAGCGACTGTACCGCCGAGGAGGCGGGGCTCGGCAACGGTTCTTCGGCAGGACCGTGTTCGCCATCGGCCTGTCGCTCACATCGACGTGAGGCCCACAAATGGAATTGAGTCGGCCAGTTCGCCTGCGGCATCCCGCATTCAACCGGGTATTCATCGCGGTGTCAGCACGGCGCGGCCGAGGCGCTGACGCAGTCGTCGCCTGACGTTGTCATCGAGAAGGTTGCGGAACAGGAGGTGGGGTGACCTGGAATCACACCTCCCGTGGTCCGCCAGGCCCCTTGCCCCAGAGCGCGGCTCATTGCCCCTTCCGCAGCACGCCCAGCACGACGGGCCGGATCAGGTCGGCGATCTCGCGATGTCCGCGCGGGTTGGGGTGGCACTGGTCCGTGGTCCAGCCCCCCAGGTCGGTCCCGTCCGCGGCGGCCTTCGTCCAGTGGGCGAAGTGGTCCACCAGCGGCGTCTTCATCTCCGCAGCCACGCTGCGGCAAACCGCGACGTACAGTTCCAGGCGCGATTGCACAGCGATCACTGTTCGCGTCAGTGTAGGCGAGCGACAGGCGTAGCTTGCCGCCCGGCGTGCAGTAGACGCCGCGCCGAATCAGCTCGTGGCCGAACCGCACGGCCTTGCCCCGGTCGGTACGCAGCAGGTCACGCTGATTGCGCAGGGTCTCGTGCCCGGTGAAGTTGGTTTGCAAGACGGGTCGTTCCCAGCACCTGCAGCGGTAGCCTCATGGCGCCAAATGCCTGCCCCATCCCCGCACCAGTCGTTCGCCCAGAGCGTGCAACCACTCATACGCCCCCGACTGTAGCAGCACTTCCAGGGCGGCTCGGCTCCACGTTGCCTTACGACCTCCGATCCAGCAAGTACGTCCCCAACGCTTCCTGTTTCTGGCGGGAACACTCCTTAGTCAGCATTGGGTAGGCGTCGGCAATCGCGTCAAGGATCTTTTCCTTGATCTCGACACACGCCTCCGATCTCCCGACCTTGCCCTTGGTTTCGTCGAGGTGTTGATCATACCCCGTACATTGATGCCGGAGGTAGTTGACGCGGATCCGATTGAGGAACTCAGGATCGGAGCTCTCGAAAGCACGGTCACCGACTCCGTCGTGGCGGACGTTGTAGTGGGCAATCGCCTGAGCGGTGAGGGTTGCTTCGTCCATCTGTGGGACGGACACCTCGATCCCTTCCACATACTCGCCCATCTGGTTTCGCTGGGTCTCGGCGGCCCGCAGGGATCTCTCACTCCGGACCAGGCGGCCCGGTTGTGCCTCGACGAACTCGGTTCGGGACTCGGCGGCGTGAACGCGCTCCTTCGCGTAGAAGCACACTTCCGGCCCACTCTTGCAGTGCATGTTGATCCGGGTCTTGTCCGGGTCGCCAAGGAGTTGCTCGATGAGGCGGTCGTTCCAGCCTCGCTCCTTCAGTTTCTTTTTCGTATAATGTGTGTCATCGAGGGTGTTCATCGGTTTGTCTCCGGATCTGTAGTCACCCCTGCGCTTTGGTGGGACAGCTGCCCCCTCCTGGCTTCACAGAATGTCACCGGCACGGGCTCGGGCAGGCGCCAGCGGTCGGTGATCGGTGCCACGCCCTCTCATTCTACGAACTCCAGGGTGCCGCAGTAGAAGAAGGGGCCTGATGCCCGCTGATCTTCTTGGTGCGGCGCACGAAGAGGAGGAACAGGTAGCGCTCGTCATTGTGCCAGCTCAGCGCTCGCTCCGCAAGGCTGCGCGCCATGGCCTTCGGCGCGGACAGGAAACGGCTGTTGACGGGGAGTGAAGACAGGACGGCCCGCTTGTGGGACGCCGCTACGGGGCGGCCCTCAGGGTTGCTTCTGGAGCACGCGAGCACGGTGGTGGACGTTGCCTTCAGTCCCGACGGTCGCAGGATGCTGACGGGCAACCACGACAAGACAGCGCGGTTCTGGGACACATCGACCGGCCGGCCCGTCGGACCGCCCGTGCGGTTCGGCGACACGGTCGCTGCGGCTGCGTTCGGGCCAGCCGGTGACCGGGTACTAACCGGCGGCTACGATGAAAGCGCCCGCCTTTGGGAACTGTATCCGCCTTTGCAGGACAGCCCGGATCGGGTGGTCGGTCGGCTTGCTGGCCTTACCGGAATGGAATTGCGGGAGGATGGGGTGGTCCACATGCTGGGGGCCTTGCCCTGGCAGGTCCGTCGTCAACAGCTGGCAGGTCGATAGGGGTGGTGAGGGAATGTGGTGCTCCCCGGCAGGAGGGCCAGGCCATGGAGTTCAACTTCAACTGTGCCTGTGGCGCGACGCTGACCGTCCCCGAAGCCCAGGCGGGTACCCAGGTCCGCTGCCCCTGCGGGCGAGCTGTGCCCGTCCCATCGCTCCTCGAACTGCGTAAGCTGGCGGACCTGCCGCTGGCCTCCCCCGAACTGGTCGTCGAGCGGTTGCTCGCCGCCGGGATGCTCCCCGAGGAGACCGCTTGCGTCCTCTGCGGCGTTGAGACGGAGGGGCGCTGTCATTTCTGGACCAGGTGCGAGCGAGCGGTGGTCCGCCGGGGCGGGTTCTTCCTTCACCCCATCACGCTCCTGACCGCCCTCCTCGGCCTGATGGTCTTCTCCTCCAGGCGGGACGAGGAGTACGGGCGTGACCGGCTCTTCCGCTTGCCTTTGAGGGTTTGCTCCGGGTGCCGCCCGGGCCTGCGGAATGAGGAGGCGGCCAAGGCGGCACTAGTGTTTCTGGCACGAAAACTTGCATCCAAGTCGGTAGCGATGACAGTGTGGTGTCACTCTTCGGAAACCGCAGAATTCATGCGGAAAGCGCGACAACACGGGCTGTCGCGGCTCTCCTGAATTCAGTGCAGG
>JBBRPS010000651.1:0-6049 GCA_038227745.1 Gemmatales bacterium | reverse complement strand
TGGGGCGTGGGGGTGTCGCGGGGAAGGGCGTCGGCTAAGATGCACATGGCTGGGGCTCCGTAAGAGGGAGGGACCGGAAGTTACCCTCGATCTACGGGGTCCCAGCGCCTTTGCCAGCTGCGCGAAACGCCAACAACACCCCCTCAACTGTTACCCTGGTTTGAACCAGGCCGGAAAAGCACCCCAGAGGTGGGCGACGGGCGTACACGCCAGCCTCCCATAAGATGAGGTTCCGCGCAGCTTACCAAGCACAGCAGCCGGAGGGAAGGGGGAGCCTCGTCAGTGCCTCGCTGGCATCCTGCCTGATACGGTGGGCTGCTCCATGCGGCGGCGACGTCCACTTCGATTGGTGCGAGGTTCACGCACCATGCACCGCCACGGCCATCTCGCTGCGGTTCCAGACTCACCCGAAGGCGGCCTGTCGAGGAATGGTTCGCCGTGAGCCCGGGGTGAGCGCTCTCACCCCAAGCTCGCGGCGAAACGAGCTCACTTCTTCTTCCCCGCGATGGACTTGATCGCCATCCGCGCCGCCTGACTCAACTTCTTTTCTTTCTTGTCCTTGTTCGACGCCAACTCGCGCAGGGCGGGCAGGGCGGAGCGCGCCTCGGCGCCGTACTGGCCGAGGGCGCCCGCGGCGGCCGCCTTGACGTTCATCGCCTTGTCCCGCAGCGCCTCGGTCAGCACCGGGACCGTGGTCTCCGCGTCCGGGGCAATCATGCCCAGCGCCTTGGCGGCCGCCGCCCGGACGCCCGCGTCGCTGTCGCCCTTCAGCGCGGACAGCAGCGGCTCGATGGCGTCCTTGACGGCGCTGGCCCGGATGGAGCCGATCCGCCCGATCTCCTCGGCCGCCTCCACGCGGTCGCGCGCGCTCCTGGAGTTCTTCAGGCTGGTGATGCTCTTCGACGCATCGAGTTTCTTCGGCACGTCGGCCTCAAGAGTGCCGAGGCCGATGACGCCGAGAACGGTGGTCAACGCAATGAGGCCGCGCATGCAACAGTCCTCCCGAAGGGGGGCGACGCTGTACGGACGTGAAGAGGGCCGTGCGCGCCCTCTGGCTATGAGACTCCGGCCGCGCGAAAAAGTTCCGGCCGCGGTCCCAGAAGGATCATAGCACGCCGAGCGTCAGGGAGGGTTACTGCGGCGCGCCGGCTTCCCACAGGTACTGGAAGGCGGCGCCGCCGGCGCGGTGCAGGAAAGGCACGTCGAGCTTGATGTTGATGTTGGCGGGGATGTGGGGCATGCCGGCGTAGATGCTGCCGCGGTAGCCGCCACCGTGATCGTAGGCCACCACCGCGCAATCGTCGATGCCCGCGAGCGATCTGGCCGCGTCGATGGCGTCGTCGAGGTAGCCGACTTCATCGACCAGGCCCAGCTCCTTCGCCTGTGTGCCGGTGTACACCCGGCCATCGGCGAGCTGGCGGACGCGATCCTCCGGCAGGCGCCGGCCGACGGCGACGACGTGGACGAACTGGGCGTAGAAGCGATCGACCATGTTCTGCAGGACGGCCCGCTCGGCGTCGGTCATCTCGCGCAGGGGGTTGCCGACGTCCTTGATCGGGCCGGACTTGATGGGATTGCTGGTGACGCCGATCTTGCTGGCGAGGCCGGCGGCGTTGTACAGGCTCATGATGACGCCGATGCTGCCGGTGACGGTGGTCGGGTGGGCATAGACGATGTTGCAGCCCATGGCGAGGTAGTAGCCGCCGCTGGCCGCGACGTCCATCATACAGGCGACGACGGGCTTGCCGGTTTTCTCCCGGAACTTGATGAGCTCGCGGTACATGATGTCGCTGGCGGTGACGGCGCCGCCGGGGCTGTTGATGCGCACCACGACGGCCTTGACGCGCTTGTCGTTGGCCGCCGCCTCAAGGCGCTCGCGGAAGAGCGACATCGGGTTATCGCCGTCGCTGAACAGCCCGCTGGCGCGGGCATTCATGATGACGCCGTCCACGTCGATGATCGCGACCTTGCTGCGGCACAGCAGGCGGCGCGCGCAGGTGATTTCGGTCTCTTCCACGGGGCAGCCGACGTGCGTGGGCGTCAACAGGAGGCCGTTGAAGCAGCCGGTCATCGGGAGGGTCGCCAGGAGTGCCAGCCATCGGCCCATGTCGGAGGTCTCCGTGGTCCACCAAGGCGGCGGGACTATAAGCCGCGTCGGCAAAGGCGTCAAGCCCACGGGTCGCAACCCGTGGGCTTGCACGGCGCGCGGCACTACAATACGCACCTATGAAGGAGTGGCGGCGGCGCTGGGGGTGGACGGTCGTCAAGACGCTGCTGGCGCTGGCGATCCTGGCGGGCATCGGCAGGCAGTTCTACCTCAACCTGAGCCGGCTCGACCTGGCGAAGCTGTCGCTGCGGCCCGGCTGGATGCTGCTGTCGGCCGGGCTGTACATCGGAGGCATTGGGGGCTCGGCGTGGTTCTGGTATCGGCTGCTGCGCGTCTTCGGCGAGAGGCCGGCGGTCGCGACGACGGTGCGGGCCTACTACATCGGCCATCTCGGCAAGTACGTCCCCGGCAAGGCGTGGGCGCTGCTGCTGCGCGGCGACCTGGTGCGCGGGCCGGGGGTGCGGCTCGGCGTGGCGATCATCGCGTCGTTCTACGAGGTGCTGACCACGATGGCGGCCGCCGCCCTGCTGTCCGCCGTGCTGTTCGCCCTGGACCCGCCCACCGCGGCGGGGCTGTCGGTTCACCCGGCGGTGGGCGGCGTGCTGC
This sequence comes from Gemmatales bacterium, assembly GCA_038227745.1. Lineage (GTDB taxonomy): Bacteria > Planctomycetota > Planctomycetia > Gemmatales > Gemmataceae > DASPXY01. Next base: position 3,336 of record JBBRPS010000651.1, on the reverse strand, counting down.
TCCTGGGGCTGGTCGGGGTGCCGCTGTTGCCGGGGGTGTTCAACTTGCTCGTACGGCGGCTCGCTCAGCGCTTTCAGAACGTGGAGTCGTTCCGCCTGCCGCGACTGGGCATCGGCACGCTGGCACAGGGGCTGCTCGTCACCGGCGCCTGCTGGTTCGCGATGTCGGCGAGCCTGTGGGCGATGGTGCAGGCGATGGTAGCCCAGCCGCAGCCGCTGACGCCGGAGTCGTGGGGCCAGTACACGGCGATGCTGGGACTGTCCTACGTGGCCGGCTTCCTGGCGGTCGTGCTGCCGAGCGGCGTCGGCGTGCGCGAGGGCGTCCTCGACCTGTTCCTCGGCCCGCAGCTGGCGGCGCAGATGCCCGAGGGCCGCGCTGTCGCCACCGCCGTGGTGCTGATGCTGCGCCTGCTGTGGACGACCGCCGAACTGGTCGTCGCGGGCGTGGTGTACTGGCTTCCTGGGCCGCGGGTTCCTGCTGTGGGTCAGGATTCCAATCCTGACAAAGATTTGTCAGGATTGGAATCCTGACCCACGGGTTGCGAGGGCGTTCCGTGATTTCCCTGGTCATCCCGGTTTACAACGAGAAGGACAGCCTCGGTCCGCTGTGCCAGGAGATCGCCGAGACGGGCCGCCGCCACGCCCTGGACCTCGAAGTCGTCTTCGTGGACGACGGCAGCAAGGACGGCTCGTGGGAGGCCATCGCCGAGCTGGCCCGGCGACACGAGAACGTCCACGGCATCCGCTTCCGGCGCAACTTCGGCAAGGCGGCGGCGCTGTCGGCCGGCTTCCACGCCGCCCACGGCGACACCATCCTCACCCTCGATGCTGACCTGCAGGACGACCCTGCCGAGATCCCGCGCTTCCTCGAGGCGCTGGCCGGCGGCCGCGACGTGGTCAGCGGCTGGAAGCGCAGGCGCCTCGACCCCTGGCACAAGGTGTGGCCGAGCCGCGTGTTCAACGGCATGGTGAGCTGGCTGACCGGCGTGAAGCTGCACGACCACAACTGCGGCATGAAGTGCTACCGGGCCGAGATCTTCCGCGAGATCCGCCTGTACGGCGAGCTGCACCGCTTCATCCCGGTGCTGGCGGCAGCGCGCGGCTTTCACGTCGGCGAGATCGAGATCAACCACCGCGCGCGCCAGTACGGCCATTCCAAGTACGGCGTGCGCCGCTTCATCAAGGGTTTCCTCGACCTGATGACGGTCAAGTTCCTGACCGGCTTCGGCCAGCGTCCGCAGCACCTGCTGGGCAGCATCGGCTTGCTGAGCTTCTTCGCCGGCGCCGCGGGAATGCTGTACCTCGCCGTCACCTGGCTGGTGAGGCTGTGGGATCCCGCCGCCTTCATGCCGCTGCACGACCGCCCGCTGCTGACCTACTCCGTGGCGGCGCTGCTGCTCGGAGCGCAGCTGATGTCGATCGGTTTGATCGCCGAACTGATCACCGCCTACCAGAGCCGCGACGAGGACAGTTACAGCATCGCCGAGCAAACGGGGCGGAACATCCTGCCGCTGGTGCGCGGCCCGTGGCCGTCCGGCCGTGAGCCGGAGAAGACGGTGGGGTCGGCGGACGAGGCCGACCGGAAGGGCGCCGAACGGAACGACGCCGAGCCTCGAACCACGGACCGCGTATGACCCCCGCCGACCCCTCACGCACCCGCAAGTACGTCTACGTCCTGTTGATCGTCGTCGCGGCCGCCGGCATCGCCGGACGGATCGGCTCCGTGTCGCTGGTGCTGGAGCCGGAGCTGCACACCGACAAGCGCACCCCGAAAGACCAGCGCCGGCCGTGGCCCCCGAAGCGTCCGTCCCCGATGCCGACGTTCAGCTCCAACGACCGCTCGCGCTGGGCGACGATCCGGGCGCTGGTGGACGGCGACCCAGAGACGGGCGAGCGCGGCTACGCCATCGGCCGGCGCGACCGCAAGACGGTGCTGGTCAGCGCCGTCACACCGCTGGCGGCGTGTAACCCGCTCGAAACCGCGGTACTGGAGACGGCGGGCTACCGGGCGCGGGTCGCCGAGGCCAGCAATCGCGGCATCATCTTCGAGGACGGGTACCAGAGCGTGGACAAGGTCCTGCACCCGCGAGAACTGAGGTTCTACTCCAGCAAGCCGCCGCTGCTGTCCACGCTGGTCGCGGGCCTGTACTGGCTGCTGCAACTCCTCACCAGCTGGACGCTAGAGCGCGACCCGTTCGAGGTGGTGCGGACGATCCTGTTCCTCGTGAACCTGCTGCCGATGGTCGTCTACCTGGCGCTGCTGGCGCGCCTGATCGAGCGCTACGGCACGACGGACTGGGGCCGGCTGTACGTGTTCGCGGCGGCCTGCTTCGCCACGCTGCTGACGCCCTTCGCGATCGCGCTGAATAACCACACAACCGGGACCGTTTGCATCCTTTTTGCCCTCTACCCGGCGCTGTCGATCTGGCGGGCGCCGGACGGGAACGCCTCGCCGTGGCAGTTCGTGCTGTCGGGCTTCTTCGCCTCGTTCGCGGTGACCAACGAACTGCCGGCCGCCGCCTTTGCGGCTGCGCTGTTCGTGCTGCTGTTGTGGCGGCGGCCGAGGAGGACGCTGGCATTCTTCGTGCCGGCGGCGCTCATCCCGCTCGCTGGGCTGGCGGTGACGAACTACGCCGCCCTGGGCCAGCTGCGGCCGGCGTACAGCGAGTTCGGCGGGCCGTGGTACGAGTACGAGGGCAGTCACTGGCGCAAGGCAGCTCCCGGCGAGGTGAAGTCGGGCATCGACTGGGCGCGGAACAAGGAGAGCCGGGCGACGTATGCGTTCCATGTGCTGTTCGGCCACCACGGCCTGTTTTCGCTGTCGCCGATCTGGCTGCTCGCCATCGCGGGCATGTTCGGGGCGGTGTCTCACTGGCGGGCGCTGCGCCGGCCTTCGTCGGCGGCGGACACTACCCGCCCTGCTGAGCCGCGCTCCGACCTCGTGCTGGTGGGCGGCTTGACGCTGGTGCTGACCGTGGTGGTCGTCGGCTTCTACCTGGTCAAGAGCGACAACTACGGCGGGTGGACGAACGGGCTGCGCTGGCTGATGTGGCTGACGCCGTTGTGGCTGCTGACGATGGTGCCGATCGTGGACCGGATGGCGGAGCGGCGCTGGGCGCGGTGGTTGGCGTATGCGCTGCTGGCGGCGTCGGTGTTCGCGGTGAGTTACCGCCTGTGGAACCCGTGGCGGCACCCCTGGATCTACGACTTCATGGAGGCGCAGGGGTGGATAACGTACTGATTTAGAGCGGTTTGCATTCGGGTGTAGCGGGGGGCGCGCTTTGGAGTGCGGCGCTCGGCGCCGCTTTCGGTCTTTCTTTCGTAGTCCCGCGGCCCG
>JBBRPS010000650.1:0-6051 GCA_038227745.1 Gemmatales bacterium | reverse complement strand
TAACGGGAATCTCGATCCGCATACTTTCCAGAATAGGGAAGCGACCCCCGATCAGCTGCGCCTCTTCCCCAGGGTTTTTGAGATGTTACGGGCCACGCTCTGGCGCGGGCTCGACGGCAGCTATCTCGCCCAGGACGGTCGCTCGGTGCGCGACCGCATCAACCTGCTCTACACCGATACCCCGTTCTCGCTTGAGGGGAACGCGGACGAAGTGAGTTCGTATATGGCCAAACTCCGCCAAGCCGTCCTCGACGCCCTCCAAGAAGAAGCAGTGCTGGTCGTCGTCTTGCCGGTCTACCACGCCGAGTAAGCGGAAGTTGGAGGCCGAACTTGGATTCGTTGACCTACAGGTCAACCAACACCATAACGCCCCGTCAACCAACACCGCCACCCATCCCGCCGCTCCACCAGAACCTCGCCACCACCAATCCCTTGCAGCCTCGTCCCTTGGCTCGCTGCCGGTGTTATCGTACTTCCAGGTCAAATAACACCGCCCGCACTCCCTCACCCTCGGTCCAGGGGGTTGGTCACCCCGCGCCCACCGCGATTCAGCACGTGGGTGTAGATCATTGTCGTCTCCACACTCTTGTCGCCCCAGCAGTTCCTGGATCGTCCGGATGTCCTGCCCGTCCTCCAGCAGATGCGTCGCGAACGAGTGCCGTAGCGAATGAACCGTCGCCCGATTGCCAGCCCCGCCGCACGGCAGGCCTGGGTCATCGCCCGGATCACCGGCCCCAGGTGCAGGGGGTGCCGCCCCTGCCAGTCGCTCCGCGGGTCCTTCGACAGCCGCGCTGAGGGAAACGCCCCCTGCCACCTCCACTCCTTGCTCGCCTTCGGCAACTTCCGGTCCAGCGCCTCCGGGAGTCGCACCTCCCCCCGCCCCGCCCGCCGGTCGCGCTCGTGCAGCCGCCTTATCTTCTCCAGGTGTGCCTGCAAGCCCTCTCGGATCGCCTCCGGCAACATCGTCCGCCGGTCGTCCCCACCCTTGCCGTGCCGCACCAGCATCTCCCGCTGGCCCTCCTCCATGGCTGTATTGCACCCGCCGCGAGCCTCGCTGTCAAACGGAATCTGGGCAATCCCCGGTCGCTGCCCCGATTCCCCGCCACCGTTGCGGGATCATTTCTGCCCGGTGGTCGCAAGTCACGACTGTCCAATCGGTTACCTGTTCGCCGCTGAAATGTCGGCGCTGGCTCGGAGCGCAACAAAAGATACACCTCCTTGAGGCCGAGAGTCTTGAAGCGCAAGTTCTTGTCAGCAGATGCCTTAACGGCAGGCCTCGGCGGCGTACAGGCTGGTGTCGGACAGCCGTGCCGCGGCGCGGGGCACCCACATCGTTGCCGACCGTCCCTACTTCTTGCCGCCGCCAGGCGCCTTGGCCGCGGCGGCGAAATGGCGATAGACTTCCTGCGCGACGCGGGCGAGCAGCACATTGCCGGCGTTATCCGGCGCCCACCTCTTGTCCACGTTGCCCGATGTCAGCACGCACACCGCCACCGGCCCGCTCTTGAGGTACAGGATGCCCGCGTCGGTGCGCACCCCGGTGACCGCGCCCGTCTTGTGTGCCACCGCCGTGCCGGCCGGCAGGAAACGCGGGAAGCAATCCTTGTCCTGGCAGTTCTTGAGGTGCTCGATCATCTCCTTGCACGCCGCCGGGCTGACGACCTCGCCGCGGTGGACCTTCTCCAGCAGGCGGACCGTCTCGTTCGCGGTCGTCGAGCCGAGGCCGTACTTCTTCGAGCGCTCCCGGTTGACCGACGTCTTGCTGCCGAGGAAGACCTTGGCGTTGATGCGCGTCTCGGGGAAGCCCCAGGCGGCCATGCGCTTGTTCGTGGAGTCGATGCCGATGCGGTCGAGGACGAGGTTCGTGGCGGTGTTGTCCGAGAAGGCGATCATCAGGCGCGCCGCGTCGCGCACGGAGAACGTCGCGCCTTCGCTGAAGTGGTACTTGAGGATGCCGGAGCCGGGCACCTTGTCCTTGTCGTGCAGCGTCACCCGGTCGTCCAGCTTGAGCTTGCCCTCGCTGACCTGCAAATAGAGTTCGAGGAGGATGGGGAACTTGATGAGGCTTGCGGTCGCCATCGGCTCGTCGCCGAGGAGGCTGTAGCTCTCGCCGCTGACGAGGTGCTTGACGGCGATGGCGACCTTGCCCTTGTGGGCTTTCGCCAGCGGGGCGAGGCGAGCTTCGAGGGTGTCGGCCGCAGGGGGACCGTACAACAGGGCAGCGGTCAGGATCAGCACAGAAGTCATGGCGGCTCTCCTTTCGGCCGATTAACGCGCCTTTTGCCGCTGGCGGTGCGCGCGGGCGAACACTTCCTTCAGCGGCAGGCGGAAGCCAGGAAGAACCTCTCCGCCATCGAGCGATCCCTCCTTGCCAACGCGCCGCGTCTTCGTGGTTGACGTGTAGGCCACGGCAGTCTGGGTCTTCGGCTGGATGAGCCAGACAAGCCGAACGCCGGCGTCGAAGTAGTCTCGGAGTTTACGCTCCATCTCCGCTTTCGTGTTCCCCTCGCTGAGTACCTCGACGGCGAGATCCGGGGCCACCGCGGCGATGGGATCATCGGGGAATTCGCCCCCAGGCAGGCGGTCCCAGGAGATGAACGAGACGTCGGGGATGCGCACCAGGCCGATCCGTAACCGCAGGGGGCCGTCTCCGGGAATGACAACCCCAAGGTCGTCCTCCTCGACATAGTTCCACAGGAGCTGGACGATCACCCCGGCGAGCATAGCTTCTGTGCTGGCCACGGGTTTCTCCACCAGGACACCATCGACAAGTTCACAAATGTGCTTCTCCACCCCTTCCAGGGCGGCGGTCACGTCCTGCTCGGTAGCCGTCCCGGGGGCGGGGTGCAGCCGGATACGCTCCAGCGGCACGTTGCCGATCTGGTGCAGCAGGTCGGCAAAGGTTTCGAGCCTCGGTTCTGTCGCCGGTGAAGCCATCGCGTCTCCTTCCGGGGAGGAAGCCCACCCATTGCAATGGGTGGGCTTGGAGTCCGATCCATCACGCCGCGTACTTCTGCCGCAGCTTGTCCAGAAAGCGCTTGCTCTGCGCCGTCACGTCCCACGCATTCGGCCAGAAGCACAGATCGACGCACCACCAGTCGTGCGGCACCCCCGACTGGTTCAGCGCCGGGACCAGTTCATCGAAGTTCAATTTGCCGGTGCCGAACGGGTTGTGCGTGCTCGTCTGATGCTCGTTCAGCGAACCGTCCGAGTCGATTAGGTGGACGTGCGTTATCTTCCCCTTGAGCTTGTTGAGCAACTCCAGCTCGCCGCCCGGGAGCGTCTCCTTCTGGCCGGCCTGGTTGGCAGCGACCACGGCGCACATGTGCGCGTGACAGGTGTCGTACAGCACGCCGAAGTTCGGGTTGCCGCGCGCCCGCACCGCCTCGACGAGCTGCACGATCTCCGACGGCTTGTTGAACAAAAAGCCCGGCTCGAACTCCCAGCAGATGTTCATGCCGTAATCGGCCGCGATCTTGCTGCACTTGTCCCAGACCGTGACGATCCGCTCCATGCCGACCTTCGGGTCCATCTTCGACGTCTCGAAGAAGTTAGGGGACTCGACGGAATCGACGCGGATCGTCTTGATGCCCAGGTCGCTGCCGAAGACGGTGAAGCCGAGGAACGCCGCCATGTACGGCACCGGGTTCTCGTCGAGGATCGACGGCCCCGGCTTCTTGAAGCTCCACAGGTCCACCGCGATGCCGGAGAACTCCAGGCCGTGGTCGGCGACCTCCTTCTTCAGGCGCTGGCGGTCGGCCTTCGTCGGGTGCGAGAACGGCGTCGGGTGCAACCCGAAGCTGCCCAGCTCGACGCCTTCATAGCCCAGATCTTGAAGTTTGTGCAGCACGACGTGGAAATCGGTCGTCGGCTGTTCCTGATTGAAGATGTACGCCCAGCTGCCGATGGAGAGTTTCTTTTTCATGGTGTTGTCCCCTGTGGTGAGGAATCCCGGACCGGGACACAAGCCCGAAGCGCAAGCGAGGAAGTGCCTCGCTTGCGCTTCGGGCTTGTGTCCCGGCCTACTTCTTCTTGTAGTCCCCAACGGCGGGGGCCTGCGGGTTGGTATCGGGGCCGAAGTAGCGCAGCGTCACCAGCGGTTCGGTGCCGTTGTTGTCGAAGACCACGCCCGCCCGCGCCGCCTCGTAGCCGACGAACACCTCGTCCTCCGTCAATTGGCCGAAGCGGATCATCGCCGGCGTGTGCAGCCGCTGCTTGCCGACCCAGCCGCTCCCCTGCACCGCGATCAACCCATACGCCCCGTTGTCCTTGATCGTCACCCGCGCGCCCGGGTTGACCGTTAGCTCCTTCGCCGTGAACAGCTCCTCGGCACCGAACTTGCCGTAAACGATCCAGCGATCGACGTAGCCCTCCTCCGAACCGCCGCCCGTCGTGACCGGCTCCAGGTAATGGTGGTCCTTGAAATTCGGATCGACGTTCTGCTCCCAGTCGAGCTGTTCGATGAGGTAGTCCAGGTCGCGGTGCCGCTCCTTCGGCACGTCCTTGACGAGCAGCTCCCACGGCACTACCCGGCCCTCGACCATCGACTGGTACATGCCGAAGACGTCGGAGCCCCACTGCGGCTCGTAGGTGACCAGCGAACCGGGGGCGTGCAGCACACACGGCGGCACCAGCCAGCCCGTGCCCGGCTTGAGGCGGTACGCCTTGCTGTAGTCGAGGATGCCGTTGTCGCCCTCGTTCCAGCGCTCCAGACAGCGGCGGATGTCGGACTTGGTCGTCCCCGGTTCGAGACCGAAGAAGGTGTACGGAAAGTTATTGCCGGTCGGGTTGAGTTGGGGTGGAAAAAAGTACGACTCGGGCTTACCCTGCTGACCTACCAGGGCGGCCTGGGCGTTGTTCTGGTGCATGTGGTGCGGGATGGGGCCCAGGTTGTCGAAGAACTTGCTGTAGACGGGCCAGCGCCGGTAGCGCTCCCAGAGAGGCGGGCCGATGAGTTCCAGTCCCGCCTGGGCGATGGCCTCCCGCAAGGTGAACACCTTTTTGCCGTCGTGGACGACGTGGCTGAGGCCCTCGTCCCAGACGCGCCCCTCGTTCGCCGCTTCCGTGGTCGAGGCGAACCAGCGCTCGTCGATGCCGCCGCGGTTGGCGCCGTAGGCGTAGAGATCCTGGTTGGCCAGCTTGAGACGGCGGCCGGGCATGAGGAAGGAGCGCGGCACCCAGGTCGGGGCCAGGCGTAGGACGCCGCCGCTGGCGGACAGCACCTGCTTGAGCACGGCGGGGTTCGCCTTGTCAACTTCCGTAGAATGGGGTGTCTTCTTGGCAGGGGCTGTTTTTTTTCCCATGCGGGGGACTCCTCGGGTGCGGCAACGGTGAAGGGCAGTCGTTTCAATCGTTTCAATCGTTTCAATCCGCCCCCGGTCGGCAGATGGGGGAAATAGCCCGTCGCGGGGGCGCCAGCCAGGAGAAAGTTGGGCCGGCACCCCCCTGCCCCGGCGCCGTCCGCGACAGTTTGCTTACAAGATTGAGGGCAAGATTCATCCCCGCTTCAAAAAAGCTTCAAGAATTTTCGCGACAAACGAACCACCCGATAGAGGGGCATGGCGTAAGCTTGAGCGCCGCCGCCCCCGCTGGCCCCGAGGGCTCCGGAAGGAGTACGAGGAGAGGATTCCGATGATCGCTCGCACACAAAAACCGCTGACTTTCCGCCCGCGTCTGGTCCTGGCGTTCAGTGACACCGCCCGCGCCGCCCTGACCGCGCGGCACTTCCGCCGCCTCGGCTGGGAGGTCCATCAGGCCGCGTCCGGTCCTGAGGCCCGCCGCCTGGCGCATGCCCTGCGCCCACAGGCCGTGCTGCTCGACGTCGATCTGCGCGGCGAGAGCGGCTGGCTGACCTGCGCCAAGCTCACCCTGGACACCGCCGACTTCAAGGTCGTGCTCCTGACCGACCTGGTCACGCCCCAGAAGGAAGACTACGCGGACACTGTGGGCGCCGCCGCCATCGTCTGCCGCGGCGCCGCGCTGCCCACCCTGGCCGGCGAAGTCCACGAGACGGTCCTGCAGACGGCCGGGTAAATCGTCCGACACGTGCAG
>JBBRPS010000649.1:0-6055 GCA_038227745.1 Gemmatales bacterium | reverse complement strand
GGGTTGGCCAACCTGCAACCTCCCGAGGAGGCCTCGGGAGGTTGCAGGTCGGCCAACCCGTGGCCCGGGTGCGTCCTTGAAGCAGAAATGGCCAGGGGCGCGGCACGGCGACGACCGCCACACCGCGCCCCTGACCACGGCAATCCTCTCTCCGGATCGGGCCGAGATACCTCCAGGACAAAACGGGGCACCGAGCCGGCCTTTCTCGCGTTACGGGTAGAGGATCCAGTGGTAGTCTCCCGTCGCCCCCCGGACGGCGCGGCTCCAGCTGCGGCCGTCGCGACTGCGGGCGCTCAGGTAGGTCGTCTCCCAGGGCGTCTGCCCGATGTACGGGAAAATATCGCCGAAGGGGCGCATCGTGCCGACGTGGCGGCCGTCCACGAACACGTCGATGGTCGTGCCGACGCGGCTGTCGGCGTGCAGCCGGCCCTGGATGCCGCGGGTCTTCTCCCCCGACTCCCGGGCCTTCTGGGCCTCGACCGCGGCCACATGCGCCTTCTCGGCGAGGCCCTTGAGTTCCTTGCTGCTCTTGTCGGCGATCAGGGCCAGAGCCTTCAGTTCGGTCGCGTCGTAACGGTGCTTGGCCGTCTCGATCGCCTCCTTGATCAACTCGCCCGACGTGACGGCGGCCTGCTTGCCGGAGACCTTCTCGGCCACCGCCAGTTCGCGGGCCGCAAACGCCAGCGACACGGGGTCGGACTGGGAGCGGGCCTGCTCGATGCGCGCCCCCAGGGTGGCCAGCGACGGGAAGCCGAGGTCCAGTTCCTTGGCGAAGTTCACCGTCAGCGCGGACTTGCCTTGCTCCGCCTTCGACTCAAGCTTCATTACCTTCTTCGTACCGCCCGCCTTGACCTTTTCTCCGCCCGTCGCCGCGGGCAGCCGGGCCAGGCCGACGCACACCACCGCGCCGAGGAGGAACCACGCCGTTCTCGAAAGCATTTTCATGAACCTTCTCCACAACCTTCTAACGTACCGGGACCCCCTCCGTCCGCCCGGACAGAGTCCGAAAGCCCCGGCGTGCCCCACTGCTTGAAGTTGCTGGCCTCTGTTCCTGAAAGGGATTCTCGCGGGACCGGCCGCCGCCGCGCGCCGGGCGGCGGCCGGTTTTCCTCCGGCGGCTACGGCCGTTTCGGTGCGGGGGCCGCCGGCGTCGCCGCCACGGTCTGCCACGACCAGGACAGGACGGCCGGGGTCGTGGGCGCGTCCGGCTCGAAGTCGCGCGTTCGGCCCCCGAAGGCCGCCGTCGTCATGAGCCGCGCGAAAGGCGTCTGCGCCGTCTTCTCGGCGCTCCGCAGCCGCACACTGCGCTCCCGCACCTCCTCCCGGTCGAGGGGCGCCTGCTGCAGGAACGTGAAGTCGGGGGCGGTCCGGTGAGCCTTCACCGGGACCGCCAGTACGACAAAGCCCTCCCTGCCGTTGGAGCTCGGGCTGATCTTGCCGCGGAGCGGTTTGAGCTTCTCGCCTGCCTGGACCGCCCGGGCATCGAACTGCTTGATCCCGCAGTTGGCGTCCAGGAATAGGATAGTGATCCAGAGATCCTCACGGCCCGCGTTCTGGACCCGCAACTCAATCCTCTGGCCGGGCCGCACGGGGGAGCCAGGCTCCAGTTTGCCCTCCGGGGCCCCCGTTTTCGCGTTGAGTTTTACGACCTCGATGACCGCGTCCTGGGCCTCCGCGTCGCCTTTGGCTCCCATGGCGCCGGCGACGCGCCACACGTTGCGCCAGGTAAAGATCTTCTGGAGGTCACGCTCGAGCCCCGCCCTGATCGCGTCGGGGTCGTCGGCGTCGTACTTACCGAAGAGGACCCGGCTGACGGGCTTGCCCGCGGCGGCCGCCTTCTCCAGCAGGACGTCTTCCTTCGGGTCGATGCTGGAGCGGCCGTCCCCCTGCCGCAGTTCGACCTTGTCGCCCTGCAGCCACAGGACCCACTCGGCCTTCGCCTGGTCCTCAGTCAGGAGCAGCAACTTCTGCGTGTCCTCCGCAAGGAGCGTGAGGGCCTTCGCCAGGTTCTGCCGGCGCTTCGCCTCTTCCGCGGACGGCTTGCCCGCGCCCCCCGCCCGCTTGCCGACCGCCAGCCGCACGCGCATCTCGCCGATGTCCTGGGAGACGACGGTACAGGGGCCACGCGCCGGCAACTTGTCGGCCTCGGCGGCCGGCGCTTTCCCGTGAGCGCACGGCTCCACCTCGGCGTAGAAGGGTGTCAGGCCGACGACCTTCAGGTATCCCAGCACCGTCTTGGGGTCGCGCGGGTCGTCCTTCGGCGGGTAGACGGCCAGGGTCGAGCCGCGCGTCAGGGTCAACACGCCGCCACCGCTGACGCGCAGCTTCCCCTCGACCCGCTCCAAGATCATGTGGGCGTGCTTCGGCCAGGTGCGCATCCCGAGCACTTCGCGGTCCAGGTCTCCTTCTGCGAAGGGCGTCGGGTTGCGCGACCCGCGCTCGGCCTGGTAGTTGGCCGCGATCAGCTGCGCCAGTTCGCGGTACGTCATCCGACTCTTCGCGTGACTCCGCAAGATGCTGCCGATGGTGTAGCCGAGCAGGCCATAGTAATTCTTCTGGACGGCCGGCTCCCCCCGCGGGCGCGGCAGTTCGGGAGCCCGCTCGAACGGTTGGCAGGCGTAGAACGCCACCACGCTGCCCTTGCTGCTCTGGCGCGGCGACAACCGCAGCATGCCCGCATCGAGGAAGTCCTCCACGGAGCGGGGCTTCTCGCCGCCGGGCCTGATCTTGATCTTCTCGAGCGCTTTGCGCGCCCGTGCCGCCGCGTCCTCGAACGCCTTGTCGGGGATCTTCAGGGCGGCGGGCGGCACCTCGCGCGACCGCTCCACGTCGGTGGGGTCGAAGGCGCGGGCCATGGTGCCGGAATGGCAGCAGTCCAGGACGATCCAGACCGCAGCTCCCCTGGCGGCCATCGCGTCGAGATAGCGGCCGATCTGGTCATCAAGGAGGGCGTTGTCCAGGTTGCCCTCGCGCCACTCCTTCACGTCGGCCGGGAGGAAGACGCGGTCCATCCCGTCGAGCTTGAGGTTCGTCGGATCGACCGGCAGCTTGCGCTTTTCCGGGATGGGGGCCTGGATGCCGTGGCCGGCCATGTGGATATAGATTTGCGTGTTGGGGTCGGCCTTCTTCACGAGGTCTTCAAAGCCGGCGACGATGTTGGCGTAGGTCGGCCGCGCCTTCGGGTCCGTCGGCCACCCCACCAGGTGAGTGATGTTTCCCTTCGGGAAACCGAGGTCGAGCAGGACGCCGGCGATGAAGGGAATGTCGTTGGCGGGGCCGTCGAGGGCAGGGATCGCCGGACAGTTCTTGTACTCGGTACAGCCGACCACCAGGGCGTACTTCTTCGTCGCCTCGCCTTTCGCACCGGCTTTCGAGGCAGCCTTCTGGCCGGCCTGCACTGTAGACACGGCGGCCAGGCAGCACGTGACGACCGCCACGGCCAGTTGAGGGCCGGTGAGGGCCCGTGGTGCAAAGGGGCGCATGCTGTGTTCTCCTGGTGCAAAGTCGCCAAGTTCGGTCGTCCGCGGTCCTGGGCACTCTCCCCGCCGCCAAGGCAGGGAGTGCCCTGCAGGTGACTACCCTGAGTCCGTTTGCCGCTCCGCGACCCGCGCACCTTCCACGGGGGTGAGTGAACGGCCATGGACGACAGGAAGGTCTGCCTTTCACATGGCCGAGTGGTTACTCGGTGAGAGTGGGTAAAGCCGCATGACGGGACAGCGAAACCCGGGGATGTCGTTGGGTTCCTCGAAAGACCGCATGGGGCAATCCGGGGAAGAATCTCCTCCAAACCCACATCGGCGGGTGGCCGGAGGAGCGCTAACGCACGGGTGTAGGACGCGCTAACCGGGTCATTTCTCCCCAACCCACAACTTATTGCTATTGGCCCTCCCCCTCCCGCGTCAAGCGGGAAAACCGTTTTCCGCGCCACTCCCACGCACCTCCCCTGGCGAGGAAGACCGGCCCACCGCCGCCCCTCCTGCCGACGTCTCTACCCAACAGAACGTAATTCACGGCGCGACCGGACAGCCGCGCGGCAACTTTTTCGCCCGCCTGTCCGGTCGCGCCCCGGCGTGCGTTCTTGTGAGTGTGGCGGTTTTACCCCGGGAAGCAAGCTGCATGCCTGGGCGGAGGACACCGAGGCGCAGGGCACCGTCTCGGGCACGGTGCAGTGGGATGAGGGAGGCACGGAATAGAGGTGGTGGGATTGTCGATTCTGGTCCTGCTGCGCAGCACGTCGCCGCACAAAGGACGGAACCGTCCCGGATAGTATTATTACTCCGGCGCGAAAGATCCTCACACAAGCCCGAAGCGCAAGCGAGGACACCCCTCGCTTGCGCGCCGGAGTAATACCCCGACAGGCAAGATCCTCATGCAGGACGGCTCACCGAGCCGTCCGGACGGCTCGGTGAGCCGTCCTACGTAAGCAACTTCCTTGTTGGGGGAATACCTCGGCAGGCTCGACTGTGGCAGCAGGCACAGGAGCGGTGGCCGAAGAAGCACCGCGGCGCGGCCCTGAACGGAGTGGTGGATTACAGGCGGGGGAGCAGCACCGCGAGCAGGCCGGCCCCGACGGCGGCGAGGCCCACCCCCCAGAGCAGCACCTTCTTCAGTCCGGCGGACCGCTCCTCCAGCGCGGGCGGCGTTGTTGGCAAGTCCTCCGTGGTCAAGGAGTACGCCGCGACGTCCAGCACTCTCTCCGCCGTGGCATCGACGCCGGCCGCAGCCCCGGCGCGAGGCGCCAGGGGGATACTCCTCGGGGTCGGGCTGCCCGTGTCGAACCCGGACAGGGTTTCCGCCGGCGTCATGACCCACTCGGCCGGCCCCGCCGTGGCCAGCGGGGCCAGAGCGGCGGCCAGCTCCGCGGGCGTCTGGTAGCGGTCGGCGGCGTCCTTGGCCATCAGGCGGCGCACCACGGCGGCCACCGCGGCGGGCAGGTCGGGCCGGTACGCTTCAAGGGGCGTCGCCTCCTCGGCGGTGTGGCGGACCAGCTTCTCCAGCGACGTGCCGCCCGGGAACGGCACCTGCCCGGTGAGCAGGTAGTAGAACGTACAACCCAGGCTGTACAGGTCGGCGCGGATGTCAACCCGGTGCAGGTTGCGCGACTGCTCGGGCGAGAGGTAGTCCGGCGTGCCCATGACCGTGTTGTCCACGGTCAGGATCGTGCCCTCGGAGCGCATGCCGGCGACCGCGGGCTGCAGGCGCGCCAGGCCGAAGTCGAGGATCTTTACCACCAGCGGCGAGAGAGGGGTCGGCCCGTGCTGCGCCAGCAGGTTGCCGGGTTTGATGTCGCGATGCACCATGCCCATCTCGTGGGCGTACTGCAGGCCGTTCGCCGCCTGGCGGACGATCTCGCACGCCAGGCCGGCCGGCAGCGGCCCGCGGTCCTTCACCAGCCGTTCCAGGTTCGGCCCGTCCACGTACTCCATCGCGAGATAGTGCCGGCCCTCGGCGCAGCTGGCGTCGTAGGCGGTGACGACGTTGGGGTGCATGAGGTGGCCGGCGGCGCGGACCTCGCGCTTGAACAGCTCGCGTGCCCGCTCCGTATTCATCTGCTGCGGGGCCAGTACCTTCAGGGCCACCACGCGGTTCATCGTCTGGTGGACCGCCTTGAACACACGGCCCATGCCGCCCTGGCCGATCGGTTCGAGGATGCGGTACTGGCCGAGCAGGAAGCCACTGGTGCGCCCGGCCAGAAGCAGTTCGGCCTGGAATTTGGTGAGCAGCCCCTCGGTCACGAGGAAGCGCGCGACGGACCGGCCGCGGTTGGTCAGGGGCAGGCGCTTGAGGAGTGCCTTGAGATCGCGCGGCGGCATTAGCCCGCTCGCCTGAAGGTTCTTCAGGAAGGTGCGCCGGTCTATGGGGGCAGGTGTCATAAAGACCTCTCTCTCGACCGGCTCATCCGGCGACCTCGGGCCGAGACGCGCGGGCAAGCGGGCCTGGGGGAGCGACCTTCACGGGATATTCGCGCCTCGCATGGGTCTTGCCTGTCCGCGCTCCGCGGCTACTAACAAGACGCTTGAGACGCTGGTTTCGTTCACGCGCTTTTCTTCACGGC
>JBBRPS010000648.1:0-6055 GCA_038227745.1 Gemmatales bacterium | reverse complement strand
CTGCTCCGCCTCGACAAGGCGATCTACCGGGGCGGCGACGCGATGAACGTCGAGGTCCGCACCTCGGCCGGCACGCCGACCGCTTACGTGGACGTCATCCGCGGCGGCCAGACGCTGCTGAGCCGCTGGCTGGAGGTCAAGGACGGCAAGGCGGGCGACCGGATCGACCTGCCGCAGACCGCGTTCGGCACCCTTGAGATCCACGCCTACCAGATGCTGCGCACCGGCGAGATCATCCGCGACAGCCGTGTGGTCTACGTCCACCCGCGCACCGACTTGAAGATCAAGATCGAGGCCGACAAGCAGGTCCACACGCCGGGCGAGAACGGCCGCATCCGCTTCGAGGTGACCGACAGCCAGGGCCGGCCGACCGCGGCCGCGCTGGGCGTCATCATCGTGGACGAGGCGGTCTACGCCCTGCAGGAGATGCAACCCGGCCTGGAGAAGGTGTACTTCACCCTGCAGGAGGAGTTGCTCAAGCCGCAGGTGCAGGTGCAGTACCGGCCGAGCGACACGATCGGCAACCTGGTCCGCCAGGCGGCCCTGCCCGCGCCCAAGCAGCAGGTCGCCGAGGTGCTGCTGACCGCCGTCCGGCCGCAACCGCCGGCCCGCTGGGAGGTCGCCCCGCAGGTCCAGCGCCGCAACCAGTACGAGAGCCACGTCCAGCAGATCGGCTGGGGCCTGTACCAGTTCGCCTGGCAGCGCGAGGGGTTCATGAAGCAGGACGAGGCCGGCCGCTGGCAGTTCACGCCGGACCTCCTGCAAGACCTGGTCAAGGTGGGGTTCGTCCAGCCCGCGTCGCTGGAGGCACCGTTCGGCGGCAAGCTGACGCTGGCCGAGCTGTCGCGGAGTGAGAAGGGCTTCAATCTCGTCAACCTGACCGGCGCGATCACGCACCACCGCATGAAGGCGCTGGCCGAGGCATTCGTCCGCTACACTGAGGCGAACAAGAACACGCTCCTCAAGGACGGCAAGTGGGCGTTTCCGCCGGCGGTGCTGGCCGACGCGGCCCGGCACGCGGGCCTGGTCGAGCAGTGCCTGCAGGATGCGTGGGGCCAGGGTTTCAAGCTGGTCCGCAGCGGCCCCAAGCTCGCGAACCCGACGGGACACTCCCAGTTCGACCACCACGAGATTGTCTCGGCGGGGCCGGACCGCGATTACGAGAGCCGCGACGACATCCACTGGACGGCGGTGCAGAAAGCGAAAGTCGGCGGCTGGTGGTCCGGCGAGAACCAGGTGCAGCTCGCGATGATGCGGCCCGAACTGGCCACCGCGCTCCAGGGGCGCTTCCGCGGCAACGATCTCGGGCTGATGCGCAACGGCGAGATGCAGAAGCGCCAGATGGACATGCCGCGAGCCGGCGGGATGCCCCTCAACGGCCCGGCCGGCAGGGGCGGTTTCGCCCCGGGCGCGGCCATGCCGAAAGCAGCGATGGAGCGAGCCGAAGCCCGGGACGCCCTCGCCGACCGCGACGGGAAGGCGCAGCGGGGCCTCGGCGAGGCCAAGGAATCGGGCGGCGCGGGCGGCGCCCCGGCGCCGAAGCTGCGCGAGTTCTTCCCCGAGACGATGCTCTGGCAGCCCTCGCTCATCACCGACGACAAGGGCGTCGCCCACCTCGCCGTCAACTTCGCCGACTCGATCACGACCTGGCGCCTCAGCGCCTCGGCGTCGTCGCGCGGCGGCGCCCTCGGCGGCGTCAACGTCCCGCTGAAGGTCTTCCAGGACTTCTTCGTGGACATCGACCTGCCCGTCGCCCTGACCCAAAACGACGAGGTGGCCTTCCCGGTCGCCGTCTATAACTACCTCCGCACTCCGCAGATCGTGAAGCTCGAGCTGCAGGCCGAGCCGTGGTTCACTCTCCTCGACACGCAGGGCCTGACGCGCACCCTGAAACTGCAGCCGAACGAAGTCACGGCGGTCAAGTTCCGCATCAAGGCCAACCGCATCGGCTCCCAGCCGCTGACGGTCAAGGCGTTCGGCTCGAAGCAGTCCGACGCGGTCAAGCGCGTCGTGGACGTCGTGCCGGACGGCCAGAAGGTCGAGCAGGTCGTCAACGACCGCCTGAACGGCCGCATCGCGCAGACGATCGACATCCCGCCGCACGCCCTGGCGGACTCGTCGAAGCTGCTGGTGCGGCTCTACCCCGGCGTCATCGCCCAGGTGATGGACGGCATGGAGGGCATGATGCGCCTGCCGGGCGGCTGCATGGAGCAGACGTCGTCGTCGGCCTACCCCAACGTGCTGGTCATCGATTACATCAAGAAGGCGAAGCTCGCCAACCCGCAGCTGCTCATGAAGGCCGAGCACTACCTCAACGTCGGCTACCAGAAGTTGCTGACGTTCGAGCGGCCCGGCGGCGGCTTCGACTGGTGGGGCAACGGCCCGCCGCTGGTCTGGCTGAGCGCCTACGGCCTGCAGGAGTTCAGCGACATGGCCAGGGTCTACCCGATCGACCGCGGCATCATCGACCGGACGCAGGCCTGGCTGCTGAAGCAGATGGACAAGGACGGCACCTGGTCGAACATCGGGGCCACGCACAGCGAGACGATCGCGAGCATGGGCAACCCGAAACTGCTGCTGACCAGCTACGTCGCCTGGTCGCTGCTGGAGAGCGGCCTGCCAAAGGACCGGCTGCGGCCGACGATCGACTACATCCGCGGCCACGTCAAGGACGCGGGCGACAGCGCCTACATCCTGGCCATGGCCGCCAACGCCCTGGCCGCCTACGACGCCAAGGACGACAGCACGCTGGAGGTGCTGCAGCGGCTGGAGAAGCAGCGCAAGGACGTGCCCGACTGGAAGGCGGTCAACTACCCGGGCCGCGGCACCGCGATCAACTACGGCCGCGGCGACGGCGTGACCATCGAGACGACGGCGCTGACGGCGCTGGCGATGCTCAAGACGGGCCAGTTCACGAACAGCGCCAACAAGGCGCTGACGTACCTGATCAAGGCGAAGCAGGGCAATGGCACGTGGGGCAGCACGTCGGCGACGATCCTGTCGCTCAAGGCGCTGCTCGGCGGCATGGCCGGCACGCCGCACAAGGGCCGCACGCCGTTCGTCATCAAGGTGAACGGCGCGCAGGCGGCGCGCGGCGAGGTGACCGAGGAGAACGCCGACGTGATGCAGGCCTTCGACCTGAAGGCGCACACGAAGCCCGGCCCGAACCGCGTCGAGATCGAGGTCAAGGGCGAGACGGCCCTGATGTACCAGATCGTCGGCCGCTATTACGAGCCGTGGAAGAAGGAGCAGGTGGCGCAGGGCAAGCCGGTGTTGGACGTGAAGGTCGAGTACGACCGGACCAAGCTGGCGACGAGCGACCTGCTGCACGTCAAGGCGACGCTGAAGTACGCCGGGCCGGTGCCGACGTACCAGGTCATCCTGGACCTGGGCATTGCCCCCGGCTTCCAGGTGGACCCGGGCGATTTCGCGGAGATGGTCGGCAAGAAGCAGATCCAGAAGTTCAGCGTGACGTCGCGGCAGGTGACGCTGTACCTCGGCGACATCCGGCCCGGCGACGAGAAGGTGTTCGAGTACTCGCTGCGGCCGCGCTACCCGATCCGCGCCCAGGCGCCCGCCGCGGTGGCGTACGAGTACTACACGCCGGCGAATCGGGCCACGTCGCGGCCGGTTGAGCTGACGGTGGTCGAGAAGCAGTAACCCGCCGCCCGGCGGAACCGTGCAAACCCGGAACGCCTGACACGGCCGGTCCGTGTCAGGCGTTCTTCTTTGCGCCGCGAGCCCCCGGCGCGCGCGGCCCCTCTCCCCAAAGCCCACGGGTTGCCACCCGTGGGCTTTCGGAATGGGGGGCGCGCGGCGAAGCGGCCTTGGTATAGTGCGGTCGGCAGAACGCATCCGCACGAGAGGAGTCGATCCGTGGTCCCCATCGTACTCGAAGAAGACGCTCGGATCCCCGCGGGCATCGTCGATCTCGAATCCTTCCGCCGCTGGGCGCGATCCGATGACTTCCCGGAGCACGGCTGGTTCTCGTACCTCGGCGGCGAAGTGTGGGTGGACCTGAGCATGGAGCAACTCTTTACCCATAACCTGGTCAAGACCCGCTTCACCGTCGTGGTTGGCGCCCTGGTGGAAGAGGCGAAGCGGGGTTATTTCTTCTCGGACCGGGCGTTCCTTGCCAACCCCGACGCTGACCTGGCCACGGAAGCCGACGGAGTCTTCGTCTCCTACGATGCCGTCACCGATCTGCGTGTGCGCTTTCTCGAAGGGGCGAAGGAGGGCCACATCGAGATCGTCGGTTCGCCGGACATGGTCCTGGAAGTGATCAGCAAGAAGTCGGTACGCAAGGACACGGAGGTGCTGCGGCGCCTCTACTGGGTCGCGGGCGTTGCGGAATACTGGCTCGTGGACGCGCGCCGCGAGCCGATGCGTTTCGACATCCTGCGGCGGGGGAAGCGCGGCTACATCGCCACGCGCGCTCATGACGGTTGGCTGCGGTCGGCGGTCTTCGGGCGCTCGTTCCGGTTGACCCAGCAGGCCGACCCACTCGGCCATCCGCACTGCACGCTCGAGGTGCGCCCTTGACGTCCTGCGGCCCTTGCCGCGGTGGACCGTCTCCCGCGTCCGGGGTTGTAAGGCTCGGGCGATTCAGGCCGCACACCGTGACGAACTCGTTATTACTCCGGCACGAAAGCTCCTCATACCAGCCCGACGCGCCAGCGAGGGACAGCCCGGTCCCTCGCTGGCGCGTCGGGCTTGTGTCACCCTCTTTCGCGCCGGAGTAATACCTCCACGGGGAGGGCGGCGCCGCCGTCAATCCTCGAACAGCACCAGGCTGGCCGTGAAGCCGTGGATGAAGTTCTGGCCGCCGATCGGCCCCAGCTCGCCCTGGGCGAAGAAGCCGGCCAGCGGCAGGTCGCCCGCCTCGGCGCGCACCGCCCGCGCGTCGTGGTCCGGCTGCGAGAAGAGGCGGGTGCCGCGGCCGTTGCAGGTGAACAGCAGGGCGCCCGCCGGTTTGTGCTCGTGGGCGCTCAGGTCGAGCTGCAGCAGCGCGTGCAGGTCTTCGTCGGCGCTGTCGGCGTCGCGCACCTGGAACTGCACCGTCTGGCCGACGCGCACCCGGTCCGTGATCGCCAGGGCGCCGGTGCTGCTGTCCAGGCCGATCACGTTGCGGATCAGGAAGTCGCCGCGCTGGAACTCGCCCTGGTACTCGTTGATGACGCGGCCGACGTGCAGGCCCTGGCGCATCAACTCGCGGTCGGCCGGCAGCACTTCCTTCCAGATCTCCTGCAGGTGCGTCAGCGGCGGTTTGCCGCTCAGTTCGAGGATGACGTTGTCGCGGGCGCGCGTGATGACCATGTGCTTGCCGATCGGCCGGCAGCCCTGCGACACCACGCCGCGCACCTTGACCGGCCCTTGCAGCAGCACGCCGACCGCCCCGCGCTCCTCGACGCGGTCGTCGCACAGCAGGCGGCACTGGCCGGGGCCGCGCGCCCCGCTGGCCATGCCGCCCATCGCGCGCAGCCCCTTGTGGTCCTCGTTCACCTCCGCGAGGAAGGCGTCCACGGGGAAGGTGTACGGGTCGCCGAGCAGCAGCAGCAGGGCCTGCGCCGGGTCGGCGTCGGCCAGCTCGTACGGCCAGCCGAGGAGACTGTGGCCGTCGGGCGTCGCCTCGGGAACGAGGTGGAACGGCGTCAGCGTGACCGGCGCCGCCCAGCGGCCCAGCCACAGGCTCAACGCGGGGCCGTCCTCCACCTCGCGGTCGTTACCGACGATCGCCTCGCCGGGACAGCCGAGCAAACAGCGCGGGTTGAGGGACCGGCGGGCGCCCGCGGCGAGGTCGGCGGCGGCGTTGCGGTGGTGGTGCGAGAAGAACAGCAGGGCCAGGTCCGGCGTTCCCCCGAGCTGTTCCAGGGCGCGCGTGCAGACCTCTTCGAGGGCCTTCGGAGATTCGGCGGTCGTGGACAGTGCGGCGGCGAACGGCATGGCGCTTTACCGGCCTTTCTCGGTCTTGAAGGGCGCTTGTTGCTCCCATTGATTTCCGTTTCGCCGCGAGGCTCGCGGCTATAGCGGTTTGCGGCGGGGTGTAGCGGTTCGT
>JBBRPS010000647.1:0-6057 GCA_038227745.1 Gemmatales bacterium | reverse complement strand
CGCGTAGCGGGATCTGGCCCACCGCTCGCGGCTAAACGGTTCGCCTATTTCTTGCCGATGCAGTACAGGTACGCATTCGAGCGGATGTACATCCGGCCATCGCTCACCGCGGGGCTGGCGTTGAAGATGCTGTCATCGCCCTTGAACTCGTTGTGCGCCAGCCGCTCGAACTTGCCGCCGCCGGCCAGTACGTACAGGCCATCGAAGCGCGTCAAGGCGAAGATCTTGTCCCCCACCGCCACCGCGGAGACGTACTCGCCACGGCCGTCGTACAACCGCTCCTGGTACGCGACCTTGCCGTCCACGGCGCTCACGCTGTTGGCGGCGCCGGCGACCCAGCAGAGATGATCGCCGCTCAGCACCGGCGAGCAGGTGCCGCTGCCGGCGTTCGCGCGCCACAGCACGTGCGTCTTCGTGACGTCGCCCTGCCCTCCGGTCTTGATCGCCAGCGCCGCCGCCCGCGCCGACGGACCGCCCCCGCCGATCACATAGACGATGCCATCGCGAGCCACCGGCGTCGAGGCGGTGTAGCCGAAGCCGCCGGCGCTGCCGATGCCCACGCAGTGCCACAATTCCTTGCCCGTCTCGGCGTCGTAGGCCGACACCCTGCCCGGCAGACTCAGAATCACTTCGTGCTTGCCCGCCTTCGTCTCGACCAGCAGCGGCGACGCCCAGCTCGCCTCCACCCCCTTCGTCCGCCAGATTTCCTTGCCCGTCTTCTTATCGAGCGCCACCAGCGCCTTGCTCTCGATGGCCGCGTTGACGATCACCAGGTCCTTGTACAGGACCGGGCTGGCGGCCGAGCCCCACATGTGCATGCCCGAGCCGACATCGGCTTGCCAGAGTTGCTTGCCCTCCAGGTCGAACGCCACCACGCCCGTCTTGCCGAAGAACACGTAGACGCGCTCGCCATCGGTCACCGGCGTGCTGGAGGCGTAGCCGTGCTCACGGAGGAAGCCGGTGAACACCTCCTCCGGCAGCTTCGGCTCGACTTCCTTTTGCCACAGCACGTCTCCCTTGGTCCGGTCGAGGCAGAGGACCACCAGCTTCAGTTTCTTTTGCTCGGGGTCGGGTGCGCCGCCTCTCTTCCCGAAGCCACCCTTGCCGAAGCCGCCCTTCTTGCCGAAGCCGCCCTTGCCGAAGCCGCCCTTGCCGAAGCCGCTGAAGCCTTTGGTGATCGCGGTGCCGTAGCCGGTGTAGCAGGTCACGATCACCTTGTCGCCGGTCGTGATCGGGCTGGACGTCCCCGGCCCGGGGAGCTTGAACTTCCACAGGAAGTTCTCGCCGGTCCACTTCACGGGCAGTCCGCTGTCGTCGGCGACGCCGCCCTTCGACCCGCGGAACCCCGGCCAGTCGGCGGCGAACGCGGTGACGAACGCGCACACGGAAACCAACGCGGCCACGGCGAACCTGACGCCCGCTTTCATGCTCAAACCCTCCGAAGAGAAGTCGTCGGGCGTCAGGGGAGTGTCAGCGGCAGACGCAGTCGCTTCCCCGCGCGGACGACGTTGATCGTGACCCGATCCCCAACCACGTACTCTCGCCGCACGAAGTCCCGGAACGCCTCGACGCCCGCCCCCGGCACCGGCCGGTCCTCGATTCCCAGGACGACATCGCCGCCCTGGATCCCCGCGGCCCTGGCCCGGGAGTGGACCTGCTCGCGGTGACGGAAGGCCGCCTGTCCGTGGGCGATGCCCAGCGCCGCTTTCTCCGCGGCCGTCAGCTCCTGGCCGAACAGAGGCAGGTCCGGCACCAGGCGTTGCAGGGACGTGCGCCAGCTTATGTCGCTCTTGCGCCAGCCCTCCGTCAAGGCGAGGGCCCCGGTCAGTGCCTCACGCCCGCGCTGCCACGCCACGGGGATCGCCCCCGTCCGCGGCGCCCGATCCAGCGCGAACTGGGCATCGCCGAGCGAGTGGATCGGCACGCCGTTGAGCCGCCGCAGGACGTCCCCGGCCCTGAGGCCGACCCGCGCCGCCGACGACTCCGGCACCACTTGCTTGACCACGTTGCCGCGATCGACTTCCAGCACGATGCCGAGGTTGTCGGGCAGCGGGTAGCTCCACACCAGGTCGCGCTGCCATTTGCCCGCCCGTTTCAGCTCGGCGTTGAGGGCCTCGCGCACGTTGTGGCAGTGCAGGCAGCCCCGCCTCCGCGCGCCCGCGATCTCCCGGACGGTCTTCGAGGCCGACTCCGTGCGCGGGGCGTAGGCCTTCTCCTCGCGGCCGTGCATCTCGAGCACGGAACTCATCGTGTAGCGCAGCCCGTCCAGGGACTGGCGCTCGTCCGGTCCCTGGCCGTCGCGCCCCCCGTAGCGGGCGTAGACTTTCCCGTCCGGACTGAGGAAGAACACCATGAACGTCAGGTCGTAGTCGAACTCGAAGAGGTTGAGATCGACGTTCTCAATGCGGGTGAGCCGGACGCGGACGAACCGGTCGGCGAGGTCCTTGATGCGCTCGAGACGGACAACCTGCCCGTCGAATTCATGGCAAGCGATTCAAGGCACGCAGCGCAGCACGACCATGAGCGGCTTGCCGGTCTGCTGCGCCATTTGTTTGCCCGCGCTGAGG
Source organism: Gemmatales bacterium (assembly GCA_038227745.1). Taxonomy (GTDB): domain Bacteria; phylum Planctomycetota; class Planctomycetia; order Gemmatales; family Gemmataceae; genus DASPXY01. The sequence continues at coordinate 3,490 of JBBRPS010000647.1, read as the reverse complement.
CTGAACACCCAGCCGTTGCGGCCGGCCGCCTGCTCGCCGAACCTCCCCTTCTGCGCCAGCGCCGAGGTATCCGCCAGCGCGAGACCCGCGAACGCGAAGGCCGCAACGACCCGACTTCTCATGAAGACTCTCCCGACTCGTGGACTGTTTGGTGCGTGCAACATCTGCCTGTTTAACCCCGGAGATCGCTCGGGGTCTCACGCTCTCCTCTCGCGTGTCCGTCTGTGGGTCAGGACTCCGATCCTGACATGGACCTGTCAGGATCGGAGTCCTGACCCACGACCGGAAGCCGCGTCCGAACGGGGCATGGCTTGCTCAATGGCCCCTTACCCTTGCGGCGTGAAGCCGAGGATGATGTCGAACCGCGCCTGCAACTCGCGGATGCGCGACCCCTGCACCGGCGTGAACGCCACGGTGATGGCCTCTCGCGCCCGCAGGTCGCGGATGCGCGTGTAGAGGCCGTCGCGCGCGTTGCCCGCCTCGCCGCGCACGTAAAGTTGCGTCGTGAAATCCTGCTGGCCGCGCACCTTGACCTTGAAGTGGATGTGCCGCGTCCGCCCCGGGTAGGGCACCGGCTTGATCGTGCGGAAGTAGTATTCGCCGCTGGTGCTGGTGAGGAAGCGGCCGAAGCCCTGGAAGTTCGCGTCGCGCCGCTGACGGTTGTCGCTCTCGGAGTGCAGGTAGGCCCCGGCGTTGTCCACCTGCCAGATCTCGACGAGGGCGTTGCGGACGGGGCTGCCGTTCGCGGCGAGGATGCGCCCGCTCAGGTGCGTGACCTCGCCGACCGCCGGCGTGATCGAGTTATTGATGACGATGAGATCGTTGTCGGTGTCCAGTGGCAGGCGGTCGGGGTAAAACGGTCCCTCCATCTGGGTCGGCGTGCGGACCAGCTCCTGGGCGAAGACGCCCGGGACGGTGTAGCAGGCGGCGCCGAGGGCAAGGCCCCGCAAGAACAGGCGGCGGTCGCAGAGGGAATCGAGCAGATGCATGGTACAGGCTCCTTCGGGGGACGGGGGGTGAAGCACGCGCGGCGCGATCCTATCACCATAGCTGCGGACGGGGGGCGAAACGAGCCGGCTCCTCCGGCGCGGCCCGGCCGTGCAGTCCGGAGATCCTTCATCCATATCATCCGGGGACCGGGAGAACAAGGACTTCCGTCACTTCCGGGCTGGCCTGTCAGGCGGGCCGGGAGCGCGCTCCCCGGACCGGCGCGGCCGATTTTGGCCTGGCCAAGCCGCGCAGCCGCGGACAGAATAACCCTGCCACCTGGTCCTTGTCGGCCGTGTCGCCGGGTCACGCTGTCTGGTCAGAGGAACCTGTTGCCATGAGGAAGGTATTCGCCATCGCCCTGGTCGTGCTGAGTCTGGAGGCGCTGCCCGCACGCGCCCTGGAGCTGAAGAATGTCCGTTCGACCTACGGGGCCTACGGGGGGGGGCGCACCGGGAACAAGATGTTGCCCGGCGATTTCCTCTTCCTCGCGTTCGACATCGAAGACATGAAGATGGAACTGAACACTGGCCTGGTCAAGTACAAGACCAAGATCGAGGTGCTCGATGGCAAGGGCAAGCAGATCTTCAAGCGCGAAAACGACAACCAGCGCTACCTGCACCTGGGCAAGGCGCGGGTTTCGGACCGGGCGCAGGTGTTCACCGGGACGGAGCAGCCCGCCGGCAAGTACACGGTCCGGCTGACCATCACCGACAAGAACGCCAAGGATCCCAAGGGACCGACGGACAGCAAGAGCTTCACCTACGAATTCGAGATCCTCCCGCCCGGCTTCGGCCTGATCCGCGCCTTCGCGCCGTCGGTGGCGTTCACCCAGGGGAACTATGAAGCCCACTGCGCCCTGGTCGGCTTCGCCCGCGACCCCAAGACGAAACTGCCGAACGTCGATCTGCGCATGCGCATCCTCGACGAGAAGGGCAAGCCGACGCTCGAGGCGGCGTTCATCAACAACATCCCCAAGGATCTCCCCGAGGAGGTCGATATCAAGAAGCTCGATACGGTCCCGCTGCCGTTCCCGATCTCCCTCAACCGCCCCGGCCGGTTCACGATCGAGATCGAGGCGGTCGATCGGATCAGCAAGAAGAGTGCCAAGCTCTCCTGCCCGCTGCTGGTCCTGGAGACGAGTCAGGTGGGCGGCTAGGGCAGTTACCAGGCACCTCCTGGCGAACGGCCGGTGTAAGCCGGCTGGTGCTGCGCCAAGCGGGGTGCTTTACCCGCCGGCTTACACCGGCCGTTCGCCAACAGGTCGTTTGACGGCGCACCAGGGCGAGGGGTGGCGCCCGCCCGGTCCCGTGCGTACCGATGAGGAGTCCCTGATGAGTCAGTTGCAAGAGTCGATCGCCAAGTTTCGCAAGATGGCGAACGACGACCCCGACAACGACCTCGGTCACTACCGTCTCGGTCAGTTGCTGATCGAGGACCGGCAGTTCGAGGAGGCGGTGACATCGCTCCGCCGCGCCCTCGAGCTGAACCCGGAGTTCTCGCGCGTCTACCAGCTGCTCGGCGCCAGCCTCATGGACCTGGGACGGCGCGACGAGGCGGTCAAGATCCTCAAGGAAGGCTTCGCGGTGGCCGACCGGCGCGGCGACAACAAGCCGCGCGACGAGATGGCCAAATTGCTTCAGCAGCTCGGCGAGCAGCCGCCCGCCCCGGCCAGGGCGCAGGGGCCGGAGGCGGAAGGCGGAAGCGGCTTCCAGTGCCGCCGGCCCGGGTGCTTCGCCGGTAAGCACGCTCGCCAACTCCCGAAGCCGCCGATGAACGACGAGCTGGGCCGGCAGATCCAGGCGAACGTCTGCGCCGACTGCTGGAGCTACTGGCTGCGCGATGTCAGCATCAAGGTCATCAACGAGACGCGTGCGGACCTGAGCACCGAAGAGGGCCAGCGCGTCTACGATCAGATCATGCGGCAGACCCTCGGCCTGGACTGAGGCGGGGGGCGGAGACGTCATGTTGGACACCGCGAGCGAATACCTGGTGAGTCACACGAGCGGCGCCGTCGGCCGTTTCACCGCGGCGCTGGCGCTGGGGCGCGGCGAGCGCGTCGTCGTCACCGGCGGGCGCGGGCTGGAGCTGGGCGTCGTGCTCTGCGCCGCCACGCCACGCCACGCCCGGCTGCTGGGCGACACTGAGGTGGGGCGGGTGCTGCGCCGCACCACCGCCGCCGACGAGGCCGAGGCCCGGCGACTGCGTACTCTCGCCGACCGGCTGTTCGAGGACGGCCGCCGGGTCGCCGCCGAGCACGGTCTGCCGATCGAGATCCTCGACGTGGACCTGCGGTTCGACGGCCGGCTGGCGACGGTTCAGCACCTGCGCGCCGCGGACTGTGACTGCGGCCCCTTCGTGGAGGCCCTATCCTCCCGGTACGGCCTGGAAGTGCTGTTGGAGAACCTGGCGCCGCCGACGGCGCCCGAGGAGGAAGAAGAGCACGGCGGCTGCGGCGAGCCGGGCTGCGGCCGCGCCGAGGGCGGGGGAGGCTGCACGTCCT
>JBBRPS010000646.1:0-6089 GCA_038227745.1 Gemmatales bacterium | reverse complement strand
GCTGATGGCCAACAGCGCCTCGACGAGGGGGGTGCGTTCGCCAGGGGGAATAACGGGAATCTCGATCCGCATACTTTCCAGAATAGGGAAGCGACCCCCGATCAGCTGCGCCTCTTCCCCAGGGTTTTTGAGATGTTACGAGCGGAGGACCGGTTACGCCCAAATCTGAACGGCCCCGGGGAGCCGCAAAATTTCCGGGGGGAGTCACGCAGTCACGGCGTCCTCGCACCGGGACGGAACACCACCCGCAAGCCAACGTTGAAGTTGCGCTCGCCGGGGTCGCTCTTGTTGCGCATGGCCGCGCGGCACCATGCGCCGCTGAACCAGCCCGACCCGCCGCGCAGCACGCGGCGGTTCTCGGGACTCGCTTTGGGTCCTTGCGGGTCTCGTAAAGGGCTATTGCGGTAATAGTCCTTGTCGTACCAGTCGGCACACCACTCCCAGACGTTGCCGTGCATGTCGTACAGCTCCAGCCGGTTCGGCTCGTAGGACCCCACCCGACAGGTGCGCTGTAACCAGGCGCCCTTGGCCCCCCCGCCGTACGGGTGCTCCGCCCAGAAGTTGGCCTGCCCAAACGACAGCGAAGCGCTGGGCTTGAGGAAGTGGAACGGGGCCGGGGAAGAAACCGGCCCGCCCCGGCAGGCATACTCCCACTCCGCCTCGGTCGGCAGCTGGTACACCCGCCCCGCTTTCCGCTCCGCCGGCAGTTCCGAAAGGAGCGCGCAGAACTTCACCGCGTCCTCCCAGCTCACGCTCTCCACGGGGAAGTCGCGGGTGTCGATCTTCTGCACCTTGCCTGCGCCCTCCGGCGACCAGTTGCTGGGGTTCTTGCCGATGATCTTCTGGTACTGTGCCTGGGTGACCTCGTGGGCGCCGAGGTAGAACGGCTTCGCGATCTCCACGTCGTGCTGTTCCTCACTGCCCTTGTCGGCCGGGTCGCGCGCCTCCTCCGTGGCGGGGGAGCCCATGCGGAACTTGCCGGCCCCGATGCGCACCAGCTTCATACCGACCGAGTTCTCGATCCTGGCCGCGGTGGGCGGGACGTTCTGGTCCCCCGAGTATTGCCAGAGGAACGTGGCGAGTCCCCCCGAGGCGAGCAGGCCGAGGAGGCACGCCGCCACGGGCCAGAACCACGGGCGCCGGGCCTTCTTCGGCCGCGGCCGGGGAGCCGGCGGAGACTTCCCCTTCGGAGGTTGGGGACGGGGGAGGGACGCGGGCTGGGCGGCCCCGCTGGCCAGCGCCTCGACGAACGCCGTGCAGCTCGGCCAGCGCCGCTCGGGCTTCTTGGCGAGCGCCCAGGCCACCGCCGACCGCTCCGCGGCCGGCAGCATCCCCAGGTCGGGCGCCTTCATCAGGTGGCCGGCCAGCAGCGCCGCCACGTTCCCCTCGAACGGCAGTTTGCCGCCGCGCAACTGGCAGTAGACGACCGCCAGGCTGTACTGATCGGACCAGCGTGTCGCCTGGCCGTTGACGAACTCCGGGGCGGCGTAGGCGGGCGTCATGGCATGGCTGACGCTCTGGACCGTCTTCTCCAGCAGCCTGGCGAGGCCGAAGTCGCCCACCTTGACGCCGCCGCCGACCAGCAGGAGGTTGGCCGGCTTGATGTCGCGGTGCTGCACGCCCTGGCCGTTGAGGTAGTCCAGCCCCGCCGCTGCCTGGCGCATGTAGGGCAGCAGCTCCGCCTGCGGGATGCCGCGCTTGCCCTGGTTGAGGGCCTCGGTGAAGCGGTCGTGGAGAGTGCGGTCGGCCAGCTCCATCGCCACGATGAGGAAGTCGCCGTTGCGCCAGGCGCCGAAGAGGGCGAGGAGGTTGGGGTGGCGCAGGCCCTGCATCAGCTTCAGCGCGCGCTTCTCCGCATCGGCGCCGCCGTCGGCCAGGCGGAGGAACTTCATGGCGACGGGGAAGCCGCCCGGTCCGGTCGCCTCCCACACCTCGCCGAACGCGCCCCGCCCCAGCACGCGCACCAGCTTGTAGTCGGCGACGGGCTTCATCCCGGGGGCCAGCGTCAGTGCCGGGCCGCCCGCCCCGGCGGCCTCCGTGGCGTCCAGGGGGTGCGCGGTTTCGCCGGGCGGCGGAGGGCCGCGGCGGCCGGGGCCGTGGGCCGCGTCGGGGCGTGGAGATTGCGGGTCTGTCGGCATGGACTGCGGCCTCCTGGAGGGGAACAGGTCGAGACGATCATACCCGCAGTGCGCCCGAGAGAACAGCAAAATGCAAGGAGGCGCGGCTGCGCTGCCCGGCTCGGGCAGGGGCACGGCCAATGTTCCGGGGCGTCGTGGCGACAAGCAGCCTTGCTTGTCGCGCCGGAGAGCGACAAGCAAGGCTGCTTGTCGCCACGGGCGCGTCGAGCGTGCCGTCAGGGGTACAGGCGGTCGTCGGCCTCCTCCAGGAACACTTCCTCGCTCTGCCGCACCAGCCGGGCGGCGATGCGGTCGCGCAGGATCTTCGGCCGGAAACTGCCGCGCAGCTCCTGGTGAACGAGGTTGAGCAGGTACGGCACCTCGCGCCCCACGTAGTTGAGCTGGCAGTCGGCCGCCAGGATGCGCAGCATGTCCACCAGATGGTCCTCGTGGGCCTCGAAGGCGAACGCCTTCTGCACCGGCCGGAACACGCCGCGCAGCACCTTGCGGGCCGTCCCCTCCAGGAACGAGTCGCGCACGAAGCGCCGCACCTCGCCGGTCCCCGCGCCCGCCGGCGACTTCTCGCGCAGGTGGTCCGCCAGCGTCTCGACGATGTAGACCTCCCCCGGCCGCAGCGCCTTGGCGAAGCGGGCGAACAGGGCATCCGCCTTGACGCTCTTCATCACGCCCATCGCCTTCTTGCCCGACGCGAACAGCTCGCGGTAGACGTCCAGCCCCTCGTTGGTCGCCGTCAGCCACTCGCAGACCAGCGCCCCGCCGAAGAGCACGTACGGCTCGGCGATCTCCAGCCCGTGCCGCACCTGGAAATAGCTCATGTAGGCGGTCTGCGAAATGCTGAACTGGCCCTGCTCCTGGCGGGCGATGTGGTCGTCGCTGTCCTCGCTCTGTTCGAGGAAGGCGCGGCTGGACCAGTAGTGGATGGAGTCGTGCATGGGGCGGCGGTGGGACAGACTGCCGATGCCCACACACAGCGCCTGGCCGGCGGAGTAGAGCTGCAGCGGCAGGGCGGTGGTGCCATCGACGGCCGCGACCAGGCCTCGCTCCAGTTCGGGCGCCGTGCTGAAGTGGCCGAATGTCAGGGCCTGGAGGCGGGGGGTGCCGTCGCGCAGCGGGCGGGCGGCCTCCATGACGTCGCGCGCCTCGCCAACGACCCGGCGCGCCTGCTCGCCCTCGACCATCTCGATGACGTCCTCGGCAACGCCGCCGAAGTTGGCCGCGAACTGGTCGCGGCTGATGCGCCGCGAGCTGCGGATCAGTTCGGAAAACATGCTGGACATCACGCCCCTCCGGCGGCATTGCCGCGACTCAGAACGGAATGTCGTCATCGGTCACGCCCGCACTTTCCGGCGCCGGCGGGGCAGCAAGCCGGGCCTCCTCCGGCGCGGCGCCGCTCGCCCCGGATCGAGCGGAAGCTTGCAGCCGCTGCGCCGCGTGCAGCGTCCCGGCGGGGCGGGCGGGGCCGGTGTTGTCCTGACGCATCAACTCATACGGGGAGGGGGCCATCTGCCCCAGCACCGGGGCGCGGCTCTCGTGCAGTGACACCAAAGCGTGCCCAGTCCCCAGCCGTAGCGCCTGCGCCGCGAAGTCGCGCCCCATCGTTTCGGTGGCGGCCTCGGCCTCCGCCTTGCTGTTCTGGCGCATGACGATCCGCGTGTTGAGGTTGTTCATTACCCGGTGCGGGATCTGCGAGGCGTTCTGCAGGCTCAGGATGATCGAGTGGTCCGCCGACCGCCCCTCGCGCATGACGCGCTCGAAGGCAGCGGCCAGCGCCGGGCCGTGCCGCGACCTGTTGTCGAACAGGCGGTGCGCCTCGTCCACGAGTTGCACCAGCCCCGGCCGCCCCGCGTCACTGACGGTGAAGGCGCCGCTGAGCGCCCCCGCCTGCCGCGGCTTGCGGTAGCGCTGGCCCTCGCGCAGGAAGTAGGACAGCAGCACCGCGTAGGAGTGGTCCTCGACGCGCGCGTAGTCGATGACCATAACGCGCCCCGACTCCACCAGGCGGTCCAGGTCGAACGCCGTCACCTGCCGCGCCCCGTCCAGTTCCGACGCCAGGAGGCGCCCCGGCCCGCCCGCGCGGGCACGCGGGCCGTTGGGCGCCTGGACCGGTTTGCCGACCGCGTCGAGCCACGGATACCAGTGCCGCCGGCGCGTCACCTTCTGCAGGATTGACGGGCCGGTCTTGGCGTGGATCGTCTCCTCCGGCGGCAGGTTCGGGGCCTGGCCGTTGTCCGGCGCGGTGCGGCGGCGCACCTCCATCAGGATGTCGTCCAGAGTGTAACGGCGGTGCGGTCCGGAGATCTGCGCCTGCTGGTAGAGGTGGTTCGCCGCCAGCACGAACCCCTCGAAGGCGTTCTGCTCCGCCGTCTCGGGGCCGGTGAAGAACAACCCCGCGAGCATATCAGGGTAGAAGTCCGACGAGCGGAAACCGACCACCTCGTCCACCGTCGCCGGATCGGAGATGCCGTAGAAGCCGATGCGCTTGAGGTTGTCGGCCCCGTGCGGGAACATGCGCCAGTCCTCGAAGCGCTCCCAGACGCGGCGGACGCGCGCGTCGGTGTTCGCGCCGCGGATGAGTCCGTAGTCGGGCTTGGCGTCGTGGATGAGCACGCACTTGCCGTACTTGAGCGCCTGGTCCACCAGGTTGGCGGCGACGTTCGATTTCCCCGAACCGGTGCCGCCGGCGACCATGATGTGATAATTGAATTTGCGCTCGTCCAGGCACAACGGCACGTCCTCGGCGTTGAGCAATTCGCCGATCACGTTGGTCGTGCCGTCCTCGTGATACTCCACCGGCGGGATCTCGATGACGGCCGCCGTCTCGACCGAGCTCAGGCGCGTGACCTGCGCGCCGGGCAGCGGCCGCAGGCGCGGCGTGAGCAACTGACCCTCCAGGTACTGGCCGAGGATGAGGATGTCGAAGACCTGCACGGACTGGACGGACTGCACGTCGGGGTGGTTCTGCATGAGGTGCAGGCCGTGCAGGATGGTCGGGTCGAGGCGGTTACCGACGGTCGAGAGGTTCTGGTTGGGCTGGACGACCTGGCCGATCCAGGCCGCCCCGTCGGGCTGCTGGATGCGTACGTAGTCGAACAGGGCAATCCCCTCGCTGATCTCGGCGATGGCCTGGATGTGCGTCAGGTCGCCCGAGAAGGTGTCGTGCAGAATCAACATGGCGCGCTCCGCAGCTGCCTGGGCCAGCGTTTTCCGTTTCCTTCGCCCTCCGCTGTCTCGTGTGCAGTAATATAGTAAGGAACGGAAGTTCAGGACAGGCGGCAAAGCTAACGAGAGCGGCAAGGAATCCTGTCCCTCCCGTCTCCCCTGTACGCGGCGGAGACGGGTTGGGGGGACAGCGCCGGGAGGGGTGGAGCGCGCGCGAAACGGCAAGCCAGGCGCGCTCCGCCAACGGAGTGCGCCTGGCTTGCCGTTTCGCGCGCAGCCCGCGGCCGCCTCAGCCGCCGGCGTGCTTCATCACCACCCGGTTGCGGGCCTGGCGCAGGAGGCTGATCTCCTCCGCGAGGCCGTCGCGGTCCAGTTCCTTCGCCATGCGGAGGCACTCGTCGATGTGTTCCTCGAGCTGTTCGAGGCCCTTCGCGGCGACACGCCTTGGCGCTTGCTGCGCGGGCTGGACCGGCGGCGGTGCGTCCGTCTGCTCTTGCCTGGCGGTCTTCCTCTTGCCCAGCTTCTTGCGCAGGACGCTCTTGATGTTCTGCAGGCCGGTCCTCACCTGCTTGGGGACCTCATCATGGCCCGGGTGGTCGTGGAGCCAGCGGCTGTAAAGCTCGTCGTTGCTCCGCTCCCTCAGGAGCCTGGGGTTCTCCGTGAAGACCTGGCGGAAGTAACCGGCGATGGATTCGCCCTGGTCGCTGCCGGCTTCCTCGCTCCCGTTGCGGTCCTGCGGTTCTTCGATCTCGGTTTTCTTCTTGGCCACGGCAATGCCTCACAGAGGAGTGG
>JBBRPS010000645.1:0-6107 GCA_038227745.1 Gemmatales bacterium | reverse complement strand
GGGGAACGGCACGGAGGGCAGGCAAGAGGGCCTAGCGAACTCTGCCGTAGCCCCCTCCTTTTCGGCGTAAGCTGCCTCGCCGTAACCCCTTAGCCTATAACCCCTGAAAGCTGGACGATCTCGTAAGCCGGCTGGTACGGCACCCACGTGGGGTGACGTACCAGCCGGCTTACGCCGGCCGTTCGCCAAGAGCCGCCTGGCTCATGCACTCATTGTTCTGCCGTCTGGCGGGAGGGGCGTCAATACCGCCTGCGGGCGCGACCGGGAAAAATAAAAACTATGTAACAACAGACAACGTCTGTTTGACTGGGTTGGCGGGGTCCTTTATACTCATACTCGACACTCTCCCTGTCTTGACCAAGGATGGAACCCTGTTCCGTGGGGAGGTTGACCTTGAAACGCGGACGCAGTATGCGGCACAGGCTGGGCATGACCGCAGCGTTGCTGTGCGGGGCGTGGCTCCTCACCCCGGCCGACGCCGGCACCTCGCCGGAAAAGGTCAAACAGCTTCGCAAACAGGCCGAGCAGTACGAGCGCCGCAGCGACTGGTACGACGCCTGCACCGTCTACGAAAAACTCCTCAAGGCCACCCGCAACCACCCCGAGATCCGCGAACGCTACCGCAACGCCCTGCGCCACTATTACCAGGTCCTGCGCCACCGCGACCCCGGCTACCGCAAGGACGTCCTCGGCCTGAAGTACACCCAGGCCCTGCGCCTCTACGAGATCGTCGTCTACAACCTCCTCGACAGCTCCGTGGAGAGGCACCGGGTCGATCCCGGCCGGGTCTTCCGCAAGGGCCTGCAGGAGTTCATCAACGCTCTCGCCGACCCGGTCTTCTGTCAGACGCACCTGCCGGGCCTGCGCCCCGACGAGACGCGCACCTTCCGCGGCTATCTGCAGCGCGCTTGGGGCTCGCCCGCCGCCATCCTCACCCGCGACCAGGCGGTCGAACAGGTCCGCGACGTGGCCATGAAGGCGCTCAACGCCCTCAACCTCAGCGCCACCACCACCGTCCTGGAGTTCACCTGCGGCGCCTGCTGCGCCGTCGATGAGTACACCGTCTACCTCACGCCGAACCAGTTCCGCGAACTCGCTGACCTCCTCAAGGGCGAGTACGTCGGCGTCGGGGTGCAGCTCGGCAGCGACAACGGCAAGCTGGCCGTCGTTGACGTCGCCCCAGACGTCGAGGTCGCCGACAAGACGGTGCCGCCGCCCCTCAAGGGCGATCATATCCTGAGCATCGACAAGAGGCCGGTCGGCGACCTGGGCGCCGAGGCCGCCATGAAACTGCTGGAGGGTGAGGTCGGCACCGTGGTCGAGCTGTTCATCGCCTCGCCGGGCATGGCCCAGCGGTCGGTCGCCCTGCGGCGGCGCCCGATCTTCGTCCCCAGCGTGCTGCCGCCGCAGCTGCAGTCCGGGGCCATTGGCTACCTCAGGGTCACCTGCTTCCAGGAAACTACCTTGCAGGAACTGAACGAGGCCCTGATGCTGCTCCACAAGGCGGGGATGAAGGCGCTCATCCTCGACCTGCGCGGCAACAGTGGCGGCCTGTTCGAGGTGGCCGTCGAGGTCGCCCGCCGTTTCCTGGCCTCGGGCGTGATCGTTTCGACGCAGCACCAGGATCCGAAGCTCAACACCGTCTATCAGGCCCGCAACCCGGGCGCCCTGACGCTGCCACTCGTCGTCCTCGTGGACGGCGAAACGGCCAGCGCCGCGGAAGTGCTGGCCGGCGCTCTCAAGGAGAACAAGCGCGCCCGGCTCGTCGGCCAGACGACCTACGGCAAGGGCTGCTCGCAGGGACTGCTGCGGCTGCCGACGCAGGGTTTGCTCAAGCTTCCGGCGGAGCAGGGCGGCCGGCCGACGGGCGGCATCCGCATCACCGTGGCCCGCTTCTTCTCGCCGGCCGGCTACCCGTACACCGGCCGCGGCGTCGTGCCCCACCTCTTCGTCAACCGCCCGCTGGTGCCCGGCTCGCTGTCGGAGGCCGACGACGAGCCGCACTGGCTCGACTCGGCCCGGGCCGAGGCCCAGCGCCTGCTGGACATGGTCCGCTGATGAACCGCCCACGCCCCGCCGCGGAACCCACCGGCACCCCGATGCGTCCCCTGTGGTCGCAGTCTCTCGCGGCCCCCGTGCGCGGCCTGGCCCTCGCCCGCGAAAAGGGCTGGCTCCTCGCCTGGGACGAGGCGCACTGGCTCTATCTGCTCAATCAAAAGGGCGAGCGCCAGGCGCAGATCCGCGCCCCCGGCGCGCTGGTGACGGCGTGCTGCTCCGACGACGGCTCGGCGTGGGTGGCCCTGGGGAGCAAGGGCGAGGTGTGGTGGCTGGCCCCCGACCTGACCACGCGCTGGGAGCGCTCGGTGGTGGCCCTGCCGCTCACGGGTACGCTGGACCCGTTCGGGCAGTACCTCGCCGTCTCCGACACGCGCGGCCACTTACAGGTCTTCAACCGCCTGGGGCAGACGGTCGGCAAGATCGAGAGCCCACGGCCGCTGCACCACCTCGCCTTCTCGCCCGCCTCCACGTGTCTTTTCGGTGCGGCCGATTACGGCCTGGTGGCGTGTTTCGGCCTGCCGGACCGCTGGCTCTGGCGTGACGGGCTGGTGGCGCACGTCGGGGCGATGGCGGTGGCGGGCGACGGCAACCAGGTGGCGCTCGCGTGCTTCAGCGAGGGGGTCCTGCGCTACAGCGGCGGCGGCGCCAAGCAGGGCCGGCTGCCCGCGTCGGAGGCTTGCCGGCTCGTGTCATTGAGCTTCGACGGCCGCGCGCTCTTGCTCGGCGGGCTGACGGGGCGGGTGGTGCTGCTGGACGCCACCGGGACGGTGCTGGCCACCCATCTGCTCGACAGGCCGCTCGTCGCGCTGGCGCTGGCCCCGCTAGGCGACACGGCCACGGTCGCTCAGGTGGACGGGCCGGTCGTGCGGTTGAGCCTGAAGGCGAATGAGGGACGGTGAACCCCAACCGCCGTGAACCGCTCTTTCCTCGTAACGACGTTTGGTGTTCAATACCCTCTTTCCAGGCCCGCAGTCCCGGTGTCGAGGCCCTGATGGAAGTCCTGATCCCGGCCGAGCGCATCCAGCAGCGCGTCGTGGACCTGGCCCGCCAGATCGGCGCCGACTACCACGGCACCCCCGTGACCATCGTCGGCGTCCTGACCGGCTGCCTGATGTTCCTCGCCGACCTGGTCCGTCACCTCGACCTGCGACTGCGTATCGACCTGATCCAGGCCTCCAGCTACCGCGGCGCCGCCACCACCCCCGGCGAGCTGCGCATCGCGCCGGAACTCGTCCCCGACGTCGCCGGCCGCCATGTCCTCCTCCTCGACGACATCCTCGACACCGGGCAGACGCTGCACTACCTCGTCCGGCACCTGAAGGGCCTCGGGGCGGCGTCGATCAAGGTGGCGGTGCTGCTGCGCAAGACCGGCCGCCAGCAGGTCCACGTCGCGGCGGACTACTGCGGCTTCGACATCCCCAACGCCTTCGTAGTCGGTTACGGCCTGGATTTCAACGACGAGTACCGTCACCTGCCCTACCTGGCGATCCTCGGCACGGAGGCCACCGACAGCGCATGAAAATCCTCTTCGTGACCCCCGGAACGGAAGCCGACGGCACGACCAGCCAACTCGCCCTGCTCACTCGCGAGCTGCCGCGCGAGCGCTTCGAGATTCACGTCTGTGTCCTGGGCACGGGCGAAGGTCTGCCGCCATTCTTGCAAACTGCGGGCGTACCCCTCACCGCCCTCGGCTGGACGCGCTGGCTGGACCCCCGGCCGCTGTGGGAACTCCGCCGACTTCTGCGGGACTTCCGCCCCGACCTCGTTCACGCCTTTCGCCCCTCTTCCCTGCGCGCCCTCGCCCTCGCGGGTGGGACGGAGGGCCGCCTCGTGGTCAGCCGTCCCTTTGCGACGCGCAGCCGGCGCGCCGGCGGCATCGCGCGCCTCGACCGCTGGCTGCTGCGGCGTGCGGACCGGGTCGTCGTCGAGGGGACCGCCGCCGCCGACCGCTGTCTGCGTGCGGGCCTGGCCGACGAGAAGGTCGTCGTCGTCCCGCCCGGCGTGACGGCCGCGCACGGAACTGCCGCCCCCTCCCCGCTGCCGGAGGATGCCGCCCCGTGCCGCGCCTTGCTCTGCGCCGGCCGCCTCGAAGCGCACAAGGGCTTCCGCGACGCGATCTGGGCGTTCGACGTGCTGCGCTATCTTCACGACGACCTGCACCTGCTGCTGGCCGGCGACGGACCGGAGCGCCCGCGCCTGGAGCGCTTCACCGGGCGCATCCGGGCGGTGGGTCGCGTCCACTTCGCGGGGATGCGGCCGGACGTGCCGGCGCTGATGGGCGCCGCGGAGATCGTCTGGGTACCGAGCCTCGCGGACGGCGGGGCACTGGTGGCGCTGGAGGCGATGGCCGCGGGCCGGCCCGTGGTGGCCTCGCGCCTGCCGGGACTGGCCGAGGTCGTGGCCGACGGCGAAACGGGCTTCCTGGTGCCGCCGGGCGACCGGATCGCGCTGGCGCGGCAGACGCGCCTGCTCCTCGATGACGAGGCCCTGCGGCGCCACCTGGGCCGAGCCGGTCGCGAGCGCGTCGCCCGGCACTTCGCACCGCAGTCCGCAGTGCGTCGCCTCGCGGAGGTGTACGCCGGTTTAGCCGCCTGAACGGTCCGCCCCACCGGGCGCGGCCCGTGGGCTTGCCGGGTCATGTTTCCCACGGCACTTCGTGACTTTTCCCTTCCCTTGCGGTCGGTCCCCCGCCAGAATGACCGCAAGACCCGGAGCGCCTCGGCTCAGAGTGATTGGAGGAGGCCGATCCTGTGAAAGATGTCTTGACCCTGATCCTCGCGGGGGGGAAAGGGACACGCCTCGAACCCTTGACCCGGGACCGCGCCAAGCCCGCGGTCCCGTTCGGCGGCCTGTACCGTATCATCGACTTCACGCTCTCCAACTGCATCAACAGCAACCTGCGCAAGGTCCTCGTGCTCACCCAGTACAAGGCCCGCAGCCTCGACCGCCATATCGCCGCCGGCTGGGACTTCCTCCCGCGCGAGCTGGGCGAATACATCGAAGTCCTGCCGCCCCAGCAGCGCATCGACGAGCACTGGTACAAGGGCACCGCCGACGCCATCTACCAGAACATCTACACCATCGAAAAGGACGACCCGCGCTACGTCCTCGTCCTCGCCGGCGACCACATTTACAAGATGGACTACGGCGACTTGATCCGCGCGCACATCGAGCGCGGCGCCGACCTGACCGTCGGCGCCATCCCGCAGCCGCTCAGCGAGGGGCCGCAGTTCGGCGCCATCCTCGTCGATGCCAACGACAAGATCACCGGCTTCCAGGAGAAGCCCAAGGACCCGACGCCCATCCTCGGCGATCCGCAGCATTTCCTCGCCTCGATGGGCATCTACGTCTTTACCACGAAGGTCATGTACGAGCTGCTGTGCCAGGACGCGACGCGGCCAGACAGCGGCCACGACTTCGGCAAGAACATCATCCCGGGCATGGTGGACACGCACCAGGTCTACGTTTATCGCTTCCGCGACAAGAACCGCAAGGCGGTGCCCTACTGGCGCGACGTCGGCACACTCGACGCCTATTACCAGGCGAACATGGACCTGATCGACGTCGAGCCGGTGCTGAACCTGTACGACCGCGAGTGGCCGATCCGCACCTACCAGCCGCAGCTGCCACCGCCCAAGTTCGTCTTCCGCGACGAGGGCGTCGGCGAGCACGTCCGCCGCGGCGAGGCGCACGAGAGCCTCGTCTGCCAGGGCTGCATCGTCAGCGGCGGCCACGTCCGCCGCAGCGTCCTGTCGCCGAACGTGCGCGTCAACAGCTTCAGCCTGGTCGAAAGCTCGATCCTGTTCGACGGCGTGGACGTGGGCCGGCACTGCCGCATCCGCCGCGCGATCATCGACAAGGACGTGAAGATTCCGCAGAATACCACCATCGGCTACAACCTGGACCACGACCGCCAGCGCGGCTTCCAGTTCACGGAGCAGGGCGTCGTCGTCATCGCCAAGGCCGAGCTGCCTGAGACGTTCTCGAAGACCGTCAAGCGCTGAGTTGGCGAACGGCCGGCGTCAGCCGGCTGGTCCGTCACCGCATGG
>JBBRPS010000644.1:0-6118 GCA_038227745.1 Gemmatales bacterium | reverse complement strand
GCACCAGCGCCAGCCCCAGCGCGTGCGTGTACTGGAAGCGCAGGATCAGCGACAGGCACGCGAACCACACCCCGAAGTGCAGCAGGTTCAGCAGCATGTTCGCCAGAAACCGCCCGGTGCGAAAGACCGTCGGCTGTCCCGTCGGACCGCTGTCGTACTCCTTGATCTCCCAGCCGTCTGGGCTGAGGAAACGGCGGTAGCTATTCCCCTCCTGCGCCGGCGCCAGGTCGTAGCGCACCTTCTGGCCGTCCTCCTCGACCAGGAGCGCGATCACGCCGACCGGCCGCCACGGCACGTTCCGGTCCGGTCGGCCGTCCCGATCCATTTGATACTGACTCCCGCCGAGCCGGTCCGATTTCGCCCACCGATACTTGATCGGGGCCTTCTCGTTCTTCCTGATCGCCCAGAGGTACGGGACGGGGTTCTTCGCCTTGGCGTCCTCGGCGCTGAAGCGGAAGATCGTGTCGTACGGCAGGTCGTCGGGCCGCGCCCCCTCGGCGTTGTAATCGAGCAGACACCACAGGCCGAAGAACAGCGTCAGCACCAGGCCGGCGGCCGGCGCCTGCCAGAAGATGCCGCTCGTGGGTTCGGTGTAGAAGTAGCCCTGCAGGAACAGGGTGCCGGCCCACAGCACCACCGTCAGCGTCACGCCCAGCACGAGCAGGATGATCAAGAGACCCAGCACAGGACGCTCCATTCTGCCACGCCCCCGGGCCTGCCCCGCGGGCTCTGCCGCTGTTCCCCTCCCATGCTCTATCCTTGCCCGCTCCTTCGTCAATCCCCGCAGGCGCCCCGGCAAACGCGCCCGTCCAGGCAGGGCCGGCAAGCCCCCGCAGCGCAGCAAAAAGAGCGCTTGTGGCCGGCGCCGACCTTGCTATACTCCGCCCCGCTTCCGGCCGGATCCGCGCCGGGAGGGAGGTACTGTCCCCTCGTCCGTCCTTTGGCGGTGGCACGATGCACTCTATGATCCCAACGAAAGGGCTCGCGGCGGCGACGTTGTGCCTGGTCACGTGTGCCGCCGCGGCGGCGCAGGCGCCCGGCCGCAACGACTGGCTGCTCCTGCCCCAGCTCGTCCGCGGCCAGGAGTTCACCTACAGCGGCTGGTTCATCGAGGAGAAGACCGATGCCGGCGTGCAGAACCAGCGCACCTACAAACTGGAGTCCAGCCTCCTCGTCCTCGGCGGCGCCGCGAAGAAGTGGGACGTCGCTTTCTTGACGGTCCTCAGCCTGCGCGACCACCTGCCCGGCCAGCCCCCCGGCCCCCGGCCGGCGCCCCCGGCCTCGGTGCGCCTCGAGCTGGCCGAGGTCACGGCGCAGGGGCAGGTGCGCCCCGCTTCCGGCACGTCGCTGCTGGTGCCTCTCGAAGGGCCGCCGACCGCCGAGTGCGGGGCCGTCGTCGAGGTGCCGCGCAGCGCCGTCGGCCCGCAGCAGTTCTGGGAGGTCGCCGAGGACGGCCGGCCGCCGCGGACGTGGCGCGTCGCCGGCACCGAGACCGCGGCGGGCACCCTGTGCGTCAAGCTCGTCGGCGTGCAGCAGTCCGACGACTGGGACCGGCCGCGCGGCGACAGCACGGCGTGACAGCGGCGCGACACGGTCTGGCTGTCGCCGCAGCTCGGCGTCGCCTGCAAGGTGGAGCGCGTGCTGGAGCGGCGCGAGCCGCTGCGGCGCGAGCCGACCTACCGCGCCACCGTCCGCTACGAGCGCGACAGCCAGGTGACCTACCTCGGCAAGCTGTTCGAGGACTGCACGCGCGAGATCGAGCAGGCGCGCAAGTTCCAGGCGGAGGCCGACCCGCTGCTGCGCCAGCCGGCGCTGTACCGGCCGCGGATCGAGGCGCTGCTGCGGCGCATCGCCTTCCACCTGCAGCAGCCGCCGTCGGTGGGGCAGTACCGCAAGGCGGTCGTGCAGCTGCAGCGGCGCCTGGAGGCGGCGAAGCGCGGCGAGGCGGCGCCCGCCCCGGACGACGGCGTCGGCGAGGTCATCAGCCGCGCCCTGCCCGGCCAGCGCGTGCCCGACTTCGTCGTGACGGAGCTGATCAACCACCAGTCCGTGCGACTGTACCGCATGCTCGGGCGGCCGGTGCTGCTGATCTTCTACAGTCCCATGACCGCGATGGGGAAACAGGTGTTACAGTTCGGGCAGCAGGTGAGCGACAAGCTGCGCCCCGGCGTGACGGTGCTGGGATTGGCGGTGTCCGACGACGAGGAGCTGGTGCGCACGCAGCACGCGGAACTGCATCTGACGTACCCGATCCTGGACGGCAACGGCCTGCACCAGACGTTCGGCGTGGACGGCACGCCGCGCTTCGTGGTGCTGGACGGCGAGGGCATCTACCGCGGCGGCTTCACCGGCTGGGGCGCCCAGACGTCCCGCGAGGTGACGACGGAGGTACAGCGCTGGCTGCCGAAGTGACGCTCAGTGCCGAGTACGGAGTACCAAATAGCCTGCACCTTCGCGCCAGCTTCCGCAACCGTCACGCGCAGTGCTCGCGCATCGTGAAAAGGCCCTCGCCCAGGGGCGCGTCTCTTGCCCTCCGGCGCGACCGGCCGATACGATGGGGGTGCCTGTCCGGACGGGACAAGGTCGGGAGGCACGGCAGATGACGGATTATCAGATCCAACCGAACACCCGGCGCTGCGCGGTCACGGGCCGTGACCTCCGGCCGGGCGAGAAGTTCTACACCGCCCTTCTCGAAGAAGGCGGCAAGTTCCTGCGCAAGGATTACAGCAGCGAGGCATGGCAGGAGCCGCCCGCAGGGGCCTTCAGCTTCTGGTCCGGCCGTGTGCCGGCCCAGGAGGAGAGCCGCAAGCCGCGCATCGACGACGACCTGCTGGTCGATTGCTTCCAGCGGCTCGAAGGCCAGGCCGACCCGAACCGCGTCAGCTTCCGCTACGTTGTGGCGTTGCTGCTGATGCGGCGGAAGCGCTTCCGGTTCGAGGAGGCCCGCAAGGAGGGCGAACAGGAGTTGCTCTGCCTGCGCTGCGCCCGCACCGGCGCGAAGCACCGGGTCGTCAACCCGCGCCTGACGGAAGAGCAGATGATCGCCGTCCAGGAGGAAGTGTTCAAGGTCCTTGGCTGGGAATAGAGCAGCCCCCAAGCCCACGGGTGGCAACCCGTGGGCTTCGCTCACCGCGCTCGGAACGCGAGAAGGGATAGAAGATGCGTTACGTCGTATGCTGCCTCGGCCTTGGCGGCCTGGCGCTGTTGAGTGGGTGTACCGGCACCCGCTGGGGCGTCATCAACCACCAGGACCACCCGCCGCAGGTCTCGGGGCCGACGCCCACGGCCGCCGCCCTCGTCAAGTACCTGGACGACAACGCCCAGCTCGTGGACTCCCTGCGCTGTGACGACTTCGAGATGACCGTCTCGGAGGGCTGGAAGTCGTTCCCGCTGCCGTCCTGTTCCCTCGCCTGCAAGCGGCCGCGCAACTTCCGCATGACCGCTCGCAGCATCGTCGGCGACGAGGTCGATCTCGGCTCGAACGGCGAGGAGTTCTGGTTCTGGATCAAGCGGGCCGACCCGCCGCGCCAGTACCACTGCTCCTACGAGGCGCTGTCGCAGGCGCTGGCCTCGGGTCGCTCGGTCAACCTGCCCTTCCCCTTCCAGCCGGAGTGGGTCGTGGAAACGCTCGGCATGGGCAACTACGGGCCGGCCGACCGTTACCAGCTCGTGGTCGATCCGGACAAGTACCGGCTGGTCGAGCGCGTGCGCGGGCCGCAGGGCAACACGGTGCGCAAGGTCATCGTCTTCAACCGCTGGCAGGCCAAGGGCAACGCGCCGCAGGTCACCGACTACCAGCTCCTCGACGACGCCAGCGGCAAGGAAATCTGCTCGGCGCACGTGATGGAGGTCCAGGGCAACCAGAGCGGCGGCACCGTGCCGCGGCGCATCGAGCTGCGCTGGCCGGAGCAGAAGGTGAAGATGAAGATGCACCTGACGCGGGCGGCGATCAACGCGCAGGTGCAGCCGCAGCTGTTCGTGCGCCGGCCGCTGCGCGACATCCCGTCGTTCGACCTGGCCACAGGCCGGATCGACGGCCAGCCCAGCTCATTCCAGCGGGCGGGCGGGGTGATGAGCGGGCGCTGAACGCAGCCTGACGGTCGGGAAACGCCGGGGTCCGCGAGACGGACACGTCTCGCGGCCCCCGGCGTTTTTCCATCGCTCCACGCGCCCGGTCACTCCTCTTCCGGCTTGGACTGGCGGTGGACGGGAGGCGGCTTATCGACGCCGTGGCGCAGCTTCTTGCGGGCGCGCGAGAGGATCGGGCCGATGCTGTTGATCGGCACGGACAGTTCCGTCGCGATCTCTTCGTAAGTGCGGCCCTCGAGGTAGTAGAGGCGCACCACCTGGCGTTCGCGGGCCGGCAGCTTGC
The DNA here is from genome assembly GCA_038227745.1 of Gemmatales bacterium. Classification (GTDB taxonomy): domain Bacteria; phylum Planctomycetota; class Planctomycetia; order Gemmatales; family Gemmataceae; genus DASPXY01. The sequence continues at coordinate 1,746 of JBBRPS010000644.1, read as the reverse complement.
GGAGCAGCTTCGCGACTTCCTCCAGCGTCTCCAGGCCGACGCCGGCCTGCGGCGGGCCTTCTGGCTCCTCGACAGCGTGCAGCGTGCCGTCCTCCTTGGGCTGGACGTCCCGGGCCGCCCCGCGGCGGGAGAACTCCTGCACGCACAGCCGCCGCGCGATGACGGTCAGGTAGGTGGCCAGGCTGCTCTTGCCGCGGAACTGGCGCAGGGCGGCGTAGTCATTGGCGACGACCTGGAGGAGGATCTCGGCGGCGAGGTCCTCGGTGTCCTCGGGGCGCAAGGGCACGCTGCGCAGGTGGGCGGTGTGCTGGATGACGTGGTAGAACAGGCCGAGGAAGCGATCGACGAAATCGTTCCAGGCGCCCGGCTGGTGGTTCAGGCAGCGCTTCAGGAGGGCGCGATCCTCGGGTGTCAGTGCCACGTGCGCATTCCCTGTGAGGTAGCGGTCGGTGCGGCGGCGCCGTCCGGGGTGACGACTCCGGCGAGGAGAGGAGGCGCCGGTGTCCGCGAACCACTTTGCCCCATTTTACCGGGGCCGGGTTCTCCGGGGTAGTCCGCTCTGGAGATTTCGGCCCCGCGCCGGCACGGGCTTCCCGTCTGGAACGCCTGGGCCGCCAGCGCCGACTGTGCCGCGCCGTGCCTATGGCTCGTCTTTCTTCGGCTTCGCATCCTTGCCCTTCTCCGGGGGCGCCACCTCGCTGGTGTCGAAGCGGACTTCCTCGAGGGTATGAGGTGGGAAGAGCTGGTAACCCGCGGCCACCCGCCCCACGACCCCCTTCAGCCGCGCTGGCTCGCCGTCCTCCGGGTTGACGTTCTGCAGCAGCGTCAGCGTGTGCTGCTGGCCGCCCTTGAGCGTGATCTCGAAGTCGAGAATCGCCCCCTCCTTGCCCTCGGGCTTGAGGTAGCGGAGCTTCTCCAACTTCTCCAGGGGCACCTTCACCGTCGCCTTGAACTGGAGCTTCGAGATCAGGCGGTACTCCCCCTTGCCGACGAGGTAGAGCGGTTCCAGGCCCACGACCTTGTGCTGCGAGTGCTTCTTGTCCTTCGCGGTCACGACAGCGGGCCGGCCGGTCGGAGCGGGGGCGGCCTTCGGGGCCGGGAACTGGATGCTGCGCACGCCCTTGGCGTTACCGCCCTGGTACTTCAGCGCCGCCTTGCCCAGCTCGCCCAGGTCCGCCTCGCCTTCCAGGGTGAGTTTGTTGACGCCGACGTAGCGGGTGGACCCCGTCAGCGTCCCCTCCTCCGGGCCGCCGGCGCCCGCCTTCAGGTACGTCACCGTCACCGTCTTGTTCTCGTTGTCGTAGTCGATTTTCTTGATGCTCGTCAGGGGGACGAGGGTGAGGATGCCGTCGGCGTAGGTGGTCGAGTTCCCCTCGCGGAACTCCAGCGCCTCCGGCCCGGTGGGCGCCTTGCCGTCTTCTTCCTTCTCGCCGTCCTTGTTCTTTTCCTTCGCCTTCGGCGCGGCCGCGGGGGCGAGCCACGACAGGTGCCGCGTGCCCTGGAGGAAACGCCAGTTGGTGACCTTGGACTCTTTGCCGGCGTTGTCGGTGACGACGAGCGGGCCAGGTGCCGCGGCCTTGCCGCCCCCGCGGGCCACCGGCCCTCCCCCCAGGCCCCAGGCCACGCAGGCCGTCAGCGTGGCCGCCAGCAGCGCGTGTGTTCTCATCCCAGCCTCTCCGTTTCGAGTGTTGAGAAGGCGATTCCTTCTTCCCCCCCTCTCCCCAGCAGGGAGAGGGGTCGGGGGTG
>JBBRPS010000643.1:0-6124 GCA_038227745.1 Gemmatales bacterium | reverse complement strand
CGGAATAGGGCTTGCGCGTAACAGCGACATTCGTGCCTGTCCCTTTTTGGTCTCGGTCCTTGCCCTCCACGAGACGCGAGACGAGACCGGCCGGTGGCCTACGCGGCGGCTCACGCCTCGGCAGGCCCGCGCCCCTTGCCCCGCCTCAGGAATATCACCAGCCGGTCGATGAACGCATCGAAGTAGACCTGGTCGTACGGCAGGCTGTGGTACGCGGTCAGCGCTCGCACGTCCCCGGGGAGCTTGTCCGGCTCGGGCCACTGGAAGGCGTCCATCGTCACCGGGATGATGTTCCGGCGCGTCCGGATGGCGTGCGCCATCTCCCGGCGCAGCCAGTCCCCTTCGTTGACACAGCGGTCGAGGCTGCCCTCGGACAGGATGACGATGAAGTTCGGCGTCGCCCCGATGGTGCTGAGCAGTTGCTCGTCGAACGGGCCGGAGTCGAGGGAGTTAACGTCCATGAAGGCGCCGACGTCGAGGGACCGCAGGCGCTCGACGATGGCGCGGGCCGCCTCCGCGCCGTTCTTGCGCCGGTAGCTGATGAAGAGGTGGTACGAGTCGTTCTCGGGGCGCGCGGCGGCGCTCGGGGCCGGCTTCGCCGGCGGGCGGGGCCGCCGTTCCGCGGCGTCGCGGGTCATGGCCGCGCGGACCGCGTCGAGATCGCGGTACCGCCTCCCCGGGTCGATGGTCACCATGCGCCGCAGCACGCGGCCCAATTGTGGCGACGCCCTCCTGGCCTCGGCGAGGAAGGTTTGCAGGTCCTCCTGCACGGACTTCAACAGTCGGAGGTCGTTGTCGTGGCCGCGCAAGCGCCGGCCGGTGAGCAACTCGAGGAAGATGACGCCGAGGGTGTACTGCTCCGCGAGCGGACCCGGGGCGGCGCCATCGCAGAACACCTCTGGGGCGAGGTACTGGCGGTGCCCGTGTGCGTGCTCGCCGAGCCAGTCCATGCCGTTGATGGTACCAGAGGGCGCCCCCGGCACGGCGGCGCCGGCCGGCTGCGCGTGGCTCAGGTCGGCCAGGCGCAGGTGCCGCGCCTCGGCGTCATAATAGAACTTTCCGGGGTGTAAATGGCCGTGCAGGAGGCCCCCGCGGTGCAGGGCGCGGAGGCCGCTGACGGCGTGCCGCAGGCAGCGCTCGACCACCGCGGGCCGCCCCGGGCGGGCGTCGTCGAGCAGCGCCTCGAGGGACTTGCCCGGCACGCATTCCTCGACGAGGTAGTACAGCCGCGAGAACGTCCCGCCCGCCACCCGCGCCTCGCCGATGTCGAGCAGGCGGGCGAGATGGCGCGAGCGGGCGCTGATCTCAAGCAGCCGCGCGGCCTGGCCGAGGAGGTCGCGGAGTCGGTCGGGCGCGAGCTGGCCGAGCGCCGGCGGCAGGATGCGGACGACGTGCGGCTTGTCGCTGACCCAGTGGCGGGCGCGGTAAGTGTTGACGGCCGCCTTGGGGCCGATGCGCTCGACCAGGTAGAAGTTCCCCAGGCGGGCCCGGTCTCCCTGGCGCAACAGGTCGAGCAGTTCGTCGGCGTCCGGGCGGTCGATCTCTTCCGCGGCGCGCTCGACCTGGCGCACCAGGGTGGTGCGGGGGACGTCGTCGGTGGCGGCGGAGGGCCGCCCGGCTGCGAGTGTCTCCGTGGGGGCGGCCCACGGCAGCAGCCTGACCGCGCCCTCGCTCACCGCCCGGAGCACCTGCAGCACTTCCTCGGGAGCCGGCCGCGCGGCGGGGTCCCTGGCGAGGAGGCGGTGGATGACCTGCGCGAGGGACTCGGGCAGGTCCGGCCGGAGCGTGCGCGGGTCCGGGGGGTCTTCGCGGAGAATCTTCTGCATGACGACCGCGGGCGAGTCGGCGCGGAAAGGCGTGGTGCCGGTGACCATCTCGAACAGCGTCGCGCCCGCGGCGTACAGGTCGGAGCGCGGGGTGGCGGCGCTGGCGTCCGCGATCTGCTCGGGCGCCATGTACGCCGGCGTCCCGAGGATGGCGCCCCGGACCGTCAGGTTCTGCGCGTCGGCGTCCGGGTTTTTCGCCAGCCCGAGGTCCATCAGTTTGAGCCGGTCGCCGGCACAGACCATGATGTTCGCCGGCTTGAGGTCGCGGTGGACGACGTTGCGGCCGGCGAGGTAGTGCAGGGCGTCAAAGATCTGGGAGGCGTAGTAGCAGGTGAGCGGCAGCGGCAGGCCCCCGACCGCCGCGCGGACGCCCGTTTCCAGTGTTTTGCCCTCCAGATATTCCATGACCAGGTAGAACTCGCTCTGCTCCGTGCCGGCGTCGAGGATCTGGCAGATGTTGGGGTGCCGCAGTTCGGCGCCGATGCGGGCCATGCGCAGGAGGCGCTGGAGGTTCGCCGGGCTCGTGAAGCGGGCGCCCGGCAGGACCTTGAGGGCCGCCTGCCAACCCTGCTCGGCGTGGCGGGCGAGGTACACCACGCCCGTCTCCCCCTGGCCGAGCCGGCGGAGGAGCTCGTACTTGCCGAGGCGCTGGGGGAAGAAGCCGCCGACGGTCTGGGGGGCGTCGGGGCGCGGCGTTGCCGCGAGGCTGGCCTGGCCGTCGGTCGATTGGCCTGCGGCGTGTGCCGATGGCGGCAGCACCGAAGCGGTGTCACCGTTCGGCGGCGCGACCGAGAACTCTGCATGGGGGGCCGCTTCAGCGGACCGGGGCAGCACGGGGGGGCTGTTCGGAGTGCCCGTGCCAGGGTCGGGGGAGGGACCGGCGCGGCGGATGAACGCCGTCAGCGCGACCCAGAGGCGCGCACGCCAAGCGTAGCCGGCACAGAGGACCCCCGCGCCGCACAGGAACACCACGAAGGGCAGCCCATGTGAAGACCACACCCGCGCGAGCGGGGACATTTCCGGCCGTAGGAAGAGATAAATCCATAGCAGACCGACACCCACGAGTAGGAAGGCCGCGAGGCGGTTGAGCAAGCGGCTCGCGCCCGACCCCCTCGCGCCCGACGCTACCGTGCTCTTTTTCCAGCCCGGCGGCGGGAGTGTCGAGGCCTCCAGTTTGAATTCCGGGTTCGAGCGCGGCCGGTAGGCCGCCGGCCCCGCCCCGGTGGCGCTGGGGTGCTGCAGGATGCTGAGGCTCTGGATGAACGGCTCCAGCGCCTGGGCGAACGCACCGATCGAGGGGAAGCGATCATCGACGGTGGAGGCCATCGCCTTGAGACAGATCGCTTCCAGCGCGCAGTCGAGGTCGGGCCGCAGTTCCCGCGGCGGCCGCGGCTTCTCCGTCAGGACGCCGGCCATCACCTGGCCCATCGTCCCCCGGAACGGCACCTGCCCAGTGAGTAGTTCGTACAGAATGACCGCCAAACTGTACTGATCCGTTGCAGGCCCGATGGCTTCGATGTCGCCGCGGACCTGCTCGGGGGTCATGTAGGCCGGCGTGCCCATCACCGACCCCTGATGGGTCATGCGCGTGTCCTGGTCCATGCGGCGGGCCAGGCCGAAGTCCATGATGACCGGCTCGCCCCGGTGGTTCATCATGACGTTCGCCGGCTTGAGGTCGCGGTGGATGATGCTGCGGCCGTGCGCCTCTTCCAGGGCGCGGGCCAGCTTGTAGATGATCTCGACGGCGCGTACCGGGGGCAGCGGCCGCTCGCGTTTGATGAGGTCGGTAAGCGTCTCCCCTTCGATGTAGGCCATCGTCAGCCAGGGGATGCCATCGACGCCCTTGCCCACGTCGTAGACGGCGCAGATGTTGGGATGGCTGAGGGTGGCGGCGGCGCACGCCTCGATGTAGAAGCGCTCCAGCAACTCGGGGCTATCGCCGGGGCGGAAGTGGGGGATCTTCATCGCCACCAGGCGCTGCAGGTGTGTGTCCTGGGCCAGGTACACGCTGCCCATGGCCCCTCGGCCCAATTCCTTAACCAGACGGTAACGGCCCGGATCGGACCCACGGCGGGCCACTTCGCCCTGCAAGTCCATGACAAACCTCAATGACACTGTTGGGGCGGGAGGGACCGTTTCCGCCCGAAGACCTCTCCGACACTGCCCTCTCCCCTTCGCGATCTCCTTTATCGCACCGCGACGAGGGAACGTCAAACGCTTTCCCCCGCCGGTCCCGAGTCCCGCCGCGTCAGCTCCCGATACCCGGCGCGAACGCCGTCCGTCTACCCCCGAGCAGCGCGGCTGGGGAATTCCTCCTTGCGAACCGCATCCCCCTCCTCGATAATCACCCGGTCCCCCCGGACGAGTGGGCGACAAGGCGGAGCCGCCTCCGGCGGAGAAGGCGGCCTGCCGGACGAAGGGCGCGCGGGCTCGGACCTCCGCCGCGCGGCGGTCCCCGGATTTCTTCGCCCTTCTCGCGAGGGTCGTCATGGCCACCGGCGTTGAGCGACTGTTGGCGCGGCTGAACAAGTCCCGGGCCGATGACTTCGACCTCCTCCAGGCGCACCGGACCCACAAGGAGCAAGCCTACTGGCGCGAGGATCCCCGGCTTTACCAGGCCTTCGCCAAAAAATTGATCAGCGCCGGCCATCCGACCCGCGCCGTCGAACTGATCCGCGAGGCTCTCGATTACCATCCCGCCGACCTCGACCTGAAATATCTGCTCGCACTCGCCTTCGCGCGCGGGGGGAACCTCGTCCAGGCCAAGGGCTACCTCGATGAGCTCCTGCGCGTGCCCGACCTGGAGCCCCGGCTTCAGGTCGAGGTGCTCAGCCTCGAAGGCCGCTGTCTGAAGGACCGCTACGTGCGGACCCGGGGCACTTCCGGCCGCACGGAGTTGGCCGGGAAGTCGGCCGAGTGCTACCTCCGCGCCGCCCACGTGTCGGGGGACCTGTTCCCGCTCATCAACGCCGCGACCATGTCCCTGCTGGCCGGCAGGGCGGCGCAGGCGCGCACCCTGTCGAACCAGGTCGTCCGCCGGGCGAAGGCCGAACTCAAGAAGCCCGGCGGGGACGAGGACTACTGGCTGCTGGCCATCCTCGGCGAGGCCTACCTGATCCGCGGCGACCTCAAGCAAATGCGCTACTGGATCGGCAGGGCCGTCCGGCGGGCGGGGGACAACGTCGGGGACATCGGCTCGATGCGCCGCAACCTCCTCCTCCTGAAGGACCAGCTGGGCGTCGGCGAGCCCTTCTGGGGGCTGTTCAACGTGGGCAGCGTCGTGGCCTTTTCCGGCCACATGATCGACCATCCGCGGCGGGGGGCCCGGTCGGCTCGCTTTCCGCCCGACGCGGCCCTGGAGCGGCGCGTCGGCGAGGAGATCCGCGCGCGCCTCGCGGACCTCAACGCCACGGTCGGGTACTGCTCGGCCGCGTGCGGCTCGGACATCCTGTTCGCCGAGCGCATGCTGGAGCGCGGCGCCGAACTCCACGTCATCCTGCCCTTCCACAAGGACGACTTCTATTACACCAGCGTCGATTTCGGCCTGGCCGCGATGGCCTCCTGGCGGGCCCGCTGCGACGCGGTGCTCGCGCGGGCCAAGCAGGTCCACCACGCCACGACCGAGCATTACCTCGGCGACGACGTGCTCTTCGACTTCGTCAACACCTTCACCCAGGGGCTGGCCCTGACCCGCGCCGCCGAGCGCGGCGTGGAGGCCCACGCCCTGATCGTGCTCGATGGGGCCTCCGCGCCGTTGATCGGGGGCACCGCCCAGTTCCTGCAGAGTTGGGCGGAGGGGGACCACCCCCACGAGCGGATCGATCTGGCGGCCCTGCGCGCCGAGATCGCCCCCCCGCCCGCCCCGGCGGTGGGGGAAGCGGGACCGCCCCCGCTGACCGTGCAGAGCGGCTCGGTCAAGCGGCGCATCAAGGTGATGCTCTTCGCCGACGTCAAGGGCTTCTCGAAACTTGCCGAGGAGCACTTTCGCCTCTTCTTCTTCCGCTTCCTCCACGAAGTGACCGGCGTGCTGCAGGAGTCGGTGACCCGGCCGGATTTCTGCAACACCTGGGGGGACGGCCTGTTCGTTGTCTTCGACCGGGTGGTGGACGGGGCGGACTTCGCCCTGCGGCTGCTGCGGAAGGTCGAGCAGATCGACTGGGCGAAACTGGAGCTGCCGGAGGCGCTGAGCTTGCGGGTGGGGCTGCACGCCGGCCCCGTGTACCGGCACAGGGATCCCATCATCGGCCGCAACAACTTTTTCGGCAGCCACGTCAACCGGGCGGCCCGGATCGAGCCGG
>JBBRPS010000642.1:0-6137 GCA_038227745.1 Gemmatales bacterium | reverse complement strand
GTGCAGCCGTGCCGGTCTGAGGGCAGGCAAGGGCGGCACGGCCAACGGCTTACCAGGAAAGAATCGTCCACACGCCTCTGGGTCGCCGTGCGCGCCGGCAAACTTCCTCGGAACACGCCCGGGGTTATTGAGATGTTACCGCTTTTCGTCGGAAGTGCTGAATCTGCAAGGAGATTGGGGCGAAACAAGCACCGAGCTGTCGATCCGGTGGTTGCGGGTTCGAGTCCCGTCGCCATCGCTGATGTAAGTGAAAGAGCCGCAAGAAGTTGCGGCTCTTCTCTTTTTCCGGGATTACGGTGCCCCCAGGATTTGGGGGCAATTTGGGGGCAAAACGCGGGTGACGTTGCGGACGCACTGGACCTCGCTTCTTGGAGAGCCGCCGCCCATCGTCCTCGCACCTTTACTGAACTTCCGTCCCCTTCGGGTCAATCGCGCGTGTCCTCGGACGAATAAAATAGGGTAGGCGGGCTCGGCAGCTCGCCAATCCGAAAAGCGTGATTGGACCGGGCTGATCGTCGGCTTTGTCATAGGAGGCCCGCTGGTCGGTGCCTTGGGGGTTATCATCCTGTCGTTGAAGGACGTGGTGAAAAAGCGTATGAAAGCGGGGCAGCGAGTCAGTTTGCTCCTGCGGTTGTACTTTGGTTCCGGCAATTTCTCACTTCTCCTCAGCTTCGTGTCTATCCTCGTGTTCGCCTGCTTTGCAATAGTCCTCTTTTTCATTCACGTTCGCCTGTGAGCCGCGTCATCAGATCACAAAAGAGCCCCTCGCATCCGTGCGAAGGGCGGGCGTCCGAGTCACTTCGCCTTCCTGGTCCGCTTCCTGGCGGGCTTCGCCTCCGGCTCTGCGGGCTTCTCCTCGGGCGGGGCCTGGGAAGGCTCCGGGGCCTTCGGCTCTTCCTTGGCGGGCCTGGGGATCTTGGAGCCGTCCCGGTTTGTCCAGAAGGCATCTTCCTTCTCCGGCGGCGGACCAAGCAACTGCCAGAGCAGCGGCTTGACGTGCTCCCGGAACTTCACCTGGGCGAGCGGAGGCGGATGAACCGTCATCTGCCCCTCGAACGTGGTGAGGTTGAAGATGACAGATTCAACCTTCGCCTTCGGGAACTTTGTGGACAGTTCCTCGATCACCTTCGTGAGCTGCATGTAGGGGATCCCGGCGTAGCCGATCGCTCGGGCAACTGCGCTGTACTCTGGCCAGAAATAAATCCGGTCCAGGATAGGCGTCTCCTTGATCATGCGGTCCTCTTTTCGGTGTTCAGTCGCTCGCAGAGGTCGTCAATTTCCTCGACGGTCAGCGGCTCGACGTCCTCGAAGTGCTCGGAGATCGGTCCTTCTTCGCTCTCGGTCAGGTCCTGCTGCCAGTATCGCAAGGCTGCGAGGAGGGTCGCCAGTTCGCGGTCGGACAGTTTCACGGGGCACCTCCTCTCAGGCGAGCCATCAGGAAGTCCAGGTGGTAAATCATGCCCCCGTCGTTGAAGGCGTCCGTCTCGACGGGGTAATCCTCGCCACAGCCTTTGCACTGGACCGTCATCGTCGTGTCGTCGGCGTCGATGATCTCCAGCTCGCCGCCGCCACTGCGGCACGAGCCGTCGGACTTGTTCACTCTCATTGCAGACCTCCGTTGAAGCGGAAATGGGAAGGAACGACTCGGACGAGAGGGATGAGGCCTTGCCGGAAATGATCCGAATGCTCAAGGATCCCGATCGCGGGGTGCGGGTCAACGCAGTCTACGCGCTCGGCCCTTTCGGCACACTGGACGGTTCCATCGTCCCGCTCCTCATCAACGCCTTGAAGGGCAAGGAGGCGGCTCTCCACGCGCCAGCGGTCCGGTCGCTGGGGAAAATAAAAACCGACGACGCCATGCGGGGGCTAATCGAGGGCCTGAGAAACAAGGACCGTGAGGTACGCAATGCGGCTATGGGAGCGTTCCGGTCGATCGGCAGGCCCGCTGTTCCAACCTTGACCAAGGCTCTCCAGGACAATGACCCCGTCGTCGCCGAGCGAGCTGCGGAGGCACTCAGGCAGATCAAGGGGGGCTGAAGGGGCCGTTCAGTCCTCGGCCTGCTCTGGCTCGGGCTCTTGGTACCCGAACAGCGAATTCGGCTCCAGCAGCTCCATGATCTTCCTCCTGGCGACCGCGCGCCCCTTCTTGAGGTTCTTCTCCCGCGCGAAGAAGGCCGCCGCTTCCGCCCGGAAGAAGTCCACGGCCTCCTCCCTCGTCTTGAACGCCCGCCACGGGATCGACATGCCCGTGACGAATTCGCTGTTGCACGTCATTCTCACGGCCCATCTTCCGTCCTGCAGCGGGGCGGTCTGGTATTCAGCGACCGCCGAGCCGTAGTCGATACGCCTGATCGGTTCCTTGGTACGCTCCGCAGGATCGCGGATCGTCTTCATCCACTCGTCCACGTCGTTGATCTTCTCTGACATGTCGGCAGCGTAGCCCTGCTTGCGCACACATTCCATCTCTTTTACTCTCCGGCGCAACCGCACTCACGTTGACTGCGGGTTTCGCCCCTTCACACAGCCGGAGGACTCCATGACCAAGAGAGGGAAGGCCTGCGGGCCGCCCGAGGAGTGCAGCGCTGCCTTCGAGTACGCCCTGTCGCGCATCGAGAGACACGCCCGGATCAAGTTCGCCGACGTCCGCTGTCCGCAGCGGAAAGCCGATTTCATTGCCGAGGCCGTGGGTCTGTCCTGGAAGTGGTGGCTGGTGCTCTGGGAGAAAGGGAAGGATCCACGAAAGTTCGTCTCCGCTCTCGCGGGGTACGCCGTGAAGGCCGCCAGGAGCGGCAGGCGCGTGGTCGGTAGGGGCGAGCCCTGTCCTTCGTGGGCAGGGTTTTTTTGTTTGGCGCCGGGCGCCGGCGTGGCCACAATGGGCGGGAGTGTCGAAACGGGTGGCGGTGACGGCTGAACTCAGTTGATGGGGAGTATCCAGGTGAACAGACTCATTCCATGCGGCGTGTGTGTGCTGTTGGCGGGAATCGCAGTCGCGCAGGACCGGACGGAGTGGAAGGAGGTGGCGTCTGAAAAGGGGAAGTACAAGATCCTCTTCCCGAAGGAGACGAAACACCAAAGTGGCAAATTCGGACCTTTAGAATTATACGCCGACGGCACGGCGGTGGACGGGACCGTGTACATGGTCGGGTACCAGCCGTTGCCGGATAGCCCCGTGAAGATGGAAGTGCCCAAGGATCTGGAATATCTTCTGGACCCCAAAATGGAGCCCAAAGCCAGATTCGCTGGCGCAAAGGTGGGGTTGATGGCCAGGCAAAATGCAAAACTGGTTCGGGAAAAGAACGTGAAGGTTGGCAAGGTCGAAGGGCGAGAATTCGTGGTGAACTATGAGAGAAGGCCGGGGGAATCGCGCACGCTACGAAACCAGGTATTCGTGGTGGGGAAGATGTTCTACTCGATCTTCGTTGACGCGGCGAAGGCCGAGACCGTCGATCACAGAGATCACGGTGCGAAGTTCTTCGACTCGTTGAAGTTTACTGCGGAGACGAAATAAACATCCGTGTGAAGGTGATGGCCTCATGATGGGACGGTGGTGGTGCTACACTCGCCTCCTGGAGCAACCGCCCCTCCCGATGGCTGGCGAGGAGAAGGAGACGCCTCCGGCGAAGAAGGCAGAGCCGACCGAGGGCGACCGCGAGAACGAGCGTAGACGGCAGGCCATTGCTGAACGCATGGAGGCGGAGTACGTGGAGGCTCTGAAGCTCTCCCTGGGGACGCTGGGGCCGGGCTGGACGCCGTGGATGAAAATCAGCCTGATCGACAGCGATTACTACCAGCGGCACGATGGGACGCCCGAGGTCCGTGCCACGGCGTACAAGGTCTACAGGGGCGAAGAGCGGCTGACGGAGAATTCCGTCTACCTGATGCGGCGGTCGGATGGAACGGTGGTGAAAGCGGACAACTATGAGGACCTGTTCGGCGACCTCCTGAAAGAGAAGCATCCCACGAGAGGTTTCACCCACAACGGGACGTGGATCGCGTACGACAGGTGGACGTTGTGCTGGTCCGCGTTGGAATTCTACCACCCGAAATCTGTGGAAACCCTGGCGAAACTGCGGGCCACACGCGAAGCGAACAAGGACGCGAAATTCGCCGCAGATTACCCCCTCTTCGACCTGGCTGGCTTTGAGCGGCAGGACAAGAAGCCCTGATTCACGGATTGTCGATCCGCTGATACATTTTCCCCATGTCCGAAACGCTCAACGCTGAAATCCGGGACCTGGCCAGCCTCGTCGCCGCCTGCGAAGACGAAGACGTTGCCGACTCGGGAGAGATCATCGCCAGGCTTTACAGGCGGGAGCGGAGGGCCGCCCTGGGCCTGATCGGGGTCCATCAGATGGTGAGCGGCCAGGACCAGGAGCACGACGAGTACGATCCCCAGCTGGTTGCGTGCCGAGCCAGGATGCGGGATCGCTTGAAGGGGCTGCTGACCTGGGCGAAAGCAAAGGGAAGGATGTAGCCGACCGTCACGACCCGGCCGTCGGCGGGGCGGAACCCGGCAGAGAGGCGAGAGGCGTGAGGAAGGGGAAGTGGGGCTGGAGATTCTTCACGAGCTTGTCGTCCGCCGTAACCAGCTCGCACTTCTCGCGCTCGGCCAGAGCGACATACAGGCAGTCGTACACCCCGACCCGCATTGCCGAGGAGATGGCATAGGCCCGGCTGAGGAGGGGGACGGAAGGGTGCAGGACCGGGAGGTTCTTGAGCATGTCGGCCAGGGCGATCGCCCCGTCCGTGGGGCTGATGCGCTTCTGGCGTTCGGCCCGCGTCAGCGAGTGGGCGACCTCGATCGGGAAGACGTCTGGGGAGAGGAGGTCGTGCAGCCCCTTGCTGAACTCGTCACGCAGAAGGATGGCCTTATCGGAATGGGCCTCGGGCAAGGACCACTTCACGGCCACGGAGGCGTCGAGCACGTACCTCATTCGCCGTCTCGGAGTTCGCGGATCGACGGGACGGCGATGTCGAGGAGGCCGTGCTTCTTGCGAATCTCCTCCCGCATGCGGTCCATCCGCTCACGGGCCAGGCGGGCGGCCTCGGGGTCGCGGATGCCCTTGGCGGCGTTGTCCGCCGCCTCCTGGAGTTCGGCCAGGACTTCGGGGGGGATGACGCTGGGTGCGGCTTTGGTCTCCATGCCTCCATTCTCTCGTCCGAGTGGCGTGTGTCAACCCGTTTTCCATCCCGTGCTACACTCTCGGGGATGTCAGACGAGCCGAAGCCGCTGGACGGGGATGTGGATGAGGTCCTGAGGCGTGTTCTGCCAGAGCAAGTTTCGCGCGAGCGAATCCGCCTGTTGAGCGAGCACGCCGATGCCGTCCTGGACGTGCGAACGCGACACCGCGGGGCCTGGCTCGAAATGCTGGGCCGCGAAGTGCAGCTGCTGGTCATGGACGGCTTCTCGCCTCGCCTGGCGCAGGTGGCGGCGAAGAACAACCTGGGGCTGCGGAAGCGGGAGCTGGACGAGGAGTTGATCGTTGAACTCTGCCGCCTGAAGGATGACCTTCGGAAGAAAGTGGGACGGGTGATCGAGGACTGGGAGGATCAGCAGTGAAGAGGGAGAGGCTCACCACCTCACCGCTCACTGGATTCAAGCATGATGATCCAAATGACTAATTCTACTGCGCGGGATGGTCGTTTTTCCAGGGATTCAGGGGGGCGACCGCCCGCGTGAGGCGTGAAAAACACTGGGGATTTCAGCATCTCCGGGCGGATCTCACGCAGTAGAACTAACCCCACCGTGACCAGACAATAGACCAAGAGAGGGATCACTCTTATCAATTGAATCTTCCGCGTCACCTGTTTAACTTCTGGTGCAACCGTCTCCCGATGCCGATGCTGGATAATCGCGCTGATCGCTTCAGGGCTTCCCTCGCGGACTGCGGGAACTGGCCTGTACGTCTCGATATCCTCCCGGTACTTTTTCATATCATTGACAGCTTCCCCCACGAACGCCTTGATCTCATCGAGTGTCTGCTTCAACATGATGCCAGCTAGTGTCCCTGGCACGAAAACCTGCACTGAATTCAGGAGAGCCGCGACAGCCCGTGTTGTCGCGCTTTCCGCATGAATTCTGCGGTTTCCGAAGAGTGACACCACACTGTCATCGCTACCGACTTGGATGCAAGTTT
>JBBRPS010000641.1:0-6154 GCA_038227745.1 Gemmatales bacterium | reverse complement strand
TGATGAACGCGACCGTGGTCGCCGCCTGGGCGCCGGCGGGCGTCGGCTGGCGGCCGCCGAGGTTGTCCACGGCCACGCTGTAGAAGGCGTAGGTGTGGCCCTCCTGGCCGGTGAAGACGGTCGAGGTCTGCGTCGTGCCGGTCGGGAGCGGTGTAAAGCCACCGTCGTTGTCCGAGACGAAGACGTCGAAGCCGGCGAGGCCGGTGCCGCTGTTGTCGCTGCCGGACCAGGTTACCGTGAAGGCAGTCGGGCTGTACTGCGGCAAGGGCGCGACGGTGCTGGTCGGCGGGCTGGTCACCGTGATCGTGGAGGTAGTGGTGTTCGACACGCCGTCCTCGTCCGTCGCCGTCAGGGTCACCACGTAGGCGCCCGGGGCGTTCGGCGTGAAGCGGACCGAGTCACCGGAATCGCTGAGGGCCAGGACAGGCGAACTGCCGTCAGCGCTCCGGGTGACGCTCCACTCGTAGGTGTAGCCGAGCGGGTTGGCCGTGCCATCGACGGTGCTATGCAGGGTGATGGGCAGCCCCTGGGCCGCGGCGGGAGGCGCGTCGGTGATGGCCGGGTCGGGCAACACGAAGGCGAACCCACCCGGATCCAGGATGTTGCCGTCGCCGGGCGGGCCATCGTCGAACAACCCGTCCGCCAGGTCCAGGGTAACAACGTTACCGTCGATTTTGGCCCCGACGAGATCGGTGGCGTGAAGCTTTTTGAAGTCGTACCAGTGGGCCTTCGTGTTGTTGGGAGTCGGGCCGTACCTCTCGTATAGGGCCTTTTTCATCTCCACGATCGAGAGTGATTTGTTGCCGACCTTGATTGTCTTGGGCAGGATCTCGATCACGCGGGCCTTGCCCCCTGGCAGCAGGCCCGAGATCTCAATCTTGAGCGCCGCGAGCGGCAACACCACGTGGGCCGGGAGCGGCGGTAAATCGCGAACCGGCACGCGCTGGACCGTCATCTTCTTCGGCCCGATCACCGCAATTTCCCGCCCGTCGTCGTCCGTCAACCCGGCCACGCTGCGGTCGTCGGAACTGGCGGCAAAGTTGGGGTCGTTGCCGTGGACGGCTGTGATCGTGTGGCCCTTGGCGGCACCATAGCTCATGAGGGACTTGGCGATCCCGGTGGCGGGGTCCACGGCCACCGGCGCGCCGACCTGCACGCCGTCGATCATGAACACGACCTCCCCGTGAGGCTGCTTGCCGATGCGGGAGACGGCGGCCACCGTGGCGGTGAACGTGAGCGACACCGGCCCGGTGTCGTTCACCTCGGCGGAGGGGTCGAGAATGAGGGTCGTGGCGGCCGGCGTTACGGCGAAGCTGCCGACGGCCGACACACTCCCGTCGCTGGTGCCGTCGCCGAGGTACACGGCCTGGACCGGGTAGTCCCCCACAGCCAGGTCCGACGTGCTGAACGTCGCCACGTACTGGCCGTTGACGACGCCGAGGGGGGCCGTGCCCAGTATCGTAGCGCCGTCGTGGAACTCGACGGTGCCGCCCGTGAGGTCAACGGGGTGCCGCGGCGTGACGGTGGCGGTGAACGTGACGGTGTCCCCGTAGAACGCCTGTCGGGGCACGTCCAGGGCCGTCGCGGTCGGCACCAGGCCGACCTGCCAGGTGAAAAAGGCGTGTCCGGTGTTCCCCGCCGCATCCTGGGCCATGACCTCGACAAGGTAATGGCCGGAGCCGGTAACGTCGATGGTTCCCGAAATGACACCGGCGCTGCTGATGTGCAACCCGGGCGGCAGCCTGGTGGCGCTGAAGGTCAGCGCGTCCCGGCCGTCGTCCGCGACGACCTGCAGCGGGTCGATCGTGTCCCCCGCGAAATTCACCTGCGTATCCGGGGCGGTCACGTCCGGCTGGATGGTCACCGTGGTGCTACTGTTCGAGGTCACCAAGTTCGTGGTGCCGTCGGCGTTGGGAGTGTCGGTGTAGGTGGCCATCAGCGTGTAGAGACCGAAGAGGCCGGACGGCAACTGCACGGTCGTGGTCACACTACCCGTGCGGTCCACCGAGACGGTTACAGGGCTCATCCCGGGGGCGGAGAACGTGATGTTGCCTTCGGTCGCGAATTCGCTGCTGTCGTCGCTCTCGACCTGTGCGGAGACGTTGACGGTCTGGCCGACGCCGTTGGAGTAGGTCAGGGTGGCGGGTGATGCCGTGAACGCGAAGAAGACCGTGTTCTCGGGGTCGATGACCAGGTGGTGGACGAGGTCGTCCGAGGCGTTGTAGTTCGTGTAACCCTGGACGTTGGTGTTATCCGCGTAGTGGGCCCGGATGGTGTGGCTGCCGACGTGGTTTCCTGGGGGCGCGTACAGCGGGACGCCGGTCACCGGGAGTGGCCCGCCCTGGTCGTTGGGGATGACGACAACGTTGCCGTCGGCGTTCACCCGGCCCTGTACCTCACCCACGCCATCGACGATGAAATCGACTATGCCCTCGGTGATGGGCTGGCCGCTACTGGTGACCCGAGCCTGGATCAGCGCCAACCTCCCCTCGGTGCCGCTGTACTGGATGTGGACATCGTCCACCTGGAGTTGCGTGTCAGCCGCGCGCACGGTCAGGGGAGCGACTTTGGGGCTGGCAAGGTAGTTGACGGTGTCGTTGGCGTTGTTGCTATCCGTGTAAAGGGCCAGGATCGCGTAGGAGGCCGCCGGAAAGCCCCCCGGCAGTGTCGCGGTCGTGCTGGCGTTGCCGTCGCTGTCCACCGGGGCCGTGACCGGCTCGGCGTTGACGAGGAACTCGCCAGTCGGCGAGAAGCTGACGATGTAGAATTTCACGGACCCTTCAGGCACGTTGGCGGGCTGCCCCGAGGGATCCCCCGGAAGCGCGGCGGCCGTGGTGACGTGGGCCTTCAGGTCAATGGTCTTGGCGGCGGTGGGGTTGTAGGTGAGGGCGCCGGGGTCCGTAACGGTGACCCGGGTGGCATCGGAGGTGACGTCTACCTCACTGCTGGCGCTGGCCGAAGTGAAGAGCTGGTTGAAGAGGTTGCCGGGGAAGGGATGAAAGAGTCCGCCGCCTTGACCCGCGCCCGGCTCCGTAAGGGAAATGCCGTTGGTGGGGACCTGGTAGACGGGGGTAACATCTCCCAGGACCCCCTGGCCGCCGCCGTCGCTTATCACCGCCAGGTACGGCGCCAAAGCCGCACGCCCCGTAACATCTCCCAGGACCCCCTGGCCGCCGCCGTCGCCGCGTTTGAAGGGGTGGAGCAGGGGGACATAGTGGACGGTGACGGGATAGGTGCCAGCGGGGGTGCCGGCGGGCACCGTGATGGGGTCGATGGCATCGCCGTTGCTGTCGAGGCCGGCATTGACGGCGGGCTGGTCGTTGTAGATGAACTCGACATACCCCTCGTTGACGGGCCTGTTGGAACTGGACACGTGAACGCTGAGTATCACGTCCTGATCGGCGATGTTGTCGTAGGGGATGCTGACGGGCGTGAGAGTGAGTACCGGTGTGGCAGGGTTGATCGTCAAGGTGCCGGTGCCGTTGCTGGTGGCGATGTTCCTTTCGCCATGGCTGTTCAGAGTGTCCTCGTAGGTCGCGGTGATGGTGTAGTCGTCCGGCAAAGTCCCGGGTGGCAGGTAGAACGTGGCGCTGGCGAGGTTGCCGTGAACCGGGGCCCCGATGGACCCGAGGTTGCCCACCACAAAGGTGACATTGCCCTCGCTGACGTCTGCGTTGTTGAAGCCGTCCACGGATGCGCGCAGCGTGACGGACTGGCCGACGCCGTTGTCGTAGCTGGTCGTGACGGAGGGGACCGTCAACGTGGTCGGCAGTGGGGTGATGGTCACCCGGACGCCGGGGGCGATGTTGAAAACGTTGGGGCCGACACCGGGTTTGATCGTCACGGCCGTGCCCGCGGGAGTGCCTGTGACGTCGTAGATGCCACTGACGGCGCCGAAGAGCGTAATCGTCTGGATATTGTGGTAGTTGACAATGGCCGGGTCCATGATGGTCATGCCCGTTGGGCCTAACGAGTAAACGTTCTGGTTGGGCTGCAGCTGGTCGTCAACGAAGACGTTCGTCAGGGTGCTGAACGTGCCGTCGATGTTCACGTCGGCCTCAAGACCTTTGATGCCGTTGGCATCATAGACGGTGACGTAGACGTTGTTGAAGCTGAGGATTCCAGTGTTGATGTACACTGGGGTGCCGACGGCCGTGCTCAGCACCGAGTAGATGTTGTTGTTGAAGTTGTCGCCGTTGAGGGTAAGGCTGCCGATGGCGCTGTAGCTGATCTCGTAGGAATGACTGGTTGCCACGGCCGCATTGGTAACCAGGTAGGGGTTGGTGGGGAAGCTGTTCTGGTCGTCGAGGATCAGGCCGATGTTGCTGCCGTTGCCGATGACGTTCAGGGGTCCTCCCAGCTGGGCGAGGTTGTGGGCGGTGGGGGAGACGGTGACGGTGCCGAGGCTGTGAAGGTAGATGTAGGTGCCGACCGTGGCATCGCTGGAACTGGTGGGCGTGCTCTCGACCTTGACTTGCTCCGCGACGAGCCCGCCCTCGATGTGCAGGGTGTCAAGGTCGCCGCTGCCGTAGAAGATGCCCTGCGGAGTGAGTCCGGTGATCCCGGTGCTGGTGATGGTCGTGATATGGGAATGCTGGTTGTCGGCCGAGTCGTCAAGGATCAGGGTTGTGTTGCGACTCGAGTTGTGGATGGTGAGCGAGCCCAGGATGCCGTCGAGTTTGCCGTTGCTGCCGACGTTCACGGTGCCGAGCTCAGGCTCAGTGATGGTCACGGACACGCCAACCGGGATGTTCAGAACGTCGATGGTGTCGTGGCCGGATCCTCCGCCGTCGATGTCTACGGTCTTGAAGTGGGCATAGTGTTCGTCCGACACCGGCATGCCATTGACCGTAATCAACAGTCTCGTGGAATCCGCTCCGTCGAGTTGCATGATGATATGATTGGACCCGCCGGGTTTGTCACCTGCGATCTTGATTTTGTCAAACTGGCTCTCCCAAGCGCCCAGATCGAGGGACTCCCGGACGGGGTCGATGCGCGGAAAGCCGCGTTGGTCGGTGGGCAAGGGCACCCAGGCGTCGTTGACCAGCACCGTTGGTAGCAGGGCGGAGTCCCCGGCTCCACGGGCCTTGCTGCCCAGCTTCAACGCCATGGTTTTGGTCGGACCACCGTTATCGGCCAGATTTTCCAGTTGCGGATCGTCACTCAACAAGAACACCTGGCCTGTGGGGTTGGTGGTTGGAAGGAGGTTTTTCCGCATCACGAGGTTGTTCGCGCCGTTCAGGACAACCTCACTGAAACCATCGGCCCTCGTCACCAGGTCGTTCCCGCCACTGCTGTTCGCGAGAATGCTGTTGTTCAGATCCAGGATGGCCCTGTCCCCGTAGTAGGGGTTGTGGGACGTGGAGTAGACGTAAACCGCCCCGGCGTCGGCCAAGGCGTCGTTGCTGCCTCCGGAGCCTGTCACCACGATGTTGAAAGCCAGAGTGTCATCATTCAGGGCGACCACCCCGTCGAGGTTAAAAATGGCGCCGCCGAAGGCGCTGCCGGGTTGGCCCTGTCCCCTCACGATGCTGCCGCCCAGGGCCTTGTTGGCGTAGAAGGTGCTGTTCGTGATGGTAACCAGGCCGAACATGTTAAAGACAGCTCCGCCCAGGCCAGCCCCGCCGCCGCCACCGATGCCTGCCGTCCCGGCCGAGTGTCCCCCGCCAAATATCGAAAGGGCGATTCCCCTACCGTTCCCGCTGCCGCCGCCGAAACCGCCGCCGCCCCCATTCTCGTTCTGGCCGCTCGCCCCGCCGCCGCCGCCGAAACCACCGCCGCCAGGCCCTCCTCCCCAACTGGGGTCGGCGTTTTCGCCCGAAGCTCCCCCGCCGCCGCCGATACCGCCCCCACCGCCCCCGCCGCCATGAGCAGCCCCATTCCCACCGAAACCGAAGTCGCCGCCGTGCCCCCCGCCAGCCGTGGCGTCCTGGTGTCCACCACCCCCGCCGCCCTCGCGGCCGAAGGCACCCACCCCGCCGTCTGCCCCGGGTCCTAAGCCCCCGAAGTCGGACGACAGCGCGCTACCGCCGTCCCCGGCCAAATCCGCGATTTCCAACAAACCAAGGTCATCGTCCACGGCATCGCCGCCATTGCTGCCGCCGAACCCCGCCCCACCGCCGCCACCGCCGGCGCCATCCGCGCCACTTCCGCC
>JBBRPS010000640.1:0-6154 GCA_038227745.1 Gemmatales bacterium | reverse complement strand
TTGGCGGACGTAGACGATGGCTTTTCGGTCCAAGTGGCAGTCGCGGACTTTAGCGGTGCGCGATGCCCACAAATGGGCGGGTACGGCCGCAGCGGTGGGACACGCCGGGGACGAGTGGGCTGCCGGACGAGCGTTGAACTCAGGAGTGCTCATGGCCGGCCTCCTTCCGCGCGGTGGGCGGGAGGCTCTGGGCGATGACCTGGCTGAGTACCATCAGGACTTCCTGACGCCGCGGCGGCGGCAGACCCGACCAGAGTCGGGTCAGCGGCCCGGGAGGCGGCGCGGTCTGCGGGCGCGGGGGGGGCTCGGCGTCGGCGTCTGTCGGACATGGTGGCTCTCCTGTCAGTTCGCCGCGACGTGCCTGGCACCACTGCGCCAGCTGCAGCAGCGCGGCCACGCTGATTCTAGGCGGCCCGCCGCCCGCGATACAGGCTGTTGCTTGAGGGGTAGTGTGGGTGGAACATCTCCACTTGCCAGCGCTGATGGTACAGTTCGGCGATGTCGTCGGCCGGGTAGGCGTCGGCATCACACAGCGTCGTGGCCAGCGTCAACTCCTGCACGCGACCCCCAGGCTCCTGCACCCGCCGCCGGATCTCACGGACCTCCAGCGTCTTGGGGACCTGGGCATAGGTGTCCTCGTCCAGCCACGCCGGCCGCGCCGGCCGCTGCCAGGCGACCACGTGATCGTAGCGCCCCAGGCGCCGCCCGCGGCGGAAATCATAGCGCCGCCGCTGATGCGACCGCAGCACCACGTCCACGCCGCAGGCCCGCAGCAGCGCCACCATGAAGTAGGAGCAGTCGTAGCGGTCGGCCACCACGACATCACCCCGCCGCAGCTGCCCGAGCAACTGCCGGAACAAGGCCGTCGCGCCCGTCTGTTTGCCCTGGTACGGCCCGTAGGCCAGACCCAGCGTGGCCGCCGTCGCCAACGACACCAACACGACCCAGCGGCTGATGGGCAACCCCAAGCCTGGCTGCTGGGTCTTGGGCTGGGGGTAGGCCTGCTGGTTCTCCGGGGTATCGGGCAAGCGGCTGGTACTGCCGTCGACCAGCTGGGCGTGGCGACCGTGCCACAGCCAGGCGGCGGGGGCATGCTCCTCCAGGCGGTGGCCGACGTCCAGGGCCAGGTCTTTGAGCAGGGCCGTGGGCAGTTTGGCGCGGGCGCGGCAATAGGCCGCGGTAGCGAAGGCCTCGGGCGGGCGCGTCAGGGCGAAGGCGCGGACGACGTGGCAGACGGCTTGGCGACAGGAGCGGTCGGCACTCAGGACCTGGCGAAGGAAGGTCCAGAGGGTGAGGGCGGGGGTCCACAAGGCGCTGGCGAGGCGGCCAAAGGTGACCTGGTGCTCGGTGAAGCGTTGCTGGACCTGTGCGGGGTGGAGGCTGTCGGGCAGCGGCAGAGCGTCCCCGTACAGGAAAGGGGCGCAGGCGTTTTTGAACTGGAAAGCGTGGGGTGGTATCGGGGAGAATGGCATGGGAGCCTTCCCTGCTTCGTTTTAAGCAAGGTGTCACCGCAAGGAAGGCTCCCCGCAGTTGTAAAGTAGGCAAGGAAGGTCTCTCGGCAAGCCCCTGTGCAGCGCGAACGCCAGCGCCTCGACAACAGGACGCGGTTCTGGCAGGGTTCGTGGTGCGCGCTGGCCGCCGCCACTGTGGCGGCCAGGGGCGCTTTGTCGCATTGACAGATGTCACAAGGAGTTATATCCAGGCGGGGCGGTCAACAGCGCCATTCGTGTCTGGATTGGAATCCTGACCCACGAGCCGACACCGTGCAAATTCGCGCACGCTGGTTGTAAATGCTACACTCCAGGACGGCCGTCCGCCGAACGGAGCCGATAGGTGAGTTGCTGCAAGTCTTTATCGGTGTGCCTCTTCCGAAATCATAGACCGAACCAGTCCCGTTCGGCACGTCAGTTGCAACTGATAGAATCATCCCAAACGGGAGACCCATCGGGCTGTATCCCGCGGCCCGCTATCCCTCCTCCACGCACATCAACGACCCATACCTACCAAGCCGGTGGCGCGACCCGCGCCACCGGCCTCTTGTCTTTTTACGGCCTCTTCGCCGCTGTTTTCAAACGCTTCGCATGGTCGGCTATGGCTGGGTGGCATCGCTGTCGGCTGGGTTGACGGTGGAGCGCTTGCGCTGCGGTGGAGTCCGGGCCATCAATGGGGAACGCGCCCGCCACCAGGGGTTGCAGCACCTCACGCCCGAGGCGTTCCGTGAAGACGCGCGCCCCCCGGAGCCGCAAGTGGTGCGGGTCGCTGAAGCCGTCGTCGCCCACCCACGCCCGCGCGTCCACGACGGGCGCGCGGTATACGCGCTGCAGCCCCTCCAGGTAGTCGCCGAGGCGCTTCTCGGTCTCCGCGGAGTACCAGGACCGGAACCGGCTGTCCTCGGGCGTCAGCAGCAAGACGACCGGGATGCCCTTCTGCCGGCACAGGCGCAGCAACTCGCGCGTGGCCCGGTCCAGTTCGGGATCGATGTGGAAGTCGCGAAGGCGGTCACAGTAAACGCCTCGGGCTTCGGCCACCCGGCGGGCCAGCATCTCGGCGTCGAGGTCTTCCCGACGCATCCAGTTGTCGTCGTCCCCCAACGGCAGCAGGCTGACGTGGTCGGAGCTGTCGGCCCTCGTGACGAACGGGGCGGCGAGCAGGCTGAGGACGGCCTGCCGATGATTGTAAAACGGGTTCAGCCGGCAGCGCAGGTAGATGAGCAGGTCCCTGGCCAGGGTGTTGTACCGGCACAATCCGGGCAGGTCTCCCAGGACCGCGATCGAGGCGGGCGAGACCTCGTGAACCAGGCCGCCAGGTACGACCTCGAGGACCAGCCAGGAGGGCGTGATGCCTTCCCGGAGCAGGCGCCGGACCTCCATCCGGTTGAGCCGCGGCCCGGCGCCGAGGTGCGCGCCGTTGAACGGCAGGGCCAACCGTCCGTCGGCCGTCCGCAGTGCCGACAGCTCCCCGGGCATGAAGCCGGCCCCGATGCGCGAGCTGCCCACCACCAGGAGGAGCGGCCGCTCTGGGTGTTCGCGGATCCGCTCCCGGAGCAGCCGTACGCGGACGCCGTACTCCGGGTCGAACAGCCCAGGCCGGGTCAGGTCGATGGCCAGGACGAAGGCGATCTGGAGGGCGGCAAAGGCGATCAGGCCCCAAACCACGTCGGCCCGGGCCTGCTGCCGCCGGCCCCTTCTCCGCGTCGTCATGAGCCACCTCAGAACTGGAAGTAGAGGAAGACCTGGGAGGTCACCGGGGCCAGCAACAAGGTCACGACCAGGAAGGCCGCGAGCCCGAACCCGTGCAGCCACGACGGCAGCCGTTCCCACAGTCGCCAGGCCCCCTCGGTCCGGGCCAGCAGGTGGGCCGCCAGGACGACGACGGCCGTCACCCAGAAGCACAGCGGCGGCACGGGCGAGGCCAGGCCACCCTGCGGCGCGAACATGGCTCCGAGCATTGCCGCCCCCTCGGAGAGAGAGCCGGTGCGGAAGACGACCAGGGCCAGGACGAACGTGAGGAACGTCAGCGCCACACGCAGGCCCGTACCGGCCTCCGTCTGCAGCAGGCCGTCGAGGCGGGGCCGCCGCTCGGCCCACGACCGGAAGGCGCGGTGGACGACCATGTAGACGCCGTTGAGCAGGCCCCAGGCGATGAAGGGCCACTTCGCGCCGTGCCACAGGCCGCACAGCGTCATGGCTACCAGCAGGTTGCCGGCCGTTCGCCAGGCGCTGCCGCGGCTGCCCCCCAGCGGGAAGAAGACGTAATCGCGGATCCAGTTCGACAGCGAAATGTGCCAGCGCCTCCAGAACTCCGTAATGTTCGCCGCGGCGAATGGCATGTCGAAGTTGACCGCCAGGCGGTAGCCGAGGAGGTGCGCCGTCCCCAGGGCGATGTCGCTGTAGCCGGAGAAGTCGCAGTACACCTGGAAGGCGTATGCCACGGCCGCCATCCACAGCACGAGTGTGCCGTAGGCCGTCGGGTCGGAGAAGACCGGGTCGGCGAGCAGGGCCATGCGGTCGGCGATGACCAGTTTTTTGAACAGGCCCAGCAGGATCAGGCGCCCGCCCAGGGCGAAGCGCACCCAGTTCCAGTGCTTGCGGCGGCGGACCTGGGGCAGGAAGTCGCGCGCCCGCACGATCGGCCCGGCGACGAGGTGGGGGAAGAACAGGATGAACAGCAGGAAATTCGCCAGGTTGCGCTCGGCCGGGATGCGGCGCCGGTAGACGTCCACCGTGTAGCTGATGGCCTCGAAGGTGTAGAAGGAGATGCCGACCGGCACGATCACGCTGAGCACGGGCAGCGGCACCGTCACGCCCGCGGACCGCAGGCAGTCACCCAGCGAATCGAGGAAGAAGTTCGCGTACTTGAAATAGACCAGCAGGCCGACGTTGGCGCCGAGGCTGACCGCGAGCAGGGCGCGGCGCCGGCGCGGGGACGTGCCGGCCTCCAGGGCGCGGGCGATGGTGTAATCGAGCGTGGCAGTCAGGAAGATCAGGCCCGCCAGCAACGGGTTCCAGCTGGCGTAGAAGTAGTAGCTCGCCCCAAGGAGCAGCCAGACGCGCAGCCGGTGCCAGGGGAGGAGCCAGTAGACGGTGAAGACGCCCAGGAAGAAGAACAGGAACTTCTGGGTGCAGAAGAGCATGGCATCCTGCCTGCGAAGGTCGGCAAAGTCGCTGCGCCGAGGGACGGCGCCACTGCATCCTGTGGGCGCCTGTCCGAAGGGTCTGGAACCTCATTCCCTGTTGTGGTCGGTATCTCCGACGAGCAAAGTCAAGGAAAACGAACGCCGCCGCGGCGTTGCCATCCTTCCCCGATCGTTGTTGATGGAAACGCCGATCCAAATTACAAGGGGACGGGACTTGTGCGGACACGGTGTCCGGTGCCGCCTCAGCGGGGGACCAGGCAGGTGCCGGCCAACCGATCGTGCAGCGAACGCGCGGGAGACCAGAGGGCGAGCAAGCCGTAGACCAGAAGCAACGCCGCCGCCGACCAACTGAGCACGCTCGACACCCAGACGGCCCAGGCGTTGGCCAGGGGTTCCTGCGGCGTCCACACCGACCAGTGCCACACTTCCAGGGTGGCCGACGTCCCGAGCAAGGCCGCCAGCGGTACCCAGACGAGCAGGGCGCGGTAGGCACACCGCAGCCGGGAGGCACGGCGGCCGTCGGAACGGACGAGGGCGATCCCCAGCATCCGGAAGCCCAGCCCGCCCCGCCACAACGCGGCCCAGAGCGTCCAGACGACCGGCCAGAAGATGAGCGGGATGGCGGCCGCCACGTTGAACGCCTCACCGAGTTCGCGGGCCTGCGGCGTCCGGTCGGCGGCGGCCAGGGCCGCCGCACGGAAGTCCAGGATCTGACCCGGGAAGCGACGGCGCGCGGCTCCCCGCATCTGCAGCCGTTGCTTCTCGAACTGCCCCTCCATCAAGCCCGCGTACCACCTCGTCGTCCAGCCGAGCAACTCCTGGTGGGCCTGGCGTTCGCGGCGCGTCCGCTCCAGGGCACGGAGCAGCCGGTCGCGCAGGGCCACGTCCTCGTTGAGCTGGCGGACAGCGTTCAGGCGCACGAAGGGGTTGCGGTCCAGGGCCCCGAGCAGGCAGGCGCCGGCGGCACCAGCTTCCAGATCGGCCAGCGCTTCCTGCTGCTGCCATGCGTTCGTGACGTCCGCTATGGCGACCGCCATGCCGGGCCAGGCGGTGCTCGGCAGCATGCAGCAGAACAGCCCGACGGACAGGCACCCCATCGCGAGCAGGAGGTGGCCCGCACGGCGGGCGCGGGTGACCTCCACTGGCTGCTGCACGGTCGCGGCCAACCCCTCCTGGAACCGGCGCACTTCCTCGTCGCGCCCCTCCCCCCCGAGCAGGCGGTTCAGCAGGGACACCATGTGCCCGGGGACGGGCGCCCGCACGGGCGGACCACCGGCGCCCGCGGGCCGCGGCGCGCCCTCCAGCGCCAGCACGGCGACCTCCCGCAGGAGGGCGCGGGCCGGCGAGGGCTTTTCCTCGGCGGCGCCGTGCTCCGGGACGGTGAGCGGCATGTCGAGGAGTTGGGTCCGGCCGTCCGGGTGGACCCAGACCTGTTCGGCGCCCAGGGACTGCGGCAGGGTGCCATCGGCGCACGCCGCCGCCAGCTCGTCGGCGACTTGCTCCAGAAGGGGGCGCGCC
>JBBRPS010000639.1:0-6164 GCA_038227745.1 Gemmatales bacterium | reverse complement strand
GACCGCCCCGATGGTCACGGTGAAGCGGCGGCCGAGGTAGTAGAACTGGCAGTAGTACGCATCGCCCTTGAGCAGGAGAGACGCCATGAAGCACCCCCAACGTGAGTGCCACGCCACCGCAACAACGGCAGAAGAATCGCAGAAGAATTGTACTCTGCGAAAAAGGCCAAGGGTAGATCAGTTGACCTAAACCCTTGGCCTGAAAGGAATGCCGGAGACAGGACTTGAACCTGCACGACCTTGTGGGTCACCAGGCCCTCAACCTGGCGCGTCTGCCAATTCCGCCACTCCGGCTCTCAACCTATCTCCACTTTATGAAGAAGCCCCCCGGGAAAGCAAGACCCGATTGCCACCGGCGCGGTTCGCGCCGCGGTGCGGCGGTTGCCGTCACGCCCCCGGGAGGTACATTGAATGCCGATGCTCGTCATCGGCGAACGTGAGATCCGCCGCCACGGCCCCGGCCACGGCCTCGTCGTCTGCTGGCGGCAGTGGCGCACCGAGCGCGCCCTGGCCCGGCGCGGCGTCCACTTCCGCGCCACGGACCCGCAGGCTGTCGCCGCCGCCTACGCCGCCATGACCGACCGCGAGTTCGACGCCATCAACGGCCGCCAGGACTGGGCCAACTGGCGCACCATCCCCCGTGCCCTCAGCGGCCACCTCCCCGACCGCCCCCTCCGCGTCCTCGACCTCGGCTGCGGCACCGGCAGCTCCACCCGCGTCCTCGCCTTTTACTGCCCCGCGGGATCGCAGATCACCGCCTACGAACTCGTGTACGCCCTCGCCGACGTCGCCCGCCGCCGCGCTTACCCCCACCGCGGCGGCGGCCAGGCCCACGTCGCCTTCGTCTGCCAGGGCGTCACCGAAACGCTGCGCCAGCCCGACGGCTCCCCCGTCCCCGACGGCAGCGTCGATCTCGTCAACGCCAGCGGCGTCGTGGGGCACCATCTCGACGCGGCGACCGTCCGGCCTCTCGTCGTGGAGTTGCGGCGCGCCCTGGCGCCCGGCGGCGTGGCGATGCTCGACGTCGGGCCGACCCTGGGCGCGGCAGAGCTGACGAGCATCCTGACCGCAGCGGGCTTCCAGCGCCTCGGGCACTGGCGGAGCTGGTGGTTCGACCCCACCGGCGCGGTCGTCTTCCGGGCGCCGCCGCAAACGCGGGCGACAGGACTCGCAGAGAGATAAGGGGTTGCGGGGGGGATTTTTTCGTTGCCTTCTTTCCTGCGATCCTTTATCTTCAACACTGTCCCACCAGCCTTCTGCTGCCTGACGCACGCCTGCCTGCGGGGAAATGGACATGACGTTGCCGTATCCGCGGACGACCCTTGCCTGCCCGGTTCTGCTGGCCCTTCTCGCCGGCCTCACCGCCGCCCCGGCCTGGGCCCTTGAACCACTCAACCCGCCGAAACAGGTCACCCCGCCCGCGGACGTCGCGCGCCGCCTCGACGAGGCCCTCCAGCGCGCCGCCAGGGACACCGCCCTGCCGCCGACCGCCGACGATGAGACCTACCTGCGCCGCGTCAGCCTCGACCTGACGGGCAAGCTGCCCACGCCGGCCGACGCCGCCGCCTTCAAGGCCGACGCCGACCCACACCGGCGCGCGAACCTCATCGACCGCCTCCTAGTGAGCGACGCCCACGCGGTCAACTGGGCGCGCTACTGGCGCGACGTGCTGACCTACCACACGCCCGCGAGCGGCAATTATCTCCGCTGGCAACTCTTCGACCGCTGGCTGACCGACCAGGTGCGGCGCAACCGCCCCTGGGGCGACGTCGTCACCGCCCTCGTCACCGCCAGCGGCGTCAACGACGAGTGCGCGCCCGTCAACTACTTCACCGCGCAGTTCGGCAACCAGGTCGAGATCGCCGCCACCACCAGCCGCGTCTTCCTCGGCGTCGAGCTGCAGTGCGCCCAATGCCACAACGCCAAGAGCGAGCCGTGGAAGCGCGAGCAGTTCCACGAGCTCGTCGCCTTCTTCGGCCGGGCGAAGCTGGTCCAGCACAAGGACGTCACCGGCCGCGGTACGCCCTACGCCATCGAGGCCCGCGCCGACGGCCAGTACGCCATGACGGATTTGAAGGACCCCAAACGCCTGATCCCCATGACGCCGCGCTTCCTGACCGGCGAGTCGGTCTCCCCCGACGCCCCCGATGGCGAGCGCCGCGCCGCCCTGGCTCGCTTCCTGACCGCCCCGCGCAACCCGTGGTTCGCCCGCGCCCACGTCAACCGCATCTGGACCGCGCTGATGGGCTGGGGCTTCTACCAGAACCTCAACGACCTGGGCAACGAGAACCCGCCGCGCTGCCGCGAGGTCCTCGACCTGCTCGCGACGGAGTGGGCCGCCACCGGCCACGACATGCGCTGGCTGTTCAAGACGATCGTCAGCACGCAGGCCTACCAGCGGCGGCTCCAGCCGCGGCCCGACTCCGATTCCGCGACGCCGGTCGCCGTCTGCCCGAGCCGCCTGCGGCCCGAACAGATCTTCGAGTCCCTCGTGAAGGCCCTCGGCTTCGACGAGAACGACCGCACCATTGCGGCGCCCGCGCCGAGCTCGGCGCCCGCCGTCAGCCGCCACACGGGCCTGCGCAATATGGTCTACCAGGCGTTCAAGGTCAACCCGTCGCTGCCGCAGGACGAGATCCAGGGCACCATCCCGCAGGCGCTGCTGATGATGAACAGCGCCCTCGTGGACCGCCAGGTCTCGACGAAGGGCAAGACGTTCCTGGCGGAGGCGCTCGCGAAGAAGATGGCGGACGACGACATCGTCACGGCCCTCTACGAGCGCACCCTCGCCCGCCGGCCGCGCCCGGAGGAGCGGGAGGTGTGCCGCCGTTACCTCCGCGACGTCGCCGACCGGCAGGAGGCGTTTGAAGACATCTTCTGGGGCCTGGTCAACTCGACCGAGTTCCTGACGAAACGATGAACCTCCCTGGAGGAATGACAGTGAGCACGCTGCAGAAGTGTGTCCGCGTCCGCGTGAACGGGGACGGGGCGGTCAGCCGCCGCGGCTTCCTCCGCCGTGTCGCCGCGGGCGCCGCCGCCGCCGCGGGACTCAGCCTGTTCGACCGCCTGGCCCTCCACGCCGACGAGGTGCGCCGCCAGCAGCGGGCGTGCATCCTCCTGTGGATGGCGGGCGGCCCCAGCCAGTTCGAGACGTTTGACCCCAAGCCCGGCGCCGAGACGCAGGGGCCGACGCGGGCCATCCCGACCACCGTCCCCGGTATCGACGTCGCCGAGCACTGGACGCGCCTCGCCGGAGTGACGCGCGAGCTGGCCATCCTCCGCTCGATGACCAGCCGCGAGGGCAACCACGGCCGCGCGACTTACCTTTTGCACACGAGCTACCCGCCGTCGGGCGGCGTCGTCCACCCCGGCATCGGCTCCATCGTCGCCCGCGAGATCGGCCCGTCCGACTTCGACGTCCCCAACTTCGTCAGCATCCAGGGCCAGAGCGTCGGCCCGAGCTTCCTCGGCGTGCAGCACGCCCCGTTCGTCGTCCTTGACCCGAACCGACCGCCGGACAACCTGGCGGCGCCCGTCGCTCCGAACCGGCTGAACCGCCGGCTCGGGCTGCTCAACGAGCTGGAGCGGCCGTTCGCGCAGGGCGGGGCGGCGGAGCAGGTGCGCGACCACCAGTCGCTGTACCGGCAGACGGCGCAGATGGTGCTCAGTCCGCGCGTGCGCGCCTTCGACCTGACCGGCGAGCCGGAGCGGGTGCGCGACGCCTACGGCCGGACTCCGTTCGGCCAGGGCTGCCTGCTGGCGCGGCGGCTGGTCGAGACGGGCGTGACGTTCATCGAGGTGCAGTCGTCGGGCTGGGACACGCACGGCAACGAGCTGACGTCGCTGCGCCGGCTCATCCCGCCGGTGGACCGAGGGACGGCGGCGCTGCTCGCCGACCTGCGCGAGCGCGGCTTGCTGGAACGGACGCTGGTGATCTGGATGGGCGAGTTCGGCCGCACGCCGCGCCTCAACCTGACCGCGGGCCGCGACCACTTCCCGCAGGCGTTCAACCTGGCGCTGGCCGGCGGGGGCGTCCGCGGCGGGCAGGTGATCGGCGCCACCGACCGACTCGGCACGGAAGTGTCGCGGCGGCCCGTGTCGGTGCAGGACCTTTTCTGCACGTTCTACCGGAGCCTGGGCATCAACCCGCGCCGCGAGAACCAGAGCAACGTCGGCCGGCCGCTGGCGCTCGTGGAAGGCGGGAACGTGGTGCAGGAAGTGTTCTGACAGACGCCGTTGCAGAACCGCCTGTTTAGCCGCGAGCGGTGAGCCAGATCCCGCTACGTGGAGGGCGAGCGCGAGCCTGTTTAGCCGCGAGCCTCGGGCGAGCGCGTTGGCTCGACGCGGGGCAAGTTTACACAAGCCCGACGCGCCAGCGAGGGAGGATCCCTCGCTGGCGCGTCGGGCTTGTGTCCGTTCATCCCGCGTCCCGAATAGATTCCCCCTCTCCCCGAAGCGGCTGCGAGCGTGGCGAGCCGACCCTCCCTTTCGACCGCGGCGCCGTTGCGGTATATTGCCAGGGGCGCCCGCCGGACTGTCCCGACCCTGAGCGACCCCCCATGAAGCGCTACCGACCGACCGCCGACGAATTCCTCGAATTGTCCCGCCACGGCAGCCTGGTCCCCGTCTACCGCCAGCTCATCGGCGACGCCCTGACGCCGGTCACCGCCTTCTGCAAGATCCAGGAGGACGACTGGGCGTTCCTTTTCGAGAGCGTCATTGGAGGAGAACGCCTCGGCCGCTACAGCTTCCTCGGCTCCGGCCCGTTCCTGCGCTTCCAGGCGTTCGACCGCCGCGTGCAGATCCAGGAGGGCGCCACGACCCAGGAACTGGAGCACCCCGACCCGCTGCGTCTGCTGGAGGAGAAGCTCGCGGGCTGCCGTGCCCCGCACCTCCCCGGCCTGCCGCGCTTCTGCGGCGGCGCCGTCGGCTACGCCGGCTACGACACCGTCCGCTACGTCGAGGACTTGCCCCACCCGCCGCCCGACGACCGTCAGCTGCCCGACCTGTGTTTCGCGTTCTACGATCGCATGGTGATCTTCGACCACATCACCAAGACGATCGCCGTTGTCGCCCACGCCCGCGTCGATCCTGCGGATCCCCTCGCCGGCTACCGCGACGCCTGCCTGCGCGTGGACGCCATCGTCGAACGGCTGCAGCAGGGCACGGCCGACCTGCCGCTGACCGACATCACCCCGCTCGGTGAGGTCACGCTGCCCTATCGGTCGAACTTCGCGCCTGGCGGCTACGAGGCGGCCGTCGAGAAATGCAAGGAGTACATCCGAGCCGGCGACATCTTCCAGGTCGTCCTCAGCCAGCGTCTGACCGCGGAGACGAAGGCCAGGCCGTTCGACATCTACCGCACCCTGCGCGTCGTCAACCCCAGCCCGTTCATGTTCTACCTCCAGGCCGGGCCGTTATGCCTGGTCGGCAGTTCGCCGGAGATCATGGCCCGTGTCGAGGGCGACCGCGTCACCATCCGCCCGCTGGCCGGCACACGCCGCCGCGGCCGGACCGAGGAGGAGGACGACCGGCTGGCCGCCGAGTTGATCGCCGACCCCAAGGAGCGCGCCGAGCACATCATGCTCGTGGACCTGGGCCGCAACGATGTCGGCCGCGTGGCGCGCTACGGCACTGTGCAGCTCAGCGATGTCATGACGGTCGAGCGCTACAGCCACGTCATGCACATTTGCAGCAACGTGACGGGCCGGCTGCAGGAGGGCCGGACGGCGTTCGACGCGCTGCGCGCCTGCCTGCCTGCCGGGACGCTGAGCGGCGCCCCCAAGGTGCGGGCCATGGAGATCATCGACGAGCTGGAGCCGTGCCGCCGCGGCCCGTACGGCGGAGCGGTCGGCTACGTGGACTTCAGCGGCAACATGGACACGTGCATCGCCCTGCGGACGATGGTACTGAAGGGGCAGACGGCGTACCTGCAGGCCGGCGCCGGCATCGTCGCCGACAGCGTGCCGGCCGCGGAGCGCGAGGAGACGCTCAACAAGGCGATGGGCCTGTTGCGCGCCCTGGAGATCGCGGAAACGCAGCTGTGAAGCGAGCGCGAAACGGCAAGCCAGGCGCGCCCCGCCGGCGGAGTGCGCCTGGCTTGCCGTTTCGCGCTCGCGCGGGACGGTCTCGCGCGAGCGCTACCGATTTTTCCGTTACCCTCT
>JBBRPS010000638.1:0-6166 GCA_038227745.1 Gemmatales bacterium | reverse complement strand
GTACAACCCGATCGAGCGCTGCTGGGGGGCGTTGGAGAACTACTGGCGGGGGGAGTTGTTGGACAGCGAGGCGGCGGTGCTGGGCTACGCCGGCAACCTGCGCTGGAAGGGGAAGCCGCCGCGTGTGGAGCGGGTGACCAAAACGTACCACAAGGGCGTGCGGCGGACCAAGGCAGAGAAGCGCGAGACGGAGAAGCACCTGCAGCGCCAGCCGGGGTTGGAGAAGTGGGCTATCACCATCCCGCCTCCCCCTCCCCGGACCGATTAATTACCCGCGGCCGCCTTACCCCGAGACAGCGGCAACATCGATCTCCCGGCCCCTTCACTCACGACACCTCTGTCACCGTCACCTCGGCTGTCCCTGGCTTGAAGCGTACGACGAACACGTGCCGTTCGCTGGGGTGGTCCTTTTCCGCGGACGCCGTGAAGAACACGCAGGACCACTGGTCGTGCCCCCGGGCGTATTCCCACCCGTTCATTCCCTGCACCACGCCCACGTCCCCCAGGTCGTAACCTTCCCACGCCTCGTCGGCGGCCGCTTCGCGGAGGGCTTGCAGGTCTGCCTTGGCCGGGCGAAGACCGTTCTCCTCCAGGGGCGCCCCGGCCTCCACGCAGGTATCGGCGGTCCAGTCCTTGTCCGGGTCCCACTGCCCGCGTCGGTCGTCCCACCACAGGGCTTTCCGCACACGGCGGACGATGTTTTCCAGCCCTTCACGGCTCAGCTTGCTTACCGGATCGTCCGTCCGCCTGGGAGCGGCTTCCGGTTCGACCTCCACACACGCTGACTCGATGAGGTCGGAGACCTCTTCCGACGCCACCACTTGCCGTCTCTGCGCGCTGGTCAGGACCGCCCACATCGCCGTGCAGAGGTCGTGCAGGTCTCCGACTTCGTGGTCCGGCTCACTGTCCTGCCCGTGCTGCTGGACCATGGCGAGCAGGTCTTCCAGGGTTAACTCAGAACGCTTCATCATTCGTTCTCCTTGTTCGGTAAGGTACTCTGCTCGCGGGATAATGTCGAACGGGTTCCTCCACCCCCTGCGCCCGCCGGGCTCTTCCAGCCAGCCCCGACTACCTTCCTCCTGGGGAGGGATTTCTGGTCTTTGGCGGCGAGTAGCCGCCCACTCCTCCGTCTCCGTCCCGTTCATCCCCGCAAGCAACGCGTGGGGCTTCGCGATGAGCCCCTCGCGACTACCCCGCCCCTGTCAGGTCCACATGACCGAGGGGCTTGAGTGCCGCGACGAGC
The DNA here is from genome assembly GCA_038227745.1 of Gemmatales bacterium. Lineage (GTDB taxonomy): Bacteria > Planctomycetota > Planctomycetia > Gemmatales > Gemmataceae > DASPXY01. The sequence continues at coordinate 4,923 of JBBRPS010000638.1, read as the reverse complement.
AGGGCGTACGGCGCGGTCCAGGCGTATCGGTGGAGCGTACCGCCTTCGCTCCCCGCGGGCAACCCGTGGCCGGCGACGTCACAGCGGTTGAGGCCCAGATGGCCGGCGACACCGCCGGCGCTGTCTGACCCAAACGGACCTGGCGTCGTCGAATTCGACCGGATACGTCGGCCGTTCGTGCCGGTTCTTCTGCCGCCGGTTCGGGAGTCTCGGGCAGACTCCTTGCGTAAGACGTCGATCCTCTGCGTGGGACTGGGAGGGGCAACTCCTTTGGGTAGGTGTTCACCACGACTTCGGCGCTGGCGCGACCGGGAGGGCGAGGCCACGGCCTGTTCTACCCTAACCGCGGCACCCGGTCCCGGCCGGAGTTCCACGACCCGCGGCTGCTGTTCACCGCCGCCGGCAGGCCCCTGGACGTCGGTTGGTCGGCGGCACCGCGGACGCTGGACTGGGACGGCGACGGCGTCACCGACCTGCTGTGCGGGGCCGAGCGCAACCGCGTCCTGTTTGGACGGTTTGGCCGGTTTCTGTACGCTGCCCCGCCCGAGCGCGACGTTCGGGGCGTCCCCTCCACTTCGACCTCTGCCGCGCTCTGCGGCCTCCTCGTCAGCGCAGAAACCGTCCCAGCCGGCCAAGGCACAGCGGTCTTCACAGGGGTCGCTGGTTGCGGACGGGTACGGTACGCTTCCTCCGCTCGACCTCGCGCCCCCCCCGGAGCGGCCCTGCGCCGCCGCCGTCCTTGGTCTTCGACGAGGCGCTGATCCCCGCGACGCTGTTCATCGGCGTCTTGCGGCGCGGCGGAGTCGTTGCTGGTCTGGGCAAGGCGGCGCGGGTTCGGCGGGCAGCCGTCGCAGGGCGGCGTCGCCCGATAGCTAAAGGGAAGGAAGGGCCTCGCGAACCGCGCACAGTTCGGTAGAACGGTCGCGCCCGCGCCCGGTCTTCTGGGACCAGGGCACGGGCGGGACCGCGGGATCATTATGCGCAGATGTCCTCAGAGCGACGGCGGCCACAGACAGCGCGAGCAGGGTGACGCCGGAGACGGTGAGTGACCTGGTGACGCCGTCGATCAGGGCAACGAGGAGCAGCGTGCCGATCCCGTGCGTCGAGTTGCGGTGGTCACTCTCAGAAGAATCGTCGGCTCGGCGAGCTGAAAGACCGGTTGAAGGGGCCGCACTCGACCGCCCTGGAGGCGCTCCTCGTTGATCTGCTCGGCGTCGCATGGTTGAGCACCCAGCACGCGGAGATCCAGGCGGCCAGCCCGGCCGGCAGCTCGCTCGACCAGGTGGCGTTCAAGCTGAAGCGGGCAGAGAGCAGTCAACAGCGGCTCTTGAGCGCCGTGAAGACCCTGGCCACCTTGCGTGCGCTGGTGCCGCAGGGGCTCATGCCCGCCCATCCCTTGCGGCTGCACGATCCGAACAAGAAATCGGGCTGACCGTTTGTCGCCGCTCCGACATACCAGATCCGCGTCCTCCGAGTGTTCGCCCGCCTCGGGAAGGAAACGGACCTGGTCAGCGCGCTGGACCTCCACACCTTGGTCGGCGACCCCGACCCCGAGGTGCGCGAAGCGACCGTCGACCTCATCAACTCGTGGGGGTTCTACGACGGTGCGGCTGCTGGCGGTGCTGGCTCCGCCCCCCCTAACCACTTTCTGACCGCCTACGCCGACGCTGCCGCCTATTTTTACGGCCGTTAAGATAACTGGCCGCCCGCCGCTTTTGACGCCGTAGACGTGGCGGTTCGTGCCCGCCGCATAAATCCTCAGAGCACCGAAGAGGTCGGCGGCGACGGTGTAGGCCAGGCGCTGGTAGAGGTCCGCGTTCTCGACCCCGGGTGGTGGCGACGCGGGTGGTGCTCACCCGCCTTCTCGACCACCCTGTGGATTCCAGGGCAAGCTCGTTCGAGCAAGCCGCGGCGCGTGCGATGGCGCGGCGTTCGAGAGGGTCGGCGCCCCCGGCGGCCGCCCTGCTCAGCGCCCCCTCGGGCTGGCCGACGCCACGGACGCCCCGCGCGGGCCGCGGCGCGGGCGGCGGTGGTCCCCTGGCACCCGGCATCACACTTCTCGCTCCTCGGGCGCGCCAGTGTCACCGGACCCGGTCCGGGACTGGCGCCAGCGGTGAGGCGGGCTTGGGACTGTCCGGCACACCCCGCCCGGCCTTTTCCCTCGCCACCCGCCTCCCGGTCGGCTACAGTTGACCGGACGCTCTCTGCACGCGCCCGCGTCGTCGCGCGGCGACCCAGGCCGGCGAACCCCAACGACGAGGTGCCGCTTCATGCCCGGACCCGCGCCCCCTCCGCCCGCTCGGAGCGACCGCAATCTCCTCTTCGGCATCCTGGCGTTGCAGATGGACTTCAACAGCCGCGACGCCCTCGTCAAGGCGATGCACGCCTGGGTGCTGGAGAAGAACAGGCCGCTCGGCCTTATCCTCCAGGAGCACGGCGCCCTGCGCGAGGACGCCAGCGCCCTGCTGGAGGCGCTCGTGCAGAAGCATCTGGAGATGCACGGCGGTGACGCCGCGAAGAGCCTCGCGGCCGTCTCGTCCGTCGGCTCGGTGCGGCAGGAACTGGAGCAGGTCGCCGACCCCGACCTGCACGGCAGCCTCGCCCACGTCTCTGTGGCCTGTAAGGGAGAGGAAGATCCCTTCGCCTCGCGCGCGGCCTCAGTGGGCACGCCGACCTCGTCGGGGCTGCGCTACCGCGTACTGCGGCCGCACGCGAAAGGCGGACGCGGCCAGGTGTCCGTTGCCCTGGACGAGGAGTTGCGCCGCGCGGTGGCATTCAAAGAGATCCGCGATCCCTACGCCGACGAGCCGCACAGCCGCACGCGCTTCGTGCTGGAGGCGGAGGTGACGGGCGGCCTGGAGCACCCGGGCATTGTCCCCGTCTACGGCCTGGAGACCTATGACGACGGCCGGCCCTTCTACGCCATGCGCTTCATCCGCGGCGACTCCCTCCAGGACGCCATCGCCTAGTTCCACCAGGCCGAGGGACCTAAGCGCGATCCGGGTGAGCGGACGCTGGCGCTGCGGGGCTGCTGGGGCGGTTCGTGGACGTGTGCAACGCCGTCGCCTACGCCCACGCGCCCCCGAGTCCATCCGCCAGAAATTCCTGAATTAAGGACCCCGTATGAGTCTTTCCAAACCCTGCTTCGCCTGCCTGTCCTTGGCCGCGTCACTCACCGCCGTTGCGGCCGCCGGACGGCCCCTCGCCCCTCCGCCCGGGGACAGACCGTGGGCGCGCGTCACCGAGGACGACCGCGCAATCAAGATCGAGACCGACAAGCTCGAGGCCGTCATCCCCAAGAAGGACCCCAAACACTGGATGACCGGCATCGAGAAAGGGTCGTTCCTCGACAAGGCCACCGGCTTCCGCGAAGCCGGCGACGGGCTAATGGTCGTCGATTGGCTCATGGAGGCTGGCAGCGACGCGGCCTGGGGCGACAAGGTGATCGCCCCGGACGGGCACGGCGTCGGCCGCTACACCTGGTACGCGAACGAGGCCGACCCGGCGCGGCGGTCCTACGCCCTGTTGGCCCACGGCAGCAGCCACCGCAAGCGCATGGTCGAGGGGCCGCAGCTCTGCCACCGCATGAAGCCCGTTCGGCCCGACGTCATCCGCGGCAAGGACTTCGTCGCGGTCCAGACGACCTACCGCTACGAGTACGCCGCCCCCGGCCGCAAAGCCGGGTCGCGGTGGACGCAACTGGTCGTCTTCCCCAGGGGCGAGCGGTACTTCGTCCTGATGGACCGGATCGACAGCGTCAACGACTCGGACGAGATGTTCCTCCGCAACGACACGCCGGGTTGTGTCCGCCACGAGAAGGGGGACACGTTCAGCGAGGTCTACCTCAGCTACCTGAGCGGCCCCCAGGGGCTGCGCATCCCGGCCGGGGAGTTCTTCACGCCGTTCCCGCCCGACCGGAAGTTCGGCTACCGGCGGGACACGCACCGGACGCCGCGGCACTTCATCCGCGCGTACCACCTGCGGGACAGGAAGACGGGGAAGGACGGCCCCTGGCTGGCGGGCATGACGCTCGAGCCGTCGGTCGTCTACGAGGCGTGGTGCAGCCAGCGGCCCGGCGGGATCCTCGTCATGATCGAGGAGGTCCACGGCAAGCCGGTCAAGGCCGGCGCGTCGTTCAGCGCTGCCCACGTCGTGGGCTTCTTCGACACGATCGAGGAGATGCACAGGGTGAACGACCGCTACAAGGGCCACACCGCCCTCAGCGCCGACCGGTCGGGGTGGCGCCTGGTGAAGTAGGCGCCGGACCAGCCCCGGAGAAAGGCGGCGGAGGAGCGCGACTTCGGCCTGCTGCCGTCATGGCGTTACCCGTGCCCAGCGGGCGAGGCTCGCCGCTCCCGACATTTTTCCCGCGCGGAGTTGCCGGTCCGGTCTCGCTAAGAGCCGAGCGGTGGCCACCGCCCTCGTCGAGGCGGAACAGCTTCGACAAGCTGGCGTTGCCGCCCTTCCCGCCAGACGTGTGGTCGCTGAGAAGTCCGGCCCGTGTGTAGGTCGCCGCTGCTGTTGACGTGGTGGCCTGCCTGCTGCTCGACCTGATGTTCGTAGTCGTGCAGGTCTGGGGCGGGAGGTTCGACGCGGTTCGCCACCCCTACCGACCGACCTCCTTCAGTCTGCGTCGACGAGCCCGGCCGGGCGGTCACTTGCCGGGCGGCGTCCACACCGGGTCGAAGGCGGCGGTCTCCAGCAGCCCGTCGGTGGCCCGCTTCAGCGTCAGCAGCAGCGGCCCGTCGCCGGGGTTGGCCATCAGCAGCGCCCCGGCCTGCTGCGCGGCCGCCGCGAAGTCGCCCGCCTCCAGTGCATCGAGGGCCGCCTCCGACTCGGCGAAGAACGCCCGCCGGGCTTGCTCCTCCGCCGGCGCCACCTCGTACAGGTCCACCGGCTGCTCGATGTTCACCACGCGCGCCC
>JBBRPS010000637.1:0-6175 GCA_038227745.1 Gemmatales bacterium | reverse complement strand
GAGCGCCTGGAGGTAGAGCTGGCGCGCCAGCTCGTTGTCCCCGCTGGCGATGGCCCGCTGGGCTTTGTGGCACAGGCTTTCAGAGGATTCCCTTGCCATAGCAGTGGCACCCATCAGCTCGGGGCAGGTGGACAATGAGACCCTTCAGGATACGGCTGATTATACTGTGACAGGACGGGAAGCCTCAACCGGAAAACCGCGCCGCCCGGTGTGTCAGGGCGGTGACACGCCGGGGAAGCCGTTTTTTCCACGTGCTTCCCCGGGAGGGCCGCTGGCTGGCCGGCCGTTTCGCGGCCGTTCTTTGCCCCGGGAGAAAGCGCATGGCGGCACCGACATTCGACCTGCAAGGCCACCGGGGGGCGCGCGGCCTGCGACCGGAGAACACGCTGTCGTCGTTCGAGGCCGCTTTCGACGCCGGCGCGACGAGCGTCGAGACCGACGTGCATCTGACGGCCGATGGCGTGCCGGTGCTGTTCCACGACGCGGCCCTGAGCGAACGGCGGTGCCGGCTGCTGCCCGGCGCGACGGGGCCGGACCCGGCCACGCGGCCTTTGCTGCGGGCCCTGACACTCACCGAGCTGCGCGGCTACCGCGCCGACCGCAACCCGGACCCGCGCCGCTTCCCCGGCCAGGATCCCGGCGTCACACCTTTGGCTAGCGCGTTCGCCGCGGCCCGCGGCCTCGACCCCTGCACCCCGCCGACACTGGACGAGCTGTTCGCCTTCGCCGAGGCCTACGCGGGCCAGGCCGGTGCCGCCGCCGGCAAGGCGGACGGGCAGCGGGCCGCGGCGCGCCGGGTGCGCTTTGACCTGGAACTGAAGCGCGTCCCGTTCCGCCCGGAGCTGTTGGGCGACGGCTACGACGCGGGCGGCCCGGCGCTGCTGGAGCGCCGGGTCGTCGAGGCGGTGCGGCGGGCGGGGCTCACCGCCCGGGCTTCCGTGCGCAGCTTCGACCACCGCTGCGTGCGCGGCGTGAAGCGGTTGGAGCCGGCGCTCCGGACGGCGGTCCTGGGTGCCGGCACCGCCCCGGTGGCGCCGGCGTCGCTGGCCCGCGCCGCCGGCGCCGACGTTTACTGCCCCGACTACGAGTTCCTCGACGCGCCGCAGGTGCGTCAGCTCCACGACGACGGCGTGCAGGTGGTGCCGTGGACTGTCAACGAGGCGGACGACTGGGAGCGGCTGCTGGACTGGGGGGTGGACGGTATCACGACGGATTACCCGGACCGCCTGGCGGAGTGGCTGCGCCGGCGCGGCCTGACGTTCTGAGTGCAGCGTGGGCCATGTTCCAGCGAGCCGCCGGGCGAAGCGAGACGAAGACAGGGGCGCAGTCTGCCGCCGTATCGCTACAATGAGAGGGGAGAATGAAGACTGAACGACCCGTGACCGTTGCTGCCGGAGCCTCTGCCGTGAACCCCCAGGACGAACCGACCCCCGACCGCCTCAACAAATACCTCGCCCACGCCGGCGTCGGCTCGCGCCGCCACTGCGAGCAACTCATCACCGCCGGCCGCATCTCGATCGATGGCCGTACCGTGCGCGACCTCGGCACCCGGGTCGAGCCGGGCCAGCGCGTCTGCGTGGACGGCGACCCGATTCGCAGCGAGCGCCACGTCTACTGGGTCGTCAACAAGCCGCGCCGCTACCTCTGCACCAACCGCGACCCCGCACGGCGCCCCGTCGTGCTCGACCTCGTGCCGCACATCACGCAGCGTGTCTACACCGTCGGCCGGCTCGACGAGGCCAGCGAGGGCCTGCTGCTGCTGACCAACGACGGCGACCTCGCCAACCGCCTCATGCACCCGCGCTATGGCGTCGAGAAGACCTATGTCGTCCTGGTCGCCGGCGTCCCGACCACGGACGACACCCGGCAGCTGCTCAAGGGTGTGTGGCTGAGCGATGGCCACGTCAAGGCCAACCGCGTCAAGCGCCTCAAGGCGGAGCGCGGCGGCACCTGGCTGCGCATCACCCTCAGCGAGGGCAAGAACCGCGAGATCCGCCGCATGCTCGCCCGCCTCGACCACAAGGTCCTGCGCCTGCGGCGCATCGCCATCGGCCCGGTGCCCCTCGGCGAATTGGCCTCGGGCAAGTCGCGCCGCCTCACCGTCGCGGAGGTGCAGGCCCTCCGCGAGGTCGCCGCGAAGCGGCCCCGCAAGCAGACCGAACAGGCCTCTCAGGGTAGCGACGCATGAGCGATCTCGCTCCCGGCCTCCCCCGCCTGTTCCACGGGACCGTCCCGGTTGTCGAGAACGTGCTCCTCGCCCGTGACACCTGGCGCGTCCGCCTCCAGGCGCCGGAGATGGCCGCCGCCATCCGGCCGGGACAGTTCCTCATGCTCCGCCTGCCCGGCGGCAGCGACCCCCTCCTCGGCCGGCCCTTCGCCCTGTACGACACCTTCCTCGACCCGCATGACCGGCCCGCCGGCGTGGACGTCGTTTATCTCGTCGTCGGCAAGGTCACGCGCCTGCTCGCCGAGCTGCGCCCCGGCGACCGCGTGGAGGCATGGGGGCCGCTGGGCAACGGCTTCCCCGAACTCCGCGACCCGGACAGCGTCGGCCTGGTGGCGGGCGGCATTGGCCAGACGCCTTTCCTGGCCCACGCCCGCGAACTGCTCGGGGGCCGCGGCTACGCGGGACGGCCGGCGCGACGGGGCTGTCGGCGCGTGGCGGTTTACTACGGCGTCCGCACGGCCGACCTTGCGGCGGGCGTCGAGGACTTCCGCGCCGCGGGGGCGGAGGTTCACCTGGCCACCGACGATGGTTCGCTCGGATTCCACGGCTTCGTCACGCAACTCCTCGAACAGCACGCGCTGCCCGGCCACCTCGTCGGCTGCGGCCCCGAGCCGATGCTGCGGGCGCTCGCCGCCCTCGCCGAGCACCGCGGGATACCCTGCCACCTCTCCCTCGAGACGCCGATGGCCTGCGGCGTCGGCATCTGCTTCAGCTGTGTGACACGGGTGCGGACCGCGGAAGGGTGGGACTACCGGCGCGTCTGTGTCGAGGGCCCGGTCTTCGACGCGAGTTGCCTGGCGTGGTGACCGCTCCTCCTTTCTTGCCCAGCCTGCCTTCGCCGCCGGCGGCACCGCTGCCGTCTCGGCAAACTCAAACTGATGCACACGCTCGTTACAGCCGATAACTAAGGACTGAATGGCACCCCGGGCGCAAGCCGGAGCGCCGGGCAACTGCGCTCACGCGCCGCCACGTGACCGCCCCGCGCCGGGTGCCGCGCCAAGCTCACACAGGCCGCCGACGGCTTCCCGAGAGGGCTGCGGCAGGGGCCCCACGTCCCCGTTGAAAGGAGACACGTCCGATGGTCCGGTCCAACTGGAAAGGGGCCCTCGTGCTGACGCTGGCCTGGGCCAGCGCGGCCCACGGGCAGCATACCGTGCCGACGTCTCCCGCCCCCGAGCAAAGCCCCGGGCGGATTATCAGCATCGGGGAGACGGGAGAGCAATACCGCGTCCTCGAATCGACGGCGCTCCCCAAGGGGGGGGTCGCGCACAAGATCCAGTCGCTCACCACCGGCAAGGTGGACACCATCTTCGAGGGCGACGGCGGCCCGCTGCCGGGGGGCGGCGCTCCGATGCCGATGCCCCAGATGTCCGGCCGCGTCGTGCAGACCGGGGTCAAACAGGGCGCCCCGCCGCCCCCCGCGGTGCAGGGCGACCGGATCGAGCCGATGCCGGCCTCGGCCCAGCTCGCTCCGGTCCCGGAGATGGGCAGCGGGAGCAGCAGCGACGGCGCCGAGTACCGCATCATCCAGGAAGCGGGCCGCCTGCCCATGAAGTGCAAGGTCCTCAAGCGCTGGGTCCTGACCGACGGCCAGATCGCCTGCCAGATGCAGGCCGTCGAGACCGGCGAGATCCTGACGATCGTCGAGACCGGCCCGGCCCAGCCCGTTGCCGACGCGCCGCCCGGCGCCCACTTCAAGGAGATCGCCGCCCGGATCTTCCACTGGGGTCGCTACAAGACGCCGCCCGCCGGCGCACCGCTGCCCCCGGACTACTCTCCCGAGGTCATCGTGGAAGGCCCCGCGCCGACCTTCGAGGGTGGCGTGGCGACCAGACGGGGTCGTCTGTTCCGCCGGCCGCCGGCCCCGGTCGTCGTCCAGGCAACCCCAGCCCCGGTGGTGGTGCAAGAGACGCCGCGCTCCCCCGGCCTGCTGACACGGATCCACAACTGGTTCGGCGGCCGCTCCAACGCTTCCCAGAACCAGGTCGCCCAGAAGCCGCCCCAGGAGGCGCAACCCGTTCCCGCAACCCCGAAGCCGGTCCAGGTGGTGCAGGCCGCCCCGAAGCCCGCGCTCCCGGCGGCGCCGGTCGCCCAGGCAGCGCCGAGCCCCGCCGTCGAGGCCCCGCGCCCGAGCGATTGGCGCAAGTCGTGGGACGACTCCCCGGTGAAGACGGCGGAGAAGAAGCCCGTCGCCGCTCTGGAAAGGGCGATGCTGGAGAAGAAGGACCCCGTCAAGGCGAAGCTGCCCTCGCCGGGCAGTGTCCCGACCGCGGCGCTGCCGCCGGCTTCGGTGACGGAAACCGCGCCGAAGAGGGATCCCTTGACGCGGCCGGAAGACTTCGCCAGCAGGAAGGTCGAACAGAAGGTGCCCAGCTTCTGGTCGGAGCCCCAGGCCAGTGCCCTCCCCGCGAAGGCGCCAACGCCTCCGCTCTCCCCGGCCCCCCCGTCGCCGAGTACTCCGCTCCCCGCCCCGACGACGGTCGCGGCCCCGAAGGCCCCGCTGCCCACGCCGGCGACTGTGGCCACCCCGGCGGCGATGGTGCTGGGCCCGGGCCAGATGCCCCTGGGGGCGCAATCCGTCCTGGCGGCCAACAACGGCCTGGAGCGGCCCGTGCGCTACGTGCCCGTGCCGATCGTGACGGTGCCGCAGCCGAAACAGCCGCCGCTGCCGCCGGTGCCCTCGATCCCGCAAGCGCCGCAGCCCAACGACAAGTTCGTCAACGCCTTCTCGCCCCCACCGCCCCCGGGCGGCCAGAACGCGGCGCCGCAGGGTTACCTGCCGTCGTCCGGCCAGCCCATGATGGGGCAGCAGGCAATGGCGCCGGGCTACGGCCAGATGCCGGGCCAGGTCGGCATGGTCCCAGGCTACCCGCCCATGATGGGCCAGCCGGGGATGGCCCCGGGGTATCCGCCGATGGCCATGCAGAACCGCGCCTACGCCCCCATGGCGCAGCGGCCGCCGATGCCTTACGGCTATCCGATGGGACAGGCCGGCTACGCCCCGAACCCGTACTACGGCATGCAGCAACCGATGGCCGCGGCCTACCCGTACGGGTACTACGGCCCGATGGCGCAGGCCGGCGCGATGACGGTGCCCGCCCAGATGGCGCGGGGCAACGTGCCTTACGGGTATCAGGGTCCTCAGGCGCCGAACCCGGTCGTGCAGCAGCCCGTGCCCAACCCGTACGGGATGCCGAACCCGTACGGCGTGCCGCCCGGCGGCGGCTGGCAGATGAGCCAGCCGCGCAACCCGGCGATGGACCGACCGGCGGTGCAGACGGGCAAGACGGCAAACCAGTCGGCCGTCAACGACGAGGTGCTGCAGATGATCGCGGTGCTGAAGACGAGCAGCTACCCGTCGCAGCGTGAGTGGGCGGTGAACAACCTGGCGACGCTGGACCCGCGCGGCAACCCGCAGGTGGTGCCGTTGCTGCTCGCGGTGGCGTCGCAGGATCCGGCCCCGACGGTGCGTTCGGCGTGCGTGTACGGCCTGGCGCGGCTGCGGGTGAACGACCCGCAAGTGGTGGCCGCCCTGCAGCAGCTCAAGGCCGACACCGACCCGCGGGTGCGCGTCGAGGCCGAGCAGGCGCTGGCCCGGCTCAACCCCGGCCAGGTCGGCGGGGCCGTACCGAACGCCATCCAGCCGGTCGGGGCGACTGTCCCCGGACGGTAAGGGGAAAACAGACAAGGAGACAAGGAGAAGACAGCCCACGGGTGACTACCCGAGGGCGCTGTCTTCTCCTTGTCTCCTTGTCTGTTTTAAGGAGGCGCGCTGCACGCGCACTCGCAAGCGGCGACACTTATTGCCGCGCAGGTCCTAACCGTGCTGCTCCCGCTCCCCGGGCGGCGGCAGGACCAGTGGCCGGGTGACGGCGTACAGCACCTCCGCGATGCCGTACACCGCCAGCAGCAGGGCAAGCGACGCCAGGGGCAGGACCACGGCCTCCG
>JBBRPS010000636.1:0-6186 GCA_038227745.1 Gemmatales bacterium | reverse complement strand
GTGGCCCGCGCCCCCCCCCACAGGTTTGGCCCGGGGGGGGTGCCCCCGCCCCCCGAGCGGGGGGGGCGCGGGGTCTCCCCCGACCCGGGGGCGGGGGCCCGGGACGGGGCAGGGGCCCCACCGCTCGCGGCTAAACGAGGACGTCTTTCCTGGCCGTGCCGTTCTTTGTCAGTATATCAGCTTGCCGCACCTGCTCCCGCGGGCTCACCTCCCCCGGCTTGCCACGCCCGGGGGCGCCGCGTTTTGCTCTGGACAGCCAGCCCGGCAGTCGGAATAGTACACGCCCTCAATTCCCCGAACACGAACCCCACCGCCCGGAGGCCGTCTCCTCCGCGCGGGGCCCCAGGAGGCGCCATGCGAACATCCCTTCTCGCCGCGCTGCTGTCTCTGCTGGGCGTCGAGACCGCCTTTGGCCAGGCGGTGCTGGCGCCGGCCACCGAAGACGCCCCCGCCCTGGCGCCGGGACCGTACGCCCGCCAGGGCGCCAGCAACCTGCCGCCCCCGCGCCAGCCGCCGCAGTCCTTCGACGATGCCCCCGCCTCCAATGTTGGCGCCCTCGGCCGCGAGTGGCAGGGCATGGAATACTTGCTGTGGTGGACCCGGAGTACCCGGATGCCGGCCGTGGCGACCGCGAACACGGCGAGCACGTCGGCGGTGCTGCCGAACTCCGCCACCACCATACTGGCGGGCGGCGGCAACGAACTGGAAGGCCGGGACCATTCCGGCGGCCGTTTCACCCTCGGCGTGGCCCTCGACTCCTCGCAGACGCTCGGCCTGGAAGGCAACTACTTCTTCCTCGGCACACGCACGAACAGCGTCGGGGCGTCCAGCCCCGGCACTCTCGGCTCGGCGGCGCTCGGCGTGCCCTACTTCGACGTATCCTCCGCCACCGAGCAGGCGCAGACGGTGGCCTTCCCCGGCTTCGCGCGCGGCACCGTCACCGTGGACGCCTCGTCGCGCGTCCAGGGGGCGGAGCTGAATGCGGTCTTCAACTTCCTGGGCAACGGCACCGTGTACCTCGACGGCCTGGTCGGCTTCCGCTACCTGGAGGTCGATGAGGGCCTGCAGATCGCCTACCTTTCCGACCGCTTCCAGACGCCCAGCGGCGCCGTGGGCATGAGCGTCGGGGCGGCGGACCAGTTCGACGGCCACAACCGCTTCTTCGGCGGCCAGGTCGGCCTGCGTGGGGAGCTGCGCAAGGGGCGTTTCTTCCTGGGCGTGATGGGCAAGATCGCGCTGGGAGACACGGTGGAGGTGGTGCGGATCAACGGCGTCAGTGCCACGGCGCGGGCGGGGGCGCGGGAGGTGCTTCAGCGCGGCGGCACGCTGGCGCTGCCCACGAACAGCGGCCGTTTCACGCGCGACATGTTCGGCGTCGTGCCCGAGGGGAGCGTCCGGGTTGGTGTGGTGCTGCGCGACCGGACGCGGCTGTTCGTGGGCTACAACTTCCTTTACCTGAGCGAGCTGGCCCGGCCCGGCGACCAGATCGACCGGAACGTCAACGCGACGCAGCTGCCGCTGGGCACGCGCGGCGGCACGCTGTTCGGGGCGCCCGCGCCGCGGTTCTCCTTCAACGGCTCGGACTTCTGGGCGCAGGGACTGGTGCTCGGCGTGGAGTATCGGTACTAGTGCCCCATCAACGCTTAATTTTGGGGTTGCTACTGTGCAATCCAGCGGGAATCCTTGCAAAAAGCCGACTCCGTGACCCCAAAATTAAGCGTTGACGGGGCACTAGGTACCCCCCGCCTCACCGGGCAGGTGCTTCTCGATGGCGTGCAGCACCTCGGCGTCGTCGGGATAGTCCGTCGGCAGGACCGCGCGGAGCGGGATGGGGATCTCGTCCATGCGGTAGGCCGTCCCGGGGCGGTGGATGCCGTAGACCGCGGTCGTGAAGCGTACGGTAACCGGCAGTGGCGGCTCCGCGATGGCCTCATCGAGGAGGACCGTGGGTATGCGCCGCAGCTGCGCCGCGGCCGCCGCCGAGAGCATCCGCACGCCCTCGCCGCCGACGAGCAGGCAGGCGTCCACCTCGCCGCGCTCGAGCACCTCCTGCGCGGAGAACTCGCCGGGGTTGAAGCGCGGATGGCCGCGCCCCAGGTTGACGCTGAATGGATAGCCCGTCTGCCAGGCCAGCACTGTATCGGCGCCGGCCACGTCGCCCTGCACGCGCATGCGGCGTGCGTAGAAGCGCGTGTGGTCGTTCAGGTCGCTCACCAGGCGCAGCAGCGCCTCGACGGAACGGTGCCCCAGGCCACTCATGCTCAACCCCACGCCGAAGAAGACGATGCCGAAGCGGCACGCCTTCATCCGCCGCGCGAGGTCCGTCAGCAGCGGCAGCGGCGCCCCGGTGGCCGACCCCGGTGCGGGCGGCACGGCGCGGACCAGGCCGCGCAGCGTCCACAGCGCCTCGAAGTCGCGACCCGGCTCGACCGGCAAGAACAGGTCCGCGACGGCGCTGCTCGGCGTCGGCGCGACGTCGGCCACGACGACGAAGCGCTCGGAGCGGCCGCCGCGGAGGAATTCGCCGACCGGATATAGGGAGTAGCGCTCGAAGTGGCGCGGGTGCGACTCGACGGGGTTGGAGCCCCAGAAGACGACCAGGTCGGCGCGGTTCTTCACCTCGCCCAGCGAGCAGGTGGACTCGCCGGCCTCCTGCAGGGCCACGACGGAAGGGGCGTGGCACAGCGATGCGGTGGTGTCGATGGTGGCGCCGAGGCGGTCGGCCAGCGCGATGGCCGCCTGCTGCCCCGCGGTGCTGCTGCGCGACAGGCCGTAGACCAGCGGGGCGCGGGCCGCGCCGAGGAGCGCCGCCGCACGGGCCAGCGCCGCCTCGGCCGCGACGGGTTGGCCCTCGATTTCGGCGGCCGGCGGGTGGCGCGAGTTCTGCGCCCGCAACCACGGCTCGGACAGCGGACAGGCGCCTTGCATGTGCGTGATGCGGCCGCCCTCCACGGTCAGCCGCAGATCGTCGCAGACGCAACCGCAGACCGTGCAGGCGACGTCCTCAAACGTGTGCGTGGGAGCGTCCGACACGGCGCGCCGACCTCCGTCCGATTCCCGTCAATCCATCGACCTCGGTTCATGCTACGTCGAGGCGACGGCCGCGGCGACCCGGACCGATTAGACTCCCCCGGGCGCCGCCGGTCGGTTACGATCGGGGAGAGTGGGCGCGGCGACGCCCGCAAGGGGGGAACTCTCATGAACCGTCACGCAGCGACAGCGGCCCAGCCGTCCAGAGGCATCACGCGCCGCCGGCTTCTCCAGGCGGGAGGCGTCGGCGTCCTCGGCCTGACCTTGCCCGAACTGCTCTGGGCGCGTGCCCCCGCGAACCGGCCCGCGGGGCGCGGCGGCGAGAAGTCGTGCATCTTCATTGTCCAGTACGGCGGCGCCAGCCACATCGACAGCCTCGACCTCAAGCCCGACGCGCCGCAGGACGTGCGCGGCCCGTACCGGCCCATCGCCACCTCCGTGCCGGGAATGCAGGTGTGCGAGCTGCTGCCGCGCCTGGCGCGGATGGCCGACCGCTACTGCCTGGTGCGTTCGATGACGCACCGCAACGGCGGCCACGACGGCGGCATGCACGTCTGCATGACCGGCCACTCCAACCCGGTCGAGAACACGCCCTATTACGGCTCCGTGATGGCGCGGTTGCGGCCGGCGACGCAGAACATCCCGTCCTACGTCTGGCTGCAAAACCTGGCCGGCGACGTGCAGCCGCGCTACCTCAACGGCGGCTTCCTCGGGGCGGCGTACAGTCCGCTGCGCGTGGGCACCGACCTGGACACCCCTGCGGCCCCAAACTTCCGCTTCACCGCGTTCGACACGCACCGTGACGTCCCCGCCGAGCGGCTGGCGCGGCGGCAGGGCCTGCTGGGCGCCGTTGCGTCAGGGCCGGGCGCCCTGGCCGGCGCCCCGGGCGCGGGCAACATGCGCCGCTTCCAGGAGCGGGCGTTCGAGCTGCTGACGGGGAGCGAGGCACGGCGGGCGTTCGACCTCGGGCTGGAGCCGGCCGCGGTGCGCGACCGCTACGGGCGATATCCACTGGGGCAGAACCTGCTGATGGCGCGGCGGCTGATCGAGGCGGGGGTGCGGCTGGTGAGCGTGACGGCCTGGACGGGCCTGCCGCCGGGCGAGCGCTTCCGCAACGTGCAGACGTGGGACATGCACGGCAACGGGGCGGGCCTGGGCAGCATCTTCGGGACGGGCCATTTCGGCCTGGGCTGGGCGCTGCCGCGCGTGGACGAGGCGGTGTCGGCGCTGCTGGAGGACCTGGAGGTGCGCGGCCTGCTTGACGACACGCTGGTGGTGATGGTGGGCGAGTTCGGCCGCAGTCCGCGGATCAGCGGGGCGGGCCGCGATCACTGGCCGGCGTGCTACTCGGCGCTGCTGGCGGGTGCCGGCATCCGCGGCGGCACGGTCTACGGCTCGTCGGACCGGCACGGCGGCTACGTGCGCGACAACCCGGTGACGCCGGAGAACTTCGGGGCGACGCTGTTCCACGCGCTGGGTGTGCCGCCCGAGACGCGGCTCGGGGCGGACGGCTTTACGCACCCGGTCAGCACGGGGCAGCCGATCCTGAATCTCTTTGGCTGACGGGTTACTGTAGGAAGAGAGGCTCAGACGAAACGAACCTTCCGTGTCTCGTATTCCATCGCTGCAGCCGCACGCAGGCAGCTGCAGCGATGTCCGGTTTGGCGAAAGGAGTGGCCATGAGCTGGCAGCAGGCATGGGTAATTGTGCTGGTGGCCGCAGGGGCTGGGTTTCCGGCAGCCTGCAACGGAGCGCAGGACGCTCCCAGGCGTCAACCGGCGGAAGTGGATCAGGAGGTGATGGTCCTCGGCCCCTTTCCCCTCGGCGAGTTGTGCCGGAGAATGAGTGCCGTGGACATCCAGGCAATCCCAAAGGGCGGCGGCCCCTCCGAGGAGGCGCTTGTGAAGGCACTCAATCGGTGTAAAGCGTATCTCCTCGTCCGCAGGTGGCGCTCGCCGCAGTCCAGAAAATGGGTCCTACGCGGCAAAAGAGACGACTTCAAGGTGGTCTTGGAAGGGAAGTTTTCCTATGTCCTGAGTGACATGAAAGGGGAAGACTTCAAGATCAACGTCAGCGGAGCGACCTTCTCGGTGGATAATCTCTACACGGACTGGGGACCGAGAGGGGACACCCCGCCCCACGGGCGGGCTCGGATCGGGATTCAGCTGGAGACGAGTCCCTACCGCAATGTAAACGTCCCAGGACTCTCTCATCGGGACCTAAACTTCGTCTCGCCGCCGTTCCAGCTAACCGTTAATGGCGAAGTCCGTTGGGGGACGGAGCAACATCCATCGAAGAAGTAAATAACCGGCGTGACGAAAAAGATGCCTGTCTTCCTTCCGTCACAGGGCTTACAGTCTGCGGATTTCGTAAGACGCGAGGTAGATTTCGACTTGCTCGAATCGCTGCAGCAGGGTGCTTTTGTACCGGACAAAGAACTCCTCGTTCTCACTCGTATCCTCGACGTCGATCAAGAACCGGAGCAACTCGTCCTCGTAGCGAGCGCCTTCGTGAACCCAGATCCCGCGGATTACATTCGGCTCAAGGGACACGCCCTCGAATTGGGCGACGAGTTCTCCCCTGGTTTGCTCGAACAACTCGGGCGGGACGTCGCGGCCGTCATTGTGTTTGAGCGGCAACAGAATCTCGTAGCGCCTTTTCCGCATAATCGAAGCCCCCCCGCCCCAGTTCCTGGTAGGGAACGCCAAGGGACTGCAGGAGGGTCAGCGCCGCTTCCGGGACCACGAAAGCGTCCTCCGGCAAGCAGATGACCCGTCCGCGCCGGGCCATTTCGACGAGGGCCTTCGCCCGCCCTCCCGCATCCGAAATCTGGATTTTGACCATTTGCATGAGACACCCGATGCCTGGGGCCTCGAACGATTCGGGAGCATTGACCCCCGGCATTGTACCTCTCCCGACGCCCGTCCACCACGTCACTTCTCGCTCGCGGGAAACGGCACGGCGGGACGGCGGCGATTCGGAACGATGGGGTCGAGACAAGAGATGTGGCGGGAAACCGGGCGCACGACATGGTTCGTAATCAGCCGGCACGGCGGTAAGGGCGCTGGCCCGTGGCCGCCGCCTGCCGGCGCTGCCAGAACGCCTCCAGCGGCTGGTCCTCGCTCAGGTGGTCCGCCCGCACCTGCAGGATCGCCT
>JBBRPS010000635.1:0-6203 GCA_038227745.1 Gemmatales bacterium | reverse complement strand
CCCCCACCGGTGTTGTCCAGGGCGGCCAGTGGCTCAACCCCTCCACCTCTCCCCATATCTGTCTGCGAGCAAGGTGCTTTACCGGGGCCGCGCCCTGCCGGGCACGGCTCAACCCCTCCACCTCTCCCCATATCTGTCCGCGAGTCCCCCACCGGCGCCCCGGCAGCGCCGAAGCCGCGGCAACCGGGGGATATTCTCAGCAACGCCCTCGGCATGGAACTCGCATGGATCCCGGCTGGCAGCTTCCTGATGGGCTACCCGGCGGACGAGACGGCTCGGTTAGCCATTGAGACGCAGCATCGGGTCACGTTGACCAAGGGCTTCCTCGTGGGTGTCTATCTCGTCACGCAGGCACAGTGGCGGGCAGTGATGGGCGACAATCCCAGCTACTTTGAGGGTGATGATCGCCCCGTGGAGATGGTGTCGTGGGAGGACTGCCAGGAGTTTTGCAAGCAACTCAATCTGAAAGCGGGCAGGGCGGCGTACCGGCTGCCGACGGAGGCGGAATGGGAATACGCCTGCCGCGCCGGCACGACTACGCCGTTCTCCTTCGGGGAGACGGTTTCGCCCGAACAAGTCAACTACGACGGCCACCATCCCTACGGCAAGGGCAGGAAGGGCCAGTATCGGCAGCAGACCACTCCGGTTGGCAGTTTTCCGGCGAACGCCTGGGGGCTGTACGACATGCACGGCAACGTCTGGGAGTGGTGCCAGGACTGGTACGGGCCTTATCCGCAAAACAACTCAACAGATCCTCAAGGCAGCATAAATGGCAAGGCCCGTGTGTTGCGCGGCGGATCCTGGGTCGATGGCGCCAGTTACTGTCACGCCGCCTACCGTGGCAGGTTCGAGCCGGGTAGCCGCGATCAGAGCTTCGGTTTCCGGGTCTGCGGCTGCCTGGACTGATTTACTCATTGCCATCTGCGGTGTTTCCCTTTTCCTTTCCCGTGGAGCGGGGATCCGCCCCTGCTGTGGAGAGTCCTCGCTGGCGCCTCGGGCTGGTGACCCACGTTACCACGTCCAGGATCCTACCTGGACTGATCTCGACCATCGTCCGGCGCCTGGCGGCTACTTCCTGCGTTTCGTCGGCTTCGCGGACGCCGGAGCGATGACCACTTCCTCAAGGGTCTTGGCGTCGAGGGCGGCGTCCACCTACTCCTTGAACTGCTGCAAGTCTTCGGTCGTCTCGATGGTCGTCCGCATCGCCGCCGGCACTTCGCCGAAGCGCTTGCACAGCATCTGCAGCAGCGTCTCGCGCTTCCCTTCGAGTTTTCCCTTCTCTTCAAGCGCTTGGGCCATCGTCTTTTGCATGGCTTCCACCTCCTGCCGTTTGTCCTCGGAGCGCAAGGAGCTCACCATGTCTTCGAGCAGCCTCGGCACCTCCGACATCGGTCGCTCATGATACACGAGCGCAATGATGAACGCCATAAACTCTCGCCAGCGTCCGTTCTCCGTCATCGCCATTTCCTCCAGGCGTACCCCCACCTCAGGCAGCACGTCCTCCGTTGACACCGCAGCGTGTCCTGCCTGGCCACGGTCGCGCCCTGCCGTCGCCGTTCCCCGTGGAGCGTCCGCATGGTTTCTACCTCTTGCCTCTTCGCCTCCCCTCCGACGCCGGAAGGATTCCGATTTCTTCGAGGGTCGTCGCCGTCGCGAAGCGGTCGAGCCAGGCGGCCAGTCGTTCCAGATCGACCGTCATTTCGACCGTGGCCGCGATGTCCGAAGGCACCTCGCCGAAGCGCTTGCCAAGCAGGGCAAGCAGGGTTTGGCGGCCAAATCGGACCGCTCCGTCTTCCTCCAACTTCTCGGCCATGGTCCGGCGCATGATCTTCACCTCCCGCTTGTGTTCGTCGGTTTGCACCGAGGCGTCGATAAGCTCAAACAATCCCGGCAATTCGGATTCCGCGCGTTCATGGTACAGGAAGGCGCCGATAAACGTAAGCAGATCCTTCCAGCGCTGCTGCTGCTCCGGCGGCATCTCCGCCAGTCGGCGCAGCGCCGCGCGCAGCACGCCGCGGAGTTCCCGCGACTTCGCCCGCCGCTCGCGCACCAGGCGCAGCACCTGCCCAAAGAAGCCGCCCTCCGTTTCCAGCCGGTCCGGCGCCGTCTCGCGGAGGTTCAGGAATAGCGGCCGCAGCAACGGCATCACGTCCTTGAACCGCTCGCCCTCCTCGATCGCGTCGCTCAGGATGCCGATGTCGGTCCAGGTCCGCGTCCCCGTGTAGAAGACGAGCGGCAGCACCGGCTGCAGCCGCACGCCGCGGAGCGAGCCGTGCGCCGTCTCCCATTCGCGCGACTGCCATTTGTAGAGCGCCACCACGTACTCCAGCACGCGCAGCGGCATCAGTTCGTCCGGCTCCGATTGGTGCTCGATCAGGATGTACAGCAGGATCTGCCGCCCTTTTCGGCCCTTGAGCCGCAAGGGCACCTTCAGCACGACGTCCGATTCGAGGTTGCGGTAGTCGCGCTGCACGAAGGTCGAGCCGATCACTTCCAGGCCCCGGAAGTCGATCAGTTCGACCACCGTCGGCCGCGCCAGCACCAGCAGATCGCGGACATTGTCGGCATTGTGCAGGAGCAGCTTGAACGCATTGGCGAAGAAGCTGCGGATGGACTTGCGGGCGCCTTGATCGGGCATGAGCGTCCCTCTTCGGTTGCTGCCATGATAGCGTCGGCGCCGCGCCGGTCCACATTGCGCTCGTCACGCGATTGCAGAAAGTGGCTGACACTCGTCTCTGCCGTCTGGTATCATCGGAGGGAATCTAATCTCGGAAGCAGCAGGCTCGACCGCCATGTCCACCTTCGCGACGTTTCCCCAGTTGTTCGGCCACTTTCGCGTCCTGCGGAAGCTGGGCGAGGGCGGCATGGGCGCCGTCTACCTGGCCGAGGACACGCAACTGCGCTGCCAGGTCGCCCTCAAGATCCCGCTCGTCCGCGAGGGGGACGGCCCGAAGCTCATCGAGCGCTTTCATCGTGAGGCTCGCCTCGCCCAGAGCGTTCACCATCCCTACATTTGCCCGGTGTACGCGGTCGGCGAGATCGAGGGAGTCCACTACCTGACCATGCCCTTCATTGAGGGCAACGCGCTCTCCCGCCTGGTCGGTCCCGAGCGCTGCTGGAAGCAGGAAGAGGCCGCCGAACTGGTCCGTCGCCTCGCCCTGGCATTACAGACCTTGCACGAGCGGCAGGTGATCCACCGCGATCTCAAGCCGCACAACATTATGCTGCGCGCCGACGGTGCGCCCATGCTGATGGATTTCGGGCTGGCCTGTGCGCTCGGAGGCGAGGGGCCACGTTTCACCACCACCGGCAAGGCGCTCGGCACTCCGGCGTACATGCCGCCGGAACTGGCCAACGGGGACGGCAAGGCCATGAGTCCGGCGACGGACGTGTACAGCCTCGGGATGATCCTCTTTGAATTGCTGACGGGGCGACTCCCCTTCGACGCCCCCGATCTGCGGGTTCTCTTCTACCAGATTCTGATGGTGCCGCCTCCGTCACCCACGACGCTGCGGGCGGACCTGGACCGCGAGCTGGAGGCAGTCTGTCTGAAAACGCTGGCCAAGGAGCCGAAGGAGCGTCACACCGGCATGGCCGAACTGGCCGCGGACCTGGACGCCTACCTTCGTGGTGTGGCAGCCCGTCAACCGCCGGCAATGACCGTGGAGAAGGTTCCGGCGTCAGAGGAGCTTCGCGTTGCGTGCCCGCAGTGCGGCCGGCGGTTGAAGGTACCGCCCGCGTTCGTGGGCAAGCGGATGCGGTGCCCTGGCTGCCAGGGCCGCTTCGAGGTGCCCGCCGACCCGCAGGCGACCCTGACCCCTATCTCCATGTCTATCCGCGAACTCCCCCCACTGGCGCCCCCGGCAGCGCCGAAGGCGCGGCGTGCAGGGGAGATCCTTATGAGTTCCCTCGGCATGAAGCTCGCGTGGATCCCACCCGGCAGTTTTCTGATGGGCAGCCCGGCGAGTGAGGCGAAACGAAACGACGACGAGACGCAGCATCGCGTGACGCTGACGAAGGGTTTCTGCATGGGGATCCATCCCGTGACGCAGGGGCAGTGGCGGGCGGTGATGGGCTACAATCCCAGCCACTTCAAGGGCGACGACCGCCCCGTGGAAATGGTGTCATGGGAAGACTGCCAGGAGTTTTGCAAGAAGCTCGGTGCGAAGGAGGGCAAGGCGTACCGGCTGCCGACGGAGGCGGAATGGGAATATGCCTGCCGGGCTGGAACGACGACGCCGTTCTCCTTTGGGGAAACCATCACGACGGACCAGGTCAACTACGATGGCAACTATCCCTATGGCAAGGGCAAGAAGGGGGAGTATCGGCAGCAGACCACTCTGGTGGGCAGTTTTCCGGCGAATGCGTGGGGGCTGCACGACATGCACGGCAACGTCGCCGAGTGGTGTCAGGACTGGTACGGGCCATATCCAGATAAGGATATAAAAGACCCTCAAAGTGTCAATAGCGGCAAGGCCCGTGTGTTGCGTGGCGGCTCTTGGAGCTACGATGCCAGGTACTGCCGGTCCGCCCGCCGTTACAGGGACGCGCCGGGCTACCGGCGTCAGATCCTCGGTGTCCGGGTGTGCGCCTGCCAGGACTGAGTTACCACTTGCTTTTTGTCCTCTTTACACTCTCCCCGCGCAGCGGGGATCCGCGCCGACCCGATTATTTAAGAGATATTAAAGGTATCTTATTGTTGTAATTTATCGGACAGCGCCGCCGATTTGGAGTGCAGCGGCGGCCGGCCGCCGCCGATAAGAGAGGTAAGGGGCAGGGTCATAGGCCCGTGTGTTGCGTGGCGGCTCCTGGAACAACAACGCCAGGAACTGCCGGTCCGCCAACCGTAACAGGAACGCGCCGGGCAACCGTGATCAGCATAGCGGTTTCCGGGTCTGCGCCTGCCAGCACTTCCAAACCTGCCGGAACCGGCAAGCCCAGAGCCGGCGCCTTCACGGAGGCGTCGGGCGTGGCGCTGGAAGTCCAGACCCTGTGCCGGTGTCGGCGCGGCCCGTGCGCGCCGGCCAAATTGCAAGGAGGCCGGCAGGGTCTGGTAGGCGCGCGCCGAACGCTCCGGCCGGCCGTTTCTCTCCCAACCGAGCCGCTGGGACACAAGCCCGACGCGCCAGCGAGGAATCCCCTCACGGGCGCGTCGGGCTTGCGTCTCACCTTGTCGCGTCGAGGATCCTGGCTGGAGGTATCGCGACCTTCGTCCGTGGCATGGCGGCTACCTCCTGCGTTTTTTCGCCTACTCGGACGTCGGAGCGATCCCGACTTCCTCAAGCGTCTGCACCTTGACGACCCGCTTCAGCCACTGCTGCAGAGGTTCGAGGCTCGCGGTGGTCTCGACCGTGGCGACGATCTCCGCGGGTATCTCCCCGAAACGCTCACGAAGCTGGAACAATAAGGTCTCGCGCTTCCCCTCAAGGTTCCCCAAATCTTTATGCACCTCGGCCATCGTCTTTTGCATGGCTTCTACCTCTCGCCTGTTGTCCTCGGATCGCAGCGAGGTCGTGATGACCTGCAGCAGCGGCGCCACCTCCGGCCTACTCCGTGTATGATATACGAACGCATCGAGGTACGACATCAACTCCCGCCAGCGTTCTCTCTGCTCCGGCGGCATCTCCTCCAACCGCCCCACCACCTCGCGCAGCACGCCGCGGAACTCGCGCTCATCCGCCCGACCGGCGCGTACCACCCGCAGCAGTTGCCCGAACCAACCGCCCTCCGCCTCCAACCGCTCCGGCTCCGTCCCGCCCAGGTTGAGGAACAGCGGCGTCAGCCTCGGCGTCACCGCCGCGAAGCGCGCCCCTTCCTCGATCAGATCCGTCAGGCTGCCGACGTCCTCCCAGCGGCGCGACCCCGTGTAGAACACCACCGGCAGCACCGGCTGCAGTCGAATGCCACGCGTCGTGCCGTGGGCGGTTTTCCAGTCGCGCACCTGCTTGTTGAAGACGCCGTCCAGGTAGGTCAGCAACCGCAGCGGCATCAATTCATCCGGTTCCGATTGATGCTCGATAAGGATGTACAGCAGGATCTGCCGCTCCCGCCCCTTCATGCGCAGCGGGGCCGTCAGTACCAGGTCCGCCTCAAGGTTGCGGTAGTCGTGCTGCACGAACGTGGTGCCGGATACTTGCAGCCGCCGGAAGTCGATCTGCTCGACCACGTCCGCCCGCGCCAGCACCAGCAGGTCGCGGATGTTG
>JBBRPS010000634.1:0-6204 GCA_038227745.1 Gemmatales bacterium | reverse complement strand
TGACTCCTGACTCCTGACTCCTGACTCCTGACTCCTGACTCCGAGGTATCCCCCATGTCGTGGCGACGTGTGCTCACCCTGTCAACGCTCGTGGCCGGCCTGTCCCTGGCGGCCCCGCCCCTCTCCGCCCAGCCGCCCGCCGGCCAGGACGAACTCAACGACCTGCTCGAGAAGGTCATGAAGGAGGCGGTGCGCAAGGCCGCCCCGAGCGTCGTGCAGATCAGCACCACGGGCGGCACCGACATCGTCGTGACCGGGCCGAAGGGCGTCGCCTTCCGCAAGGCGCTCGGGCCGACCACCGGCGTCATCCTCACCGAGGACGGCTACGTCATCTCCAGCGCCTTCAACTTCATCAACAACCCGACGGCCATCCTCGTCGGCGTCCCCGGCTACAAGGAGCCGTTCCAGGGCAAGCGCATCGCCACCGACCGGTCGCGCATGCTGACGCTCCTGCAACTCCTCGACGTCAACGGCAAGCCCGTCAAGGGAATGCCGGCGGCGCAGGTAGTGCCGGAGAAGGAACTGCACGTCGGACAGTGGGCCATCGCCCTGGGCCGCACCCTCGACCTGAAGCGCACCGGGCCGCCGTCGGTCAGCATCGGCATCGTCAGCGCGCTCGGCCGCATCTGGGGCAAGGCCATCCAGACCGACGCCAAGGTGTAGCCGGTCAACTACGGCGGGCCGATCATCGACGTCCAGGGGCGCGTCGAGGGCATCCTCGTGCCGGCCTCGCCGCGCGGCGAGGATGAGACGGCCGGCTTCGAGTGGTACGATTCGGGCATCGGCTTCGCCATCCCCATGGAGCACGTCGTCAAGGTCGTCCTGCCGCACCTCAAGACGGGCAAGGACCTCAGGAAGGGCCTGCTCGGCATCCGCCCGAAGAACCCCGACATCTACGCCGCCGCCGCCGAGGTGGCCGCGGTCATCCCCAACTCCGCCGCCCAGAAGGCCGGCCTCAAGGCGGGCGACGTCATCGTCGAGATCGACGGCCACCCCGTCACGCGGCAGGCGCACGTGCTGCACCTCCTCGGCCCGAAGTACGAGGGCGAGAAGATCTCCTTCAAGTACCGCCGCGGCGACAAGGTGACCGCCGTCAAGGACGTGGTGCTGGAAGGCAACCTGACGATCTACGTCCATCCGTTCCTCGGCATCCTGCCGTTGCGCGACGACCCGAAACTCGGCGTCGAGATCCGCTACGTCTACCCGAAAAGCCCCGCGGAGGCCGCCGGACTCAAGGAGGGCGACCGGATCGTCAAGATCGGCCCCGCCGACGGCAAGGTCGTCGGGTTCAAGGGCGAGAAGCGCGGCCGTGACGAGCTGACCGACATCCTGAACCACCTCTCGCCCGGCACGGAATTGATGCTCGAAGTGGAGCGCAAGGGCGGCAAGACGGAGACGGTGACGGTCAAGCTGGACGCCATGCCGGGCACGTCGCCGGCGAAGGACGATGCCATCCCCGAGAAGCTGCCGGAGGCGGCGTCGGCGAAGAAGGCGCTGGCCCCCCTGGAGACCGCGAACAAGAACATCAAGGCGGCCAAGGTCGATCCGCCGAAGAAGGCGGAGACGGGCCTCATCAAGCGGACCACGCCGGGCGGCGGCAAGTACTGGATCTACGTCCACGAGGACTACGACCCGAACATCGCCCACGCCCTGGTCATCTGGCTGCACCCGCCGGGGAAGAACACGGACGACGACGCCCGCGACTTCACCGACGCCTGGGAGGACTACTGCAAGGACAACCACATCATCATGGTCGGCCCGAAGTCGGACGGCGACACGGGCTGGATCCCCAGCGACGCGGATTTCGTGCTGGAGACGGTGCGCGACGTGTTGAGCCGCTACACGATCGACCAGAAGCGCGTGGTGGCGCACGGCATGGGTGTCGGCGGGCAGATGGCGGTCTACCTCGGTTTCACGGCGCGCGACCTGGTGCGCGGCGTGGCGACGACGGGGGCGGTGGTGACGAGCCCGAAGGACAACGTGGCGAACCAGCGGCTGGCGTTCTTCCTGGCGGCGGGCGACCGCGACCCGCTGGCGCGTGCGGTCGCCGAGTGCAAGACGAAGCTGATGGAGCGCCGGCTGCCGGCGGTGTACCGCGAGATTCCCAACCGCGGCCGCGAGTACCTCGACGAGGCCCGGCTGCGCGAGCTGGTTCGCTGGATCGACGCCCTGGACCGGCAGTAAACCTCGGTGCGAGGGTGCGTGTTCGTAGTTCCGCCTTCAGGCGGTTTGGGACCGCCCCACCGCCTGAAGGCGGAACTACCAACCCAGACCCCTAACCCCGCTCTGTCTCTGAATCGTTACCCAGTTTGACGCCCCCGTAAAGCTGGGCGACCTCGCGAAGGCATGGCGGTCGCCGACCCGGCCATTCAAGTCGGCAATTCCCTTCTTTCCTGCAGATCCCGACCCTCCCGTCCGATGATGAAACCGTGGGCGTCGTGCGCCCGGCTGGGGAGCACCCTCCCCCACGAAACCACGGACAGGATGCCATGCTCTTCTGCACCAAGCCGTTCCTCTACTTCTTCGCCCTCATCTTCGCCATCTACTGGGCGCTGCCCTGGCAGCGCGCGCGGGTCGTGGTCCTGCTGGCGGCCAGCTTCTACTTCTACGCCGTGTGGAACAAGTGGCTGGCGGTCATCGTCTGCGTCTCGACCGCGATGGACTACCTCATCGCCCGCGCCCTCGACGCCGGCGACTCGCCGCGCCTGCGCAAGGGCCTCCTCGCCCTCAGCGTCACCGCGAACCTCGGCCTGCTGTGCTACTTCAAATACGCCAACTTCTTCCTCCGCTCCCTGGAAGAAGGACTGAGCGCCGCCGGCCTGTCCGCCTCGCTGCCGATCCTCAAGGTCATCCTGCCGCTGGGCATCTCGTTCTACACCTTCGAGGCCATCAGCTATACCGTCGATGTCTATTACCGCCGAATCCGCGCCGAGCGCAGCCTGCCGAACTTCATGCTGTTCATCCTGTTCTTCCCGCACCTGGTGGCCGGCCCGATCGTGCGCGCCCGCGACTTCCTGCCGCAGGTGCGGCGGCGCAAGCACTGGAGCTGGCCGCGCCTGGCGCTGGGGGCGCAGTTCATCGTCGTCGGCGTCTTCAAGAAGCTGGCCGTGGCCGACCCGATGGGCCTCCTTGCCGAACCGGTGTACAAGGACCCGACGGGGTTCGGGACGGCCGCCCTGTGGCTCGCCGCCTTCGCCTACGCCCTGCAGGTCTACTGCGACTTCTCCGGTTACAGCGACATCGCCCTGGGGTGCGCCCACCTGCTGGGCTACAAGCTGGCGCGGAACTTCGACATGCCGTACCTGGCGGCGAACCTGGCGGAGTTCTGGCGGCGCTGGCACATCTCGCTGTCGAGCTGGATTCGCGACTACCTGTTCATCCCCCTGGGCGGCAGCCGCGCCGGCGCCTGGAGGACGCACCGCAACCTCGTGCTGACGATGGCCCTCGCCGGCCTGTGGCACGGGGCCGCGTGGACCTACGTCGTCTTCGGCGTGGTGCAGGGGCTGATGCTGTGTACCCACCGCGTCTTCCGCGGCTTCGCCGACGCCCGGCCCGCCCTCGGCGCGGTGCTGCGCTCGGCCCCCGGCACGGCGCTGCGCATCGCGGCCACCTTCGTCTGCTTCTGCTACAGCCTGGTGATCTTCCGCTCGACGAGCCTGGAGAACGCCTGGGCGATGCTGGGCCGCATGCTGGTGCCGGCCGCCGGCGACGGCGTGACGGTGCCGCTGCGGACGTTCTGGCTGGTGGCGGCGGCGGTGGCGCTGGGCCACCTCCTCGGACAGCCGCGGGTGCTGAAGCGCCTCGGGGAGCGCGTGCCGGCGCCCGTCCAGGGGCTGGCGCTCGGCGTCTTGTTGACGCTGGCCGTGGTGCTGGCGCCCGACGCCAGCAAGGCGTTCGTGTACTTCCAGTTCTAGCGCCCCCTCGGAGGAGGTCAGCCAACCCATGCCCGCACGGCACCTCGCCCGCACCGCACGCCGCCGGCTGCTCTGGCTGCTGGCGGGGTTCGCCCTCTGCCAGGCCGTCCTCGCCGTCGCCATCGACGTCTGGCTCGACCAGGTGCGCGACCCCGAGTACACGGCGAAGCTGGCCCGCCTCAAGGCCCGCCTCGCCGAGGCGCCCGGCCGGCCCCTGGTCCTGGTCCTGGGGACCTCACGCACCGCGTACGCGCTGGACGGCGCTAGCCTGAGCGTGCCGGCGGCCGGCCAGCACCCGGTGGTCTTCAACTTCGGCATCATGGGTTGCGGCCCCCTGCTGCAGCTCGCCACGCTCCACCGGCTCCTCGACGCGGGCATCCGCCCCGACCTGCTCTACGCCGAGGTGATGCCCGCTCTGCTGGTCGCTTCCGAGGGCCGGGCGCTGGAAGAGAAGATGCTCGACGCGGCCCGGCTGCGGGCCGGCGAGGTGATCGCCCTGCTGCCGTATTACCGCGAGCCGCACCGCCCGGTGTTCGGCTGGGGCCTGGGGCGGCTGCTGCCCTGCTACCGCCACCCGGCGGAGCTGCGCGCCCTGGCCGGGCTGGGAAACCCCGCCTGGGGAGGCGCCGCCGACTACCCCGGCCCGCTGGACGGCCACGGCTGGCACCCCCGGCCTGACGACATCAGCCCGGAGGAGCGCCAGCGGGCGACCGCGATGGCACTGGGCCAGTACGACGCCTTTTGCGCCTCGCCGCAGGTCGCCGCGGAGCCCGTGCGTGCCCTCGAGGCGCTGCTGGAACGGTGTCGTCGGGAGGGCATCCCCGTCGAGCTGGTGCTGATGCCCGAGGGCAAGGCTTTCCGCGCCCTGTACACGCCTGAAATCACCACGGCGCTGAAAGGGCTGTTCGCCCGGCTGCAGGAGCGCTGGGGCGTGACCATCGTGAACGCGCGGGACTGGGTGGACGACGCCGGCTTCTGGGACACCCACCACATGCTGGTCAGCGGCGCCCGCCAGTTCACCGAACACTTCGGCCGCGAGCCCCTCGCGCGGGCGCTGCGCGCCCTGTCGCGTCGGACGCGCGACGCCGAGAAGTCGTGACCGCGGCAATACACGATAAAGGGAGGCCTCATGTCGCATCGAGCCGCCGCAGGGGTGGAAGAGGCTGTCTGGGAAGAGACGGACTGCCCGCTGTGCGGCGCCCGCGACGAGGAGGAAGTCCTCCGCGTCCGGCCGCCCGAGGGCGGGCCGTACTACCGCGTGGCCCGCTGCCGGACGTGCGGCCTGGGCTACCTCAACCCGCGCCCCGACGAACAGAGCATCGGCCTGTTCTACCCGGAAGATTACACCTGGTATCACCCGCCGGAGGTCCGCGACTCCGCCCGGGCGCGGCTGCGGGGGTGGCTGAAGCGCCTCGTGATGGCCCACTACTTCGGAACGCCGCCGCCCGTGCGGGGCTGGCCTCAGAAGGCGCTCGCCCGGCTGGCGGGCTGGTGGCTGTACCCGCGGCCGCAGTCGATGACGGCGCTGCCCTACCAGGGGCGGGGGCGGCTGCTGGACTACGGCTGCGGCTCGGGGTGGTACGCGCGGCAGATGCGCGAGCTGGGTTGGGACGTGACGGGAATGGACTTCAGCGCCTACGCGGCCGCGGAGGTCGCGCGCCGCTTCGGCATCCCAACCTTGACGGGGACGTTGCCGCACCCGGCGGTCGGCCCGGGGAGCTTCGATGTCATCACCATGGGAGCGGTCCTGGAGCACGTCCACCGGCCGCACCGCCTGATCGACGCGGCAGCCGAGGCGCTGGCGCCGGGCGGGTACCTGGTCGTGTCGGTGCCGAACCTGGCGAGCTGGGGCCTGCGGCGTTTCGGCGCGGACTGGTGGGGACTGCAGTTGCCGCACCACCTGCTGCACTTCACCCCGGCGACGCTGCGGCGCCTCCTGGCGGCGCACAGCCTGGAGATGCGCACCCTGCGGGCGGTCGGCCGGCCCGGCTGGATGCAGCGCTCGCTGATCGCGGCCCGCGAGAACGGGCGGGGCGGGCTGCTGGCGAAACTCGGTAAGGTGCGCGTCGTCCCGAGCCTGCTCGCTCGCTGGACCGCCTGGACCGGCGACACCGATTGCCTGGAGGCGATCGCGTACCGCCCGCCCGCGGCGAGCGCAACGCCGCGGCCACTCGCCGGACCGTCGCGCGCGGCGTAAGTTACCGCCCCTGTGCCGGGAGGGGTGCCGCGCGCGCGAAACGGCAAGCCAGGCGCGCTCCGTCGGCGGAGCGCGCCTGGCTTGCCGTTTCGC
>JBBRPS010000633.1:0-6205 GCA_038227745.1 Gemmatales bacterium | reverse complement strand
GGTCCTGCCCTCGGCCGCGGCGCTGCTGTGCGGCGGCACCCACAGCGGCCGGTCGCCGCGGGCCACGCGCTTGAGGATCTCGGCGTGACCGGCGCGCGCCTCGGGTATCTCGTCGAGGCCGACCTCGTCGAGGTTGACCTGGTATTCGAGACGGAATTCGCCCTGCGGGGTGCGCGCCCGGACGGCGCCGGCGAGGCCGCCGAGGGCGCCGACGACGCGCTGCAGGAACTCCGCGTAGAACTCGGCCGGCTCCAGGGGCGACTGGAGGAGGCCCGCGATCTCTTCGAGGAGGCGGGCCCGGCGCTCGGTGGCCGCTTCGGGCGCGGCGCCGTTGGCCGGGGAGGCGTGGTCGGCGTTCACGAGGGGGTCCTTTCGAGCACAGCAGGCGCCCGGCGGGCGGTCCGGGGGCAATCGAGTCGTCCGGGCAGGGCACTTCGGCGGACCCTGCCGGCCAGCGCAGCTCGCGTTTTCCTGACGTCCGCGCGACGAAAACGCCACCCGGCAGGGCCGAAGGGCTTCGCCGCAGCGCACCTTGCGGCGCGGCCGATCCTCCTCCGCGACGGGAGCCAACGTACTGCCGCCCCGCCGGGGCACGATACGTCCCCAGTCGATCATTCCCGCAGAGGCAGAAATCTTCGCTCAACTATAGCTCACGAACAAACCGGGAGGATTGAGGGCGGGGCGGACTTTTTCCGTTTCTCCGGCGGCAAATCAACGCGGGGATGGCGAGGGAGGGGACGCTGGGGCGCTCTGCGGCGAGGTTTCGCACGGGGGAGTACCACTCAGAGCGATACACTGGAGGGAGGGGATGCTATCCCGGACGCGAAGTTTCAGGCGGGCGGCATGAAGGAAATCGAGATCCGCGATCTGAAGCCCTTGCCGACACCTGCCCACACGGCGCCACGCCCGGGTTTGCAGACCCTGTCCGATGACGAACTCCGTGCCGCCGTGCAGAACCCGAAGAACCGCGATCCCCTCACGGTGAACACGCACACCGGATACCTGCACGACGGGAACGGCCGGGCGCGCGAACTCCTCCGCCGCGCCGCGGACCCGAACAGCAAGATCACCCCGGACATGAAAGTTCCGGTCGAGGAGTACACCCCTGACCTAACCATGTTCCCGGAGCTGGATTGATCATGTTGACGACCCCTCCCCCGGCTGTTGAAGCCGTGCATCGCCTCCTGTTCCGTGCCCTGCTCGAGATGCGCTCCCAGGGACATGAACAGAAGAACAAGCTCGTTTTCCACCTCGCGGACCTGTTCCACAATGTCGTTCTGGAGATGGAGAACGCGGCAGAGGGCAAATGCACTTACGAGGACGTCCTGAAAGGCCTCGAAGAGCGCGCCAGAGAGCAAGGCCTTGAGAGATGGCTCCGCGCGAACCTGCCGAGCGCGCCTGCGGCTCAAGGGACGACAGGCCAGCCTCGGGCGTGAACCTCGTCGCCTGTTGCGGCCCGCCTCCGTCCTACGGTCCGTTCAACTCAGGAGGGGCCGGAGGAGACGCGGTTCGTACACGTCGGTCAGCCGCTCGTCGCGCCCGTGCCGATGGTACGCCAGCCGCCGGTAGTCCAGCCCCAGCAGGTGCAGCATCGTCGCGTGCAGGTCCGCGGTGCTACAGCGGTCGTGAACCGCACGGTAACCGAAGTCGTCCGTCGCGCCGTAGGTCTGCCCGCCCCGGATGCCGCCGCCCGCCAGCCAGACGCTGAAACCATACGGATGGTGGTCGCGGCCGTCGCGGCCCTGCGCCCCCGGCGTCCGCCCGAACTCGCCGCCCCAGAACACCAGCGTCTCGTCCAGCAGGCCGCGCTGCGCCAGGTCGGTCAGCAGGCCCGCGACCGGCAGGTCGGTCTGTTCGCAGCAACCGCGCGTCTGGGCGGCGTTGTTGTTGTGCGTGTCCCACGGCTGGCCCGCCATGAAGATCTGCACGAAGCGCACGCCGCGCTCCACCAGCCGGCGCGCCAGCAGGCAGCGCATCCCGTAGGCGCGCGTCCGCGGCTGGTCGAGGCCGTACAGCCGGTGCGTCGCCGGCGTCTCGCGCGCCACGTCCATCGCGTCGGTCGCCGACAGCTGCATCCGCGCCGCCAGCTCGAAGCTCGCGATGCGCGCGTCCAGCTCCAGCTCTTCCGGTCGGCCGGCGCGGTGGGCGGCGTTCAGCTCGGACAGCAGCGACAGGCGGCCCTCCTCGACGCCCAGGGAGCGGGGTGCCGACGGCCGCAGGTTCAGCACGGGGACGCCCTCGGAGCGGAACTGCGTGCCCTGGAACAGCGGCGGCATCCAGCCGCTCGACCAGTTGCGGATGCCGTCCACCGGCAGGCCGCGCGGCTCGGGCAGCACCACGTAGGCCGGCAGGTTCTGGTTCTCGGTGCCCAGGCCGTACGCGACCCAGCTGCCGATGCTCGGCCGGCCGGCGACGGTCAGGCCGGTGTGCATCATCCACAGCGCCTGCTCGTGGTTGCGGTGGCCGGTGAACATCGAGCGGATGACGGCGATGCGGTCGGCGTGGCGGGCGGTGTGCGGCAGCGTCTCGGAGAACTCCAGGCCGCTGTGGCCGTGGCGGTGGAAGCGGAACGGACTCCTGAGCAGGTTGCCGGTGAGGCGCTCGTCGTCGGCGATCTCGGCGGGCGGCGGCCGGCCGTCGTAGCGCTCCAGCAGTGGCTTGGGGTCGAGCAGATCGACGTGGCTGGGGCCGCCGTGCATGAAGAGTTGGATGACGGCGCGGGCCTTCGGCGCGTGGTGGGGCGGCTTCGGGCGCAGGTCGTGGCCGGCGGCCCGGGGGGCGTCGGCGCGGGCCGGCTGAAGGTCGCCGAAGAGGGCGCCGAGAGCGAGGCTGCCGAAGCCGCCGCCGAGGCGGGCGAGTACATCGCGCCGCGTTATCGCCTGTGTCGAGTTCGGAAACACGCACTACCTCCGGAATTAATGGCCCCTGCCCTGGCGGTTACGCGCTCACCATGCGCACGAGGATACCAAGGATTTTCGGCACGCGCTCGATGTGATACTCCCGCTGATCGATGGTCAGCGTGCCTCCCGCCAGTTGGAGGAACCGCCACAACGTCCCCGTCGTGATGCAGCCAAAGAGCGCCGCGAGGGCCTTGCCCTCGCGCTCGTTGAATAGCTGCGCCGCGACCATCGCCGCCGCGCACTGCCCCAGTCCACTCTTCAAGTTTTCGTTCTTTGCCTCGAAGACGGTCACCACCGGCACGTCGATAAACTGCTGCACGGGCGATTTTGACAGGAGGAAGTCGCAAACTCCGTTGAGGCCTTTCTCCGGATCGACCGTGAAGTCCACGCCGGAAAACAGGCTGATCCGGTGTTCCAGCCGCGCGCGGACTTCCACCAAGACGGGGGCGATGATCAGTTCCGAACGGGCCTTCTCCGTATTGATGGCGGTGGCCAGCGGGATGTTCTCCTGGAGGTTGGCGCGCAGCAGAGGGCTCGGCTCCAATTCCGGCGCCTCCGCGAACCAGTCCAGAGGCTCCGCCAACTGGAGTTGGAACCGGTGCTGAACTTCTTTGAGCGTGAAGTCACCGTAGGACATCGGGCACGGCACTCCTTCAATCCACGTACGCGAACTCGTTCGCGCTCAGCAGCATATGACACAGGTCCGTCACCGCCCGCCGCCGTGCCTCCGGCCCCGGCGCGTGCCGCGCCGCCTGCGCATCGAGGAAGGCGTTCAGCCGCCCGCGCTCCTGCGCCGTCGCCGTTCGGCCGAACGCGATCTTCAGCGCATACCCGGCCACGTCCGCCCCGCCCTCCGCCAGCACGCGCCGGGCGAACGCCTCTGCCTGGCGCACCATGAAGTCGCTGTTCAGCACCGTCAGCGCCTGCGAGGACACGGTGGACGTCTCGCGGTGCGTGCAGTTCGTTTCCAGCACGGGCTGATCGAACACCTGCAGGAACGTCAGCGGCTGGGAGCGGCGCACCTGCAAGTAGATCGACCGCCGCGCCCCGCCGGCGTCGGCCGCCACGACTACCTCGCCGCTGCCCTGGCGCTGCATCGGCACGGGCGGGCCGTACATTTGCGGGTTCAGCGTGCCGGCTACGCTCAGCACCGCGTCGCGCAGCGGCTCGGCCTCCAGGCGGCGCAGGCGCTGCCGCCACAGCAGCGCATTCTCGGGGTCGAGGCGGTGGGCGGCGGCGTGCAGGGCCGGGTCGAGGGCCGAGCGCTGGCGGTAGGCGCTCGATGTCATGATGAGCCGGTGCATCGCCTTGATGCTCCAGCCGCGCTCCACGAACGCGCGCGCCAGCCAATCGAGCAACTCGGGGTGGCTCGGCGGCGCGCCGGTGCGGCCGAAGTTGTCCGGCGTGGCGACGAGGCCGCGGCCGAAGTGGTGCAGCCAGATCCGGTTGACCATCACCCGCGCCGTCAGCGGATGGTTGGGCTGCGTCAGCCACTCCGCGAAGGCGAGGCGGCGACCGCTGGTCTTCGCGTCCGTCGCGCGCGGCGGCACGGCGAACGGCTTCGCGGACGCCAGCACCGCCAGCACGCCCGGCCGGACCTCGGGGCCGGGCGTGAGGTAATCGCCGCGCCTCAGCAGGGGAGTCTTCGCCTCACCCGGCAGGTCGTAGAAGGCGCGGATCTCCGCGAAGGTGCGGCGCTGCCCGTTCAGTTTGTTCACCGCCTCATCGAGTTGCTGCGCCTTCGCGCGGTACTCGGGATAGGTCTGCGGCAACACCTGCGCCAGCACCGCCGCGTTCGGCCGCAGTTCCGCCTCGAACTTACCCGCGAGATACTTCTGGATCTCGTTGCGCTTCGCCGGGGCCGTGGCGAGGGCGGCGCGGACGTCCTCGCGGATCGGCGCCGGCAGCTTCGCCAGTCGCTCCGCGAACAGGCGCTCGCCGTACTGCTTCCGCAGCGCCTGCAGCTCTTTCTTGAGGGGGACGATGGCGGCGTCGAGCTTCGCGTTGTGCTCGCGCGCTTCCTTCTCCTGCTGGGCAGTGGCCTCCACGAGGCGGCGCTGCACCTGCGGCACCCACTGCGCCGGCCGATAGCCGCTCATGAAGACCGCCTGCATCCGGTAATAGTCCGTCTGCGGGATCGGGTCGTACTTGTGGCTGTGGCACTTTGCGCACTGCAGCGTCAGGCCCAGCGTCGAGGAGGCGACGATCCGCAGCGTGTCGTCGAGCGTCTGGTAGTAGTAGCCCGGGGCGTTCTTGATGTTCACGAAGTCGGGCCGGCTGGTGTCCGAGGCGCAGCGCAGGTAGCCGGTCGCCGTCAGCGCCTCGACCACCTCCGGCCCCAGTTCCTTCCGCGTCTGGTAGGCGGTCCAGTAATCGACCAGTTCGTCGCCGGCAAGCTGCTCCCTGAGGAAGCGGTCATAGGGCCTGTCGGCGTTGAAGGCCCGGATGACGTAGTCGCGGTAGCGCCAGGCGGCGCTGCGGACGTAGTCGGCGTCGAGGATGCCCTCGGAGTCCGCATAGCCCGCGAGGTCGAGCCAGTGCCGGCCCCAGCGCTCGCCGTAGTGCTTGCTCGCCAGCAGCCGGTCGATCCTCTTCTCGTAAGCGTCCGGCGAGGTGTCCGCGAGGACTTCGTCCACCTCCTTCGGCGTCGGCGGCAGGCCGGTCAGGTCGAAGGAGGCGCGGCGCAGGAGCGTCAGCCGGTCCGCCTCGGACGCGAGCGCCAGGCCCTTCTTCTCCAGGGCGGCGAGGATGAAGGCATCGACGGCGTTGCGGACGCGGTCGCGCGCCTTGACGGCGGGGACGGGCGGCCGCACCGGCTTGCGGAACGCCCAGAAGTCGCGGTCGGCGTTGGTCACCTGGCGGTCGGCGGTGTCGGCCTGTTTGGGGATCGCGGCAATCTCATTAGCCCGCGCCCCGCCCTCGATCCAGGCGAGGATGGCGGCCTTTTCCGCGGCCGTGAGCTTCTCCTTGCCGGGCGGCATCTGGTCCTTCGCGATCTTTTCCCAGAGGAGGTTGCCCTTGCCCGAGCCGGGCACCAGGGCCGGCCCCGATTCGCCGCCGTGGAGCATGGCCGCCTTCGTCCGCAGGTCGAGCCCCGCCCGCTGTTTCTTGTCGCCGTGGCAGTCGAGGCAGCGGGTACGCAAGATGGGCAGGACGTGTTTCTCGAAGGTCGGCGGCTCCGGCCGGGGTTGCGCCGCCGTGCGCGCGGGGGCCGTGAGGAGGAGGACGGCCAGACCGACGAGAACCGGCGCGGCAGGGGATGTCATCGCGTTCCTCACTGGGCGGGCGGGCGGGCCGGGGGGCGG
>JBBRPS010000632.1:0-6263 GCA_038227745.1 Gemmatales bacterium | reverse complement strand
GCGCTCGGCGCCGCTTTGGCTCTTTCTTTCCCTCTGGCCGGGCCGCGGGACTACGAAAGAAAGACCGAAAGCGGCGCCGAGCGCCCGCACTCCAAAGCGCGCCCCCGCTACACCCGACCGCAAACCGCTCTAAAGCCGGGACTCCAACCCCAAACCCGCCCCCTTCTCGAAGAAGTTCTCAGCGCAGGAACCGCCCGCCGTTAACGTCGAGGATGGCCCCGTTGAGGAAGCTCGCGGCGTCGCTCGCCAGGAACAGCACGGCGTTGGCCACCTCCTCCGCGGTGCCGTTGCGGCCGAGTGGCGTCTGGCGGCGGTAGTCCTCCAGCTTCGCGGGCGTGCTGAAGACCTCGTGGTGGCGCGTCTCGATCACGCCGGGCATGACCGCGTTGACGCGCACCGCCGGCGCCAGTTCGCGTGCCAGCGTCCGCGTCAGCACTTGCAGCGCCCCCTTGGCCGCCGCGTACGGGCCGGCGCCGCCCGAGCCGCCCGTCTGGATCGACAGCGTCAGGTTGTTGACGATGCTGCCGTGCCCGCTCCGTTTCAGGTGCGGGATGGCCCGGCGCGTCACCCAGAAGGCGGCGTTGACATTCACGTCGAAGACCTGCCGCCACAGGTCCGTCGGGCAGTCCTCGATCTTCAC
This sequence comes from Gemmatales bacterium, assembly GCA_038227745.1. Classification (GTDB taxonomy): domain Bacteria; phylum Planctomycetota; class Planctomycetia; order Gemmatales; family Gemmataceae; genus DASPXY01. Next base: position 5,623 of record JBBRPS010000632.1, on the reverse strand, counting down.
CAGGCGCACCGGCGAGCCGGCGTTATTGATCAGGATATCGAGCCGCCCGGTCTGTTCCACTAGCCGATCGACCACGCCCGACGCCTGCGCCTCGTCGGTCAGGTCGGCGCGCAGCAGCACGCCCTCGCCGCCGCGTTCACGCACGGCGACCAGCGTTTCCTTGGCCTCGCGTTCGCTGCTGTGGTAATGGAGGCCGACCGTGGCGCCCGCGGCGGCGAGCGCCACGGCCACGGCGCGGCCGATGCCAACGCCGGCCCCGGTCACGAGCGCCACACGGCCTGACAGGTCGAAGGGGGCGGCCAGGGTCATCGGTCTTTGTACCCCCGCGGGTGGCCGCGGTGCCAGTTCCACGCCGTCTCCACGATGGCGCGCAGGTCTTCGTGGCGTGGCTTCCAGCCGAGCTCGCGCTGGATCTTCTCCGACGACGCCACCAGCGCCGGCGGGTCGCCCTCGCGGCGCGGCCCCTCCTTGACCGGCACCTTCTTGCCCGTGACCTCCTCGACGGTGCGGATCACCTCGCGCACGCTGTAGCCGCGGCCGATGCCAAGGTTGTAGAGCAGTTCCTTGCCCGGCTCCAGCCGCTCCAGGGCGAGCAGGTGGGCTTCGGCCAGGTCATCGACGTGGACGTAATCGCGGATGCAGGTGCCGTCGGCCGTGGGATAGTCGGTGCCGAAGATTTCGATGTGTGGCCGCTGCCCGACCGCCGCCTGGATGACGAGCGGGATCAGGTGCGTCTCGGGGTGGTGATCCTCGCCGATGGTACCGTCGGAGGCCGCGCCGGCGGCGTTGAAATAGCGCAGGGCGGCGAAGCCCCACTTGTAGGCCTGGGCGTAGTCGCGCAGGGCGCGCTCGACGGCGAGCTTGCTGGTGCCGTACGGGTTGATCGGGAATTGCCGCGCGTCCTCGGGGATCGGCACGCGCTCGGGCACGCCATAGGTCGCCGCCGTGCTGGAGAAGACGAAGCGCCAGACGCCGTGGCGGCGCAGGCACTCCATCAGGTTCAGCGTGTTGACGAGGTTGTTCTGGTAGTACTTGCCGGGGTCGCGCACCGACTCGCCGACGAAGGTCCAGGCCGCGAAGTGGACGACTGCCTCGATACGGCGGTCGAGGACCAGGTGGTCGAGGCGGTGGACCTCGTTCAGGTCGCCCTCGATGAGACGGTCCGCCGGCACCGCGCCGCGGTGGCCGAACGACAGGTTGTCGTAGACCCAGACGTCGTGGCCACGGGAGAGGAACAGCCGTACGGCGTGGCTGCCGATGTAGCCGGCGCCGCCGGTGACGAGGATTCTCATGGTCCGTTGTCCCTTGTCCGTGGGCGGGAGGCCTGGGGCCATCAAGAAGTCGCCTTGATTTCCTCGGGGCTGGCTCCGACCGAGAGGGAGATCTTGCCCCATTCCACCGGCTGCAGATTGTGCGCGAGGACCGACCAGATCAGGTCGTGCTTTTCCCTCATGCGCAGGCCATCGAATTTCCGGCTCACGACGACCACATGGACGTTATCGCCCGAGCCGTCGGAAACGTCCACAAGGTCATCGGGGTCCTTGAAGTACGCCTGCTTCAGGACGTCGTAGATTTTCCGTTTCAGAGTGCCGTCCGCCATGCCCGACCTCCGTCAGACGTTGTGATCGATCCAGTGTACGACCTTCTCGACCGCCTCGAGGAAGTCCTCAGCGTCCTCGCGGTTCGAGAGGTCGGCCGTGTAGCGCCAGGCCGGCACCCAGCGGTTCACGAGGGTGAAGGTTCGCCAGAGGGTGTCGTTCTGCCGGAGGCGGTCCAGGACCTGCGTCAACCCGAGCAATACTTCGAGCTGGTGGGTGAAGACGGTTTCCTGAACGGGAAGAGCACCGCGGCGGTGCAGTTCTTCCTCTAACTCGCGCAGGTGGCGGCAGTCGAACATGCGCATCAGCCTGGTTTTGAGCAGGCATTCGACGGCGTAGCCTGCCATGTACATCGCCCCGCGCCAGCGGACGGCGTTGAGTAGCGCCCGGGCGTCGTCGAGGCGGTGCTTGCCGGCCTTCGCCTGCTCGCTCACCCCGTAAAAGAGGTCGTGCGCCATCCTGCCCCCGAAGCCTCGCGCTCAGTTCGTGATCCCCTTGGTGATACTCATGAACACGTCTTCCAGATCGACTTCCTCCTCCTTGAGCGTCTTGAGGCGGAAGCCGCCTTTCACGAGCAGGTCGGCGAGGAAACTGCCGTCCGCAACGCCTTCGTGCAGGGTGACGAGCATCGCCTCGTCCTTCACCTCCACCGAGACCACGTCGGGGTGCGCCGCGACCTGCTCCTTGGCGAGCAGCGTCAGGTCGTTGCCGACGACGACGCGCATGATCGTCCGCTGCCGTACCTGCCGAATCGCCGATTCCACGTCGCCGTTGAACAGCAGCTTGCCGCGCTCGATGATGCCGATCTTGTTGCAGATGTCCGCCAACTCGGGCAGGATATGGCTGGAGACGAGGATCGTCTTGCCCATGTTGCGCAGCTCCTTGAGCAGCTCGCGCATCTCGATGCGGGCGCGCGGATCGAGGCCGCTGGCCGGCTCGTCGAGCAGCAGCACCTGCGGTTCGTGCAGCAGCACGCGCGCCAGCCCCAGGCGCTGCGTCATGCCGCGCGACAGGCTCGTCACCAGGGCGTCGCGCTTGTAGCCCAGGTCCACCAGTTCGAGCACCTGGTCGCATTTCTTGCGGCGCTCGGCGCCCTTGATGCGGTAGGCGGCGGCGAAGAACTCCAGGTACTCGATCACCTTCATGTCGTCGTAGACGCCGAAGAAGTCGGGCATGTAGCCCATGACGCGGCGGATGTCGCGGGCGCCGTTGTAGATCGAGTAGCCGCACACCGTGGCCTCGCCCCACGTCGGGTTGAGCAGCGTCGCCAGGATGCGCATGGTGGTCGTTTTGCCGGCGCCGTTGGGGCCGATGAACCCGTACACGTCGCCCTTCTCCAGCTTCAGCGTCAGCCGGTCGAGGGCGTACAGGTCGCCGTACATCTTCGTCAGGTCGCGCGTTTCGATCATGGCTTTATCCGTGGTTCAAGCCCGCGGGTCGCACCCTGTGGGTCCGACAGGTCAGCGCTTCGCGGGCGTCACCGGGAGAAAGATGCGAAGGTAAGTGTCCTGGACCACGCTGCCCGACAGGGACGGCCGCTCCTGCTTTTCGCCGCCCGGTAGCGGCAGCGCCTCGAGCCAGAGGTGCGTCGGCAGCCGCGGGTCGTTGTCGGCGGTCAGGGACTCGGCGCTGCCGCGGGCGCGCGGCAGACGGCCGACCAGGATCGCCTCGCGGACGACGGCCGGCTGGAGCGCCCATTCCTCGGGCAGCCGCCAGCTCTGGTCCAGCGGCCGCTGCGAGTGGTTCAGCGTCTGCACCGTTCCCATCTTCTCGTGGAACAGCAGCTCCTTCAGGATTTGCCCCGGGTCGTAGAGCATCCCGTCCGGGGCGAACGCCTCGGGGTCGCCCGGGACGAGGTTCTTCCCTCCCGGGTTCGCCCACTGTTGGACCGCCAGCGGGTTCCCCAGGTCCGCGAGGCGCAGCTCCTGCCCCTTCAAGCAGTCCGAGAGTCGGTACACGTTCCTGCCGTAGAAAAGCGCGACTTCCTGCAGATCGAGCGGCATGTTGTTGAGGATCGTGCCGGACAGCTTCCGGTCCGCGTCGTCCGGGTCGTAGTGGAGGCTGGCCTTGAACGGTAGGGTCTTGAGCGAGGCGTTCCAGGTGGCAGTGAAGGACTTCGTCGTCCAGACGGGGATCGGCACGTCGCGCAGGCCGGCCCCGTCGCGGGCGTAGGCGTAGGTGCGCGTGAACAGGCCCTGCGAGCGGGGCCGGCCAATGCCGCCCATGCCGCCCGCCTCCGGCCGGCCAAGCCACGTCACCAGGGCGAGGGGCGTGTCCTTCGCCGCGACGCCGCCGGCCTGTCTCGGGAAGACCGGCTCGATGCCGATCGTGTAACTCTTGATTTGCGGGCTGAGGATCGTGAACCAGGTGGTGCCGTAGGCCTGCGCCTCGCGCGTGCGCAGGTCCTTGTCCAGATCGGTGCGCAGGTCGATCTCGACCAGGTCGAGTTTGTTGACCTTGAGGTCCTTGCCCTTGACCGCGTAGGCGGTGAAGTAGGCGACCAGGCTGATCGTCAGCACGACGGCGGGGAAGGTGATCCACGTCAATTCCAGGCGCTTGAACACCTTTTTGAGCAGCAGGTAGTCGAGCGGCCCGACGACGAGGATGTAGATCAGGATGAACAGGGCGACCCAGCCGAAGGAGATGGGCGGCGTGTCGAAGCGGTCCAGCTCCTGGTGCAGGCGGCTCGTCAGGTCATTGCCGACCCACTGCTCGCCGAAGCGCATCTCCTGCTGCGGGTCGCGCTTCATCACCTTGGGCGCCAACCTGGTCAGCGTCTCCTTCCAGAACTCCGGAATTCCTTTCCAGAGGGTGAAAGGCGCCTTGTCCACGTCGAAGGCGAAGAAGGTGACGCTGCCCAGGCCGTAGGGCGTGCGGACGATCATCAGGCTGCCGTCCTCTTCCTTCGCCCGGACCTCGACGGTGTCCGGGGAGCGCAGTTTCGCGATGCGGAGCGCCTTGTCTCCCGGGCGGAAGAAAGGCTTGTTGTCCACGGCGGCCCAGTTCTGCACCCCGTGGAGGGTTTTGACTTCCGCCTTGCCGTCGGCGGGCAGGACGTCGGGCAGGGGCGGTTGCCAGGCGTCGGCGTCGGTGAGCAGCTTGTGGACCAGGTCCTGATTGACCCACGAGACGCTGACGACGAGCCGGCCGCCGCGGCGCACCCAGGCGGCCAGAGCCTCGACGCGCGGCCTGTTCTCGGTCTTGAGCAGTTCCTGCAGGAAGGTCTTGTTGTCGGTGGTGAGGACGGCGAGATCGACGGCGTTGTAGCCGAACCAGCGTGCCGGCAGGCGGTGGACCTCGGATTCGTGGGTCAGGTGGCGCGGGGCGGTGCGCTTGTCCTCGGGGTTGCCGGCCATCGCGACGAGGGCCTTCTGCAAGTCGGGCAGGCGGGCGCCGAGGGTGAGGTACAGGTGCTCGTGCAGCTCGAGGGCGAGGAAGTGGTCGGGGCGGGCGGAGTAGTTCTGCGGGCCGCGGTCGTCGCCGTCCGCGCGGTCGCCGGGGTGGACGGTGACGCGGATCTCGGGGCCGGTGGCCGCCGGCTTGGTGTAGGTCAGGAGGTTGAGGCGTTCCTGCGCGCGGACCTTGAACGGCTCGCTGTAGACGTTGGGGATGCCGTCGCTGTCGGTGGTCTCGACGCGGACCTCGCCGCGGACGGTGCCGTCCTTGGCGATGGGCAGGATGATGGGGCCGTCGCCGGCGCGGACGAGAGTGACGTGAACGGGAACCCAGAGGCCGGGCTTGAAGGTGCCGGCGGGATCCTCCTGGGCAGTCCCCTGGAAGCCGAGCTTGACCTTCTCGATGCGCAGCCGCAGGGGCGGAGTCTGCTGCGCCTGGGCGGCGGAGGCGAAGAGGAGGGAGGCGACGGCCAGGCAAGCGAGGGCCAGGTGACGCATGGGGGGGGGTCCGTTATCCCTCGTTTAGCCGCGAGCCTCGGGCGAGCGCGCTCGCCCGAGGCTCGCGGCTAAACGGGTCAGGGTGAGCGCTCCGTCAAGGTTTCTCCGCCTGGTCGCACGCGCAGGGCGTCT
>JBBRPS010000631.1:0-6268 GCA_038227745.1 Gemmatales bacterium | reverse complement strand
CGTACAGCACCTCCGCGATGCCGTACACCGCCAGCAGCAGGGCAAGCGACGCCAGGGGCAGGACCACGGCCTCCGGGCTGCCGCGCGGGTGCAGTGCCACGCCGACAAGTTCCGCCAGGGCGTACAGCACCAGGAGCCAGGACAAGGGTGGTCGCCGCGCGCGCAACTCCTTGCGACCGCGGCGGACGGCCATCAGCAACCCCAGGACGAGGAGGGGCAGCTCGGCGTCGCGGCCGAAGAAGCGGAACGGCTCCGAGGTGCAGTGATGAATGCGCGGCGGCCGGGTCGGGGGTGTCATGCGGGTGCCTCTTCTCCGCAGTGTTATACCCGCGCGGCACCGAAAGAGAACGTCCTGGCGCGGCGCGCTTCTCCGCCGTGGACGCGGCCGCTAGAATGTCAGGGAGAAGATTACGGTCGCGCACACGTCAACCCGGAGGCTCGAATGGAACAGACGGTACACGCCACGCCCACCAACGGCACGCCGCCGGCCGACCTGGCCGGGCGCGTTCGCGCCGCTTTCGAGGACAACCCCGGCGCGATGACGATGCAGCTGGCGCGCGAGTTCGGTGTGCCGGAGGCCGAGATCGTCCGCGCCATGCCGGAAGGGCGGGCGGTCGAGCTGGACGTCGCGCGCTGGGAGGACCTGATTCGCCGCCTGGAGACGCTGGGGCAGGTCCACGTGATCGTCACCAACGGGGCGGCCACGCTGGAGTCGGTCGGCCGGTTCGGCGGCTTCAGCACCTGGGGCGAGTTCTTCAACGTGCAGACGAAGGACCTCGACATGCACATCCGCCATCCCAACCTCGGGACGGTGTGCGCCGTGGAGAAGCCGAGCCACATGAACGGCGTCAACACGCTGAGCGTGCAGTTCTTCGACCGCACCGGCGCCGCCGCGTTCAAGGTGTTCCTGACGTTTGGCGGCCAGGTTTCGCCCGAGCGCCACGCGCAGTTCGCCGCGCTGCGCGACGAGTTCCGCGCGAAGCAGTGCTAAGAAGTGGAGCCCTGAACCTCTTCCAAGAACTACCGAACAGGACTGTGGGGCAAGTTGGTAACTTGCCGGGCGACGGCAAGTTACCAACTTGCCGGGCGACGGCAAGTTACCAACTTGCCCCACAATCCTGTCCGCCAGGGCTGAGCCGCAAGCGGCCGGAGGGTCCATCATGCCGATACTCGCACCGTTCAACCTGCAGCGCTGGATCGACGACAACCGCCACCTGCTGCGGCCCCCCGTCGGCAACAAGATGGTCTGGAACAGCGGCTTCATGGTCATGGTGGTTGGCGGCCCCAACCAGCGCACCGATTACCACGTCAACCCCGGCGAGGAGCTCTTCTACCAGGTAGAGGGCGACATCGTCCTCAAGGTGATCGAGGACGGCAAGCCGCGCGACATCCCCATCCGCCAGGGCGAAATCTTCCTCCTGCCCGCCAACGTCCCGCACTCGCCGCAGCGGCCGGCCAACACGGTGGGCCTGGTCATCGAGCAGGCCCGGCCGGCCGAAGCCGACGACCACATGCGCTGGTACTGCCGCGGCTGCGGCGCGGTCGTCCACGACGAGGCGTTCCACCTCGAAGACCTGAGTAAGCAGCTCAGGCCGATCATCGAGCGCTTCAACGGCAGTGAGGAGCTGCGCCGCTGCAAGTCCTGCGGCGCGGTCCACGAGGTGCCCGTGGCGGTCAAGGCGTAGGGGGGACCGCCGTGCCGGTCCGTGTCTTCAAGATCGACCTGCACACGCACATCCTGCCGGCGAACTGGCCGGACCTGCGGCGGCGCTACGGCTACGGCGGCTTCATCCAACTCGAGCACCACGGCCCCGGCTGCGCCCGCATGCTGCGCGACGGCCAGTTCTTCCGCGAAATCGGCGACAACTGCTGGGACCCCGAGCGCCGCCTCGAGGACTGCCGCCGCACCGGCGTCGGCGTCCAGGTACTCTCGACCGTCCCCGTCATGTTCAGCTACTGGGCGCGGCCCGAGCACACGCACGACCTGGCCCGCCTGCTCAACGACCATCTGGCGAGCGTCGTCGCCCGCCACCCGCGCCGCTTCACCGCCCTCGGCACGCTGCCGATGCAGGCCCCCGACCTGGCGATTTGCGAGCTGGAAAGGTGTGTACACGAACTGGGCTTCCCCGGCGTGCAGATCGGCACGCACGTCAACGGCCGGAACCTCGACGATGCGAACGTCGTCCTGGTGCTGGAAGCGGCGGAGCGGCTGGGGGCGGCCGTCTTCGTCCATCCGTGGGACATGCTGGGGCGCGAGCGGATGCCGCGCCACTGGCTGCCGTGGCTGGTGGGCATGCCGGCCGAGACGGCGCTGGCGATCTGCTCGGTGATCTTCGGCGGTGTGCTGGACCGCCTGCCGCGGCTGCGACTCTGCTTCGCCCACGGCGGCGGTGCCTTCCCCGGAACCTTCGGCCGGATCGAGCACGGCTACCACTGTCGCCCGGACCTGTGCGCCGTTTCGGGCAACCAGAGCCCGGGCAGCTACCTCGGCCGCTTCTACGTCGATTCGCTGGTCCACGACGCGGGAGCGCTGCGCCGCCTGCTCGAACTGGTCGGTCCGGAGCGCGTGGCGCTGGGGTCGGACTACCCGTTCCCGCTGGGCGAGGCGGAGCCGGGGCGGCTGATCGAGTCGCTGACCGACCTGCCGACGAAAACGAGGCAACGGCTGCTCGGTGGCACGGCCCTCGAGTTCCTGGGGCTGAAGAAGAAGCAGTTCGCACGGTGATGGGCAACGGCAAGCCCACGGGTTGCCACCCGTGGGCTTTGCGAACTCCATCTGGTACAATAATTGCAATTGCGCTCGGAGTCTGCCATCCATAAGGGGGGCGGACCACAGCACCAGGGCAACGATGCGAGGAAACGTGGGATGGCGAAGCACGGCGAGACGCGGGTGGGGTGTGCGGAGTTCCGGCAGAGCCTGGGCGTGACGCGGCGGAGTTTCCTGCGCGCGGGCATGCTCGGGGCCACCGGGTTGAGCCTGGGCGACTTGCTGCGGAGCGAGGCGCAGGCGGCGGGGGCGGCGAGCACCAGCGGACGCCGGCCGTCGGTCATCATCCTGTGGATGCGCGGCGGCCCCAGTCACATCGACATGTGGGACCCCAAGCCGAACGCCCCCGTCGAGTACCGCGGCGAGTTCGGCACCCGCCCGACCAACGTGCCGGGCATCGTCCTCTCTGAAATGCTGCCGATGTGCGGCCGGGTCATGAACAAGTGGTCGATCGTGCGCAGCTTGCACCACCACGACGCCGGCCACTCCACGGGCGATCAGATCTGCTTCACCGGCTACCCGTCCGGGCCGAACCCCGACGAGAACCGCATGCCCAGCTGCGGCTCGATCGTTTCGCGCCAGCTCGGCCATTTGACTCCGCAACTGCCCTCGTACGTGATGATCCCCCGCATGCTGCCGGGGGCCGGAGCGGCGTACCTCGGCGTGGCGCACAAGCCGTTCGAGACGCAGGCCGACCCGGCAGTCCCCGGGCCGTTCCGCGTGCCGAACTTCACCCTGCCGCAGGCCGTCACCGTCGAGCGCGTCGGCGAGCGCCGCCAGCTCCTGCGCAGCTTCGACACCCTGCGCCGCGACCTCGACACGAGCGGGCAGATGGAGGCGCTGGACCGTTACAACGGGCAAGCGTGGGACATCCTCACGTCCACCGCGGCGCGCGACGCCTTCGACCTGGACCGCGAGCCGCAGGCGCTGCGCGAGCGTTACGGCTTCCTGCCGCCGTTCAACCCGGGGGCTGCGGATCGGTGCGGCGCGCCGGCGTGGAGCCAACGGATCCTGCTGGCGCGGCGGTTGGTGGAGGCGGGAGTGCGGTTGGTGACGGTGGACCTGCGCTGGTGGGACACGCACGTGCTGGGCTTCGACTCGCTGCGGCGCGGCTTCCTGCCGCGCTTCGACCGGGCGTACTCGGCGCTGATCGAGGACCTGGACCAGCGCGGCCTGCTGTCCTCGACGCTGGTGATCGCCTGGGGCGAGTTCGGCCGCACCCCGCGCGTCAACGCGCAGGCCGGGCGCGACCATTACCCGAACGTGTTCAGCGCGGCGCTGGCGGGCGGCCCGGTGCAGGGTGGCCGCGTGGTGGGCGAGTCCGACTCGAAGGGCGCGTTCCCGAAGGCGAACCCGAAGCGGCCGCAGGACGTGCTGGCGACGCTGTACCGCCACCTCGGTGTCGATACGCGGCAGCAGTATGTGGACAACGCGGGGCAGCCGCACGCGGTGCTGTCGAGCGGCACGCCGATCGAGGAGTTGGCCTGAACGTTTGGTCAATATACGGCACGCGGGATAACCTGACACAAGCCCGACGCGCCAGCGAGGCGGTCCCTCGCTGGCGCGTCGGGCTTGTGTCAACTTGCCCGGCGTCGAGTATATTCCGTGTATTCCGTGGTCTCACTTCCCCTTCGCCGCTTCTTGGCGCAGCACCTCGACCGCTCGTTCGAGCTGGACGTCACGGCCGCGGAAGAAGTCCTCCGGCGTGTTGTCCACGTACACGTCCGGCGGCACGCCGTTGTTCTCCAGGTTCACGCCCGTCACGTGGTTCCACAGTCCCGTCCCCGGCGTGCGGATCACCGAGCCGTCCATGAGCGGATACGCCCTGGCCCCGATCTCCCACGCCTTGGGCGACATAACATCTTCTCCCAGAAAGGCGGGGTACGCCTGAGGCGGCGCAGACGCGACGCCGCTGAGATGTGGCTACTCGGAAGCAAAAAACGAGAACAAAGCGTCATACCACTCATTACTACGTTCGACGACCTCATCCAGATCGTCCCTGGTGAAGCTCTTGCATTCGAGAGACGGCTTCGTCTCCATTTTCGGTGTCCGTCCCTCTCCGAGAAAAGGCCGACTTCTCCAGTCGTAGAACCCCTCGTCGTTCTCCATCGAGAAAATCAGCGCGATGACCGGAAACGGGTATTGGACGGGGCCGCGGTTTTTCCCAGTCTGACGGAAATAGGCGTTCAACTCCTTCGAGGCGTCCTCAGCGCCGAGTGACTTCGCGGTCCCTCTCAAGATCACTCCCAGGAACCGTAGTTGTCTTTCACGCGGTGGAGCAATTCTTGCAATCAGGTCCAACTCTCCCTGTTCGGTCACATCCGTGACCAACAGGTCCTCGCGCCTGGTGAGTGCCACATAAGCGAGCGCACGGACGCGGTGCGTAATTAGTTCGGTCAATGGTCGGTTCATGGGTCATAATCTCACAAAAGACTGAACATCGATTTCGCCATGAGCATGTCTCTCGCTTTCCAGTACGCGTCAACCTCCTTCCACAATTTCTTGATCGCCCTGCAGTCGAGCGGATGCCTTGTGGGCAGCCCCGTGACCGCTGTCGTCACGTTCCGATCGATGGCGATAATGTACCCCTGGCCCATCGCTGGCGTGACGTCGATTCCGACCACGTAAGTTGGCGCCGGGATCTTCCTCAACCTCTGCACGTCTTTTTTCGACACTCTGACGTTCAACTTCCGACCCGCCCCCATGCCCGAATAGCCCTTGGCTGTCGCTTTCACCTGGACGAAGCAGTACGCCTTCTCAGTCGTCGGTTCCAGAAGATCGACATGAAAATCGATCGTCGGATACTTCTCTCCGAGCATCACCTCGAAAAACCACATGCGGTTCTCACACCGTCGGGTGATCATCACGGTGAAGAGGTTCTCCCCCCGGTGGCCTATCTGGTCCTGCTTGGTCATGCTGGCGAACCAACCCCGGGATGCCGAACGAGCGACACTCTCGGCCCAGAATCCTAACCGATCCTATCGCGCCGGCATGCCGGACACAAGCTTCCCACCTCAAGAGCAGCGGTGAGAAATCGGGGGCGGGTAGGCTGGACCGGCTCGGCCGCGGCGGCCGGCCGGACGCCGACGAGCCGGAACGCGCCGGCCTAAAGAAGCCGACCGTGGTGGTGCTGGAGGTGGGGGTGGTGGGGTCGCTGGACTACAAGATCATCAGCGCCGAGCGCGCCGACGACCTGTTCAAGTGGCTGAAGGACAACAAGTACAGCTACAGCGGCGACGAGGCGACCTTGAACCACTACGTGCAGAAGAAGTGGGTCTTCACCGTCATGAAGATCGATACCATGCAGATGAAGAAGAACAAGGACGGCTCCTACGCCGACGAAGTGACACCGACCCGCTTCCAGTTCACGAGCGATAAACTCGTTTACCCGCTGCGGATCACGCAGATCTCGGTCAAGGACAAGACCGAGGCCCTCTTCTACGTCCAGGCCCCCTTCAAGATCGACCTGCCCAGCGACCTCGCTTACCAGCACCAGTGGGT
>JBBRPS010000630.1:0-6308 GCA_038227745.1 Gemmatales bacterium | reverse complement strand
CGACAATCAGGAGCGTATTTGTCGGAACATGACGCGACGACTCCAACGCAACGAGGAGGCCCGCTTCTACCACTACAAGTCGCACGAACTCCTGGCGCCCCAACGGATTAACCAACGGGAATGACGGACACAGTAGAACTACGAAGTCACCCAGGGCGAGTACGTGGCCGTCATGGGCGACAACCCCAGCCATTTCTGCGCCACGGGCAAAGGCAAGGACGCGGTCAAGGGCCTGGATACGAGCCGGTTCCCCGTGGACAGTGTGCCCTGGAGGCAGGCGAAGGAGTTCTGTGACGTGCTGTCGGCCCGGCAGGCCGAACGGCAGGCCGGGCGCGCGTACCGGCTGCCGACGGAGGCGGAGTGGGAATACGCCTGCCGTGCGGGGTCCCAAACGGCTTACCACTTCGGCCGGCTCGGCAAGGATCTGGGGGACTACGCCTGGTACACCGGGAACGCCCGCGGCAGGACCCACCCTGTCGGCGAGAAGGAGCCCAACGCCTGGGGGCTGTACGACATGTACGGCAACGTCTGGGAGTGGTGCGCCGACTGGTACCAGCGGGACTACTACCGCACAGGGGCTGAGAAAGATCCGCTCTGCACCGAGCCGAGGGACAAACCCGCCAAGCGCGTCTTGCGGGGGGCCGGCTGGGGGGAATTTGGCGACCCCTGGTGGTGCCGCTCCGCCGTTCGCGGCAGCGGAGAGCCCGCCGTCGTGCGGAGCTACCACGGCCTGCGCGTGGTGTTCACGGCCCCCGGGGCGGCGCTTGCACCGGAGCACTCCGGACGAAAACCGCCTGACGAATGAGCACCGCCGGAGGCGGGCGGGCCTGGCCTCTCAGGAACAGCACGTCCTCCTTGCCGGCCAGGAGGTTGACGTACGCATCAATGCCCCTCCGGAACTGGCGAGTGGTCGGTGAGAGAGGAATTGTCGGGTCGTTGTAAGACACTGGCGGCGCCGGCGAGGTGACCGCGGGGTGGGGTTCGTAGTTCCGCCTTCAGGCGGTGGAGGCCGAAACCGCCTGAAGGCGGAACTACGAACCCCCCTCCCCCTGCTCTTGCACTAGCAATCGTCGGCAGGGTTGCGGTAAACTCCCCGGCCTGCCGTCAGGACGCTCACCCCCACCCCGTTCAAGGAGGAACCGGGCATGCGCCGGCTCGTCTGCGCCGCCTCTGTCGTCGCGGCCCTCACCCTCGCCGCGATCTTCCTGCTCAGGCCCCAACCGTTGCCCGCCGAGGACGTCCTTGCCGTCCCGGCCCAGGCGGCGGCCAGACCGGCCGCGCCCAACCTGCCCGTCACGCACGTGACGCTCTACAGCAGCGGCGTCGGCTATTTCCAGCGCGAGGCCGAGGTGGACGGCGACGCCCGCATCGACCTCGCTTTCCCCGTCGAGGACGTCAACGACCTGCTCAAGAGCATGGTGTTGCAGGACCTCGGCGGCGGCACCGTCACCGCCGCGAGCTGCGACAGCCACAATCCGTTCGACCGGACGCTGGGCAGCTTCGCCGTCAACCTGAACGGCAACCCGTCCTTCGCCGAGCTGCTCCACCAGGCCCGCGGCGAGAAGGTCGAGGTGCTGCTGCGCCAGGCCAAGGACCCGCTGATCGGCACGGTGATCGGCGTCGAGCCGGGCCTGAAGGACCTCGTCACCGGCCAGGGCCAGCGCTGGGGCCAGCCGCAGGTGCCCCCGGTCGCCTGCGCGGCTCCGCCGGCGGCCACGGTGAGGTATTATCAGCCCGCCGGCACCACCAAGGAAGAAGCCCTGCTCAATGAGCCGGCGCGGTTGAACCTGTTGTGCCCCGAGGGCCTGCGCAGTGTGCCGCTGACCGAGGTGCAGCGCGTGCGCTTCCTCAACGCGGCGATGGAGCGCGAGTTCCGCCGCGCCCTGGAAGTGCTCGCGGGCGCGCACGACACCCAGAAGCGCACCGTCAGCCTGAGCTTCAAGGGCGAGGGCCGGCGCAAGGTGCGCGTGGGTTACGTCGTCGAGAGCCCGCTGTGGCGGACGAGCTACCGGCTGCTGGTCGGCGGCGACGGCAAGCTGCTCCTGCAAGGCTGGGCGCTGGTGGAGAACCCGACCGGCGAGGACTGGAAGGACGTCCGCCTGGCGCTGGTGTCGGGTCGGCCGATCTCCTTCAAGATGGACCTGTACAAGCCGCTGTACCTGCCGCGGCCAACCGTTCAGCCGCAGCTCTTCGCCGGGCTGCAACCGACCACGCACGGCGATCCTCTCGGCGTACCGGTCCCGACCACGGCGCCTCTCCCCGGCTCCGCCCCAGCACCGGCGGCGGGGAATGCCCCGATTCAGGGCGTCAATTCCTTCAGCAACGGCGACAACGGCCGCTTCGCCAGCACCCCGGTCAAGCAACTGGCGGGCGGCGGCATCGCGGGCATCACGTTCAACACGCAGTACCCGTTCCTCAACAACCTCGGGCGCAGCGTCGTTTCGGCGGCGACGGCCGCGGAACTCGGCGACTTCTTCGAGTACGCCATCAAGCACCCGGTCAGCCTGCCGCGGCAGAAGTCGGCGATGCTGCCCATCGTCAGCAAGGCCGTCGAGGGTTCCCGCGTCAGCCTCTACAACGAGTCCACCCACGCGAAGTTCCCCCTCCTCGCCCTGAAGGTGAAGAACACGAGCGGCCTGCACCTGATGCAAGGCCCCGTCACCATCTTCGAGGGGTCAGGCTACGCGGGGGACGCCCACCTGCTCGACCTGCGGACCGGCGAGGACCGCCTCATCAGCTACGCCATCGACCTGGGCACGGAGGTCGAGCCGCTGTCCGTGCCGTGCGCCGCCGCCGTGACGTCGGTCCGCATCCACAAGAGCATCCTGTCCACGACCACGAAGGCCCGTGAGAGCAAGACCTACAATATCCGCAATCGCTCCGGCCACAACCGCACGGTACTGATCGAACACCCCTTCCGCCCCGAGTTCCGGCTGACGGGCAAGGCCAAGCCGGCAGAGCGGACGCGCGCGGTCTACCGCTTCGAGGTGAAGGTGGCGCCGGGGAAGTCGGCCGCCCTGGAGGTGGTCGAGGAGCGCGACGTCGTCGGGCAGGTGGCGCTGTGCGGCTGCGAGGAACACCTTCTGCGGCAGCTCCTGCGCCTGGCCGCCGACAGTGCCGCGATCCGGCAGGCGCTGGAAAAGGCACTGGAGCTGAAGGGCAAGGTGGCGGCGACGCAGGGCGAGCTGTCCCGGCGCCAGGGGCAGCTGCAGGCGATCGGGGAGGACCAGGGGCGGCTGCGGGCGAACCTCAAGGAGATGCCGCAGACCGCGGCCGCGTACAAGCGCTACCTGGAGAAGTTCGACCGCCAGGAGACGGAGATCGAGAAGCTGCAGGGCCAGGTCCGCGAGTTGCAGGACATCGAGGCGCGGCAGCGGCAGGAGTACGAGGCGTACTGGGGCAAGGTGGAAGTCGGCCCGACGCCGGTCGAGGCTCGGGAACAGGTGCCGGCGCCCGCGCCGCCCGCACCGGTGGTCCGGGGCGTCGCGCCCGATGAGGGCAAAGCGCCCCCGTCGCGCCCGTAGCGCTGACCCGGACTGGCGAGTCTGGGATCCTCCGCGGGCTCCCGTGTGGGGTCATGGGGCCCTTGCTTGGGAGTTGCAAGCGGCCTATGCTGCATGGGGTGCCGGGCCGGAACCAATCGCCCCTCTCCGCTGCCGGAGAGGGGCGGCGGGTGTCCCGGACAAACCACAACCGCCCCCTCCTTCCCCTGTAGGTCGCCGGCCCTTGTCGAATCCGATGTGGAGAGCGGACCGATGAGGGTTCGCCGGAGGACACTACCGTGATCACCAGAAGTGTCATCTACCGTGGCCGCGTGCGGGCGATCGAGGACGCCGTTGAGGCCTGGAAGGCGAGCCACGACGACGCCCTGGAGGTTCACGACCTGGAAGACGTGGTCCGCGAGTGGCTGGGGACGATGGACCTGTTGGCCCAGTGGCAGGCCGATTCCTGGAAGCAGCTGTTCGCCGGGGAGTTGAAAAAGATTCAAGGCCTCGGTCGCTTGCTCCGTATGGCGTACAGGAGCAGCCTGGACGTGGCGGGTCTGCTGGAGGAGTGTGTCGCGTGGGCCGAAGGGAATGGGTACGCGGTTGACAACGCCCGGGACTTCCGCCAGCGCCGGGCCACGGTGGAGCGCCTTTACCAGGATTTCGAGACGAGGTGGCCTTTCCCCGACAAGAAGCAAATCGAGGCCGGCATGGCGTCCCTGGACCGCGGCGAGGGGGCGGACCTCGGAGGATGGATTCGTGAGCTACAAGGTGAAGATCGCCCCGGGGGTTAAAGAGCAGATCCGGGGTTGGCGGCTCCCCCGGAACATCCTGTTGGAGGTACTCAACCGCCTCAACATCGATCTGGCCGGAAACCCGGACGGCCTGCTGGCTGAGCAGGTGGTGCCGTTTTTGGATCTCTTCACTTTCCCCTTCGCCTTGCCGGCGATCCCGCCCTTCGTGCGGCCCCTGTCGTTCACTTTCTTCGTGAGGCGCAACGATGCCAACAAGGAACTCGGCATTGTCGCTTGTCGTTTCGTAGAAGAAGGCACTGCCGACAACTGATCCCGCGCCGTCTCGACAATCGAAGCGAGCCGAGGGCGAACGCCCCCGGTTCGCCGGCCCCTCTTACTCCTTCCCCGTGCGGAACGGCGAGGCGGGCAGGCCGGCGCCGTTGTACAGGTTGCCGTCGGGGTTCGCGGCCCAGTCGTAGCGGGCCGCGACCGGCGCTGCCACCTCCGTCGAGGAGACGAGCACGCGGTCCCCCTGGATGCGCGCCGCCGCGGGCCTCCACTTCCCATCAGCGCCTGCAACCGCGAAGCCGCGCAGCTCACCACCCTTCGCCACCAAACCGCCGTCGGCGTGCGCGAAGCTCACTTCGACCGCGCCGCCCTCCACCTTGTGTCCGGCCGGCAGCGGCCCCGACCACGGGATCTTCTCGCCGTAGACCTGCGCCCGCGCCCACAGCGCCAGCCGCTTACCGTAGTCCTGCTTGTTCGCCGGGTGGATGTCCTTCGGGTCGCCGATGTCGATGTTCACCGTCATGCCGGTCTGCGGCAGCGATAGCGACCGCCGCATCGCCTCGCGCACGGCCGGCCAGCCCTGCGCCTTGGTCACGTAGTTGGGCAGCTGCACCCACGCGAACGGGAAATCACCCTCGCCCCAGCGGCCGCGCCAGTCGCGCACCAGCAGCGGCAGTTGCGCGCCGTACAGCTTGCCGGACTCCTCGGACCCGGCGTTGCTCTCGCCCTGATACCAGATCGCGCCGCGGATGCCGTAGGGGACGACCGGAGCGATCATCGCGTTGAACAGGACCGCCGGGTAATGCGTATTGTCGTTCGGATGTACCGGCTTCTGCGGCGCCCGCGGCACCTTTTTGCCCTCGGCCTTCGCCTTCTCCGCGGCCATGCGGTAGGCCGCGAGCTGCTTCTCGTACTTCGCCTGCGCGCTCTTCGGCTCCCACTCGGTCGCGAGCTTGTTCCACCGCGCGAGCAGAGGCTGCAGGGCCGCCACGGACTTCTGCGCGTCCAGGCTGATCCAGGACTCGATGGGCGTGCCGCCGACCGACGAGTTGATGACGCCGACCGGCACCTTGAGCTTCGCCTGCAGGTCACGCGCGAAGAAGTACGCAGTGCCCGAGAAGTTGCCGACCGTCTCCGGCGCGCAGACCTCCCACGTGCCCTTGCAGTCCTTCTGCGGCTCGCGGGCGGGGGCGCGGCCGACGGTGAACATGCGCAGCTGCGGGTGCTTCGCCGCCTCCTTCTCGCTCTCGAAGTTGGTCGAGCGGCCCACCGTCCAGGCCATGTTCGACTGCCCGGAGGCGAGCCAGACCTCGCCGACGAGCACGTCCTTGACGGTCACGGTGTTGTTGCCCTTGACGGTGAGCGTGTGCGGGCCGCCGGCGGCGAGGCGGTCGAGCTTCACCCGCCAGGTGCCGTCCGCGTCGGCCTTCGTGGCCCGCGTCTGCCCGGCGACCGTTACCGTCACGCCCTCGCCGGGGTCGGCCCAGCCCCAGATCGGCACGGCGGCGTCGCGCTGCAGGACCATGTGGTCGGAAATGACCCGCGGCAGGCGGACGTCGGCCCGGGCCGGCGCGGCGAGCGCCGCGGCCAGCCCGAGGGCCAGGATCAGGGGTCGGAAGTTGCTTCGCTGCACGGTCGGGACCTCCACAGAAAGTTGCGCCGGGTGGAACAGGGTCACGGAAAATTCGTCAGATTGGGCTCGACAGCGGTCGGGCGGCAGTTCCGGGTCAGTGTAAGGCCGATGCGTCGCAAGGTCCAGCGCCTGCGCTGCGCCAGACTATCCGGGGGCTCGGTGGGTTCT
>JBBRPS010000629.1:0-6325 GCA_038227745.1 Gemmatales bacterium | reverse complement strand
GCCTTTCGGCTCGATGATGTCAATGGGCCGGAACCGGACATCGCCTTCGTCAGCAAGGAGCGGGCAGACCTGGTAAAGCGGGGCTGCGTTGACGGGCCTCCCGACCTCGCGATTGAGATCGTCTCCCCCGAGAGCATTGACCGCGATTACAAGAAAAAACGCCGGCAGTACCAGGCGGCGGGCGTCCGTGAGTACTGGATCGTGGATGAGATCGAGGGGAAGGTCATCCTGCTGCGGCTGAACAAAGAGGGAAGGTATCGCGAGGTGCGCCCCCGCAAGGGTATCCTGTACAGTGAGGTGCTGCCGGGGCTCTGGTTGCGGCCGGAGTGGTTGTGGAAAAACCCGTTACCCGATGAGATGAAGATCCTGGCTCAGTGGTTGGGACGACCCGAACCCTGATGCACCCCCGGCCCACCGGGGCGATTCCGACGAGGTACTGATGATGTCTCGGCAAGAAGATACCCGGCTCCGCCGTGGCTGCCCCGGCGTCACGCGCCGCTCGTTCCTCCTCGACACCGGCATGGGCTTCACCGGCCTGGCCCTCGGCGCCATGCTCTTCCGCGACGGCGCCCTGCGGGCCAACGAAGGCAACGCGCCTCCCGACGGCCGGCCCCACTTCGAGCCGAAGGCCCGCTCCGTCATCTGGATCTTCCTCTGCGGCGGCGTCAGCCACGTGGAGAGCTTCGACCCCAAGCCGGAGCTGAACCGCTACGCCGGCCGCACCATCGACAGCACGCCCTACCGCGACGCCCTCAACCCCGAGCGCCTGCGCGACGTCATCGCCGGCAACCCCTCCCACGGCGGCCGCCGCGTCCTCATGGGCCTGAATACCGGCTTCCGCCGTCACGGCCAGAGCGGCCTGGCCGTCGCCGACTGGTGGCGGCACGTCGGCGCGTGCGCCGACGACCTCGCCGTGGTGCGCTCGCTCTGGACGGTCCACAACGACCACGGCACGCAGCTCACCTGGCACACCGGCCGCCACCCGCGCGAGGGGCCGTTCCCGACCATCGGCTCGTGGGTCAGCTACGGCCTCGGCACGCTCAACCGCAACCTGCCGGAGTACGTCGTCCTGGGCAGGCCGACCGGCGACTGCTGCGGCGGCTCGTGGACGCACGGCGCCGCCTACCTCGGCCCCGAGCATGCCGGCGTCCGCCTCGACGTCGGCGGCCGCGAGCCGCTGCCGTTCGTCGCTCCCGCCGGCGGCGTCGGCCGCGACGAGCAGGAGGCCGAGTTCAGCCTCCTCGGCCGCCTCAACCGCCTGTCCGGCATCGACTACCCCGACGACCCGGCCCTACGCGCCCGCATCCGCGCCTACGAGACCGCCTTCGGTATGCAGACCGCCGTCCCCGAGACGCTGCAGCTCGAGCGCGAATCGCAGGCGACGCAGCGGTTGTATGGGATGGACCGGCCGGGAACGCGGCCATTCGGGCAACTGTGCCTGTCGGCGCGGCGGCTGGTGGAGCGCGGCGTGCGCTTCGTGCAGGTCTTCCACGGCGGCGGGGGCGGCGGCGCCTGGGACGCCCACTCCGGCATCCGCACCAACCACGGCAACCTGTCCGCGCAGGTCGATTTGCCGATCGCGGGACTCCTCAAGGATCTGAAGCGGCGCGGCATGCTGCGCGACACGCTGGTCGTGTGGGGCACGGAGTTCGGCCGCAGCCCCGGCGCCCAGGGCGACGGCCGCGACCACCACCCGCAGGGCTTCTGCGCCTGGCTGGCCGGCGGCGGCATCAAGCCCGGCGTCGTCCACGGGGCGACCGACGAGATCGGCTTCCATGCCGTCGAGGACCGCCATTACGTCACGGACATTCATGCGACCGTGCTGCACCAGCTTGGGCTGGACTCGCGCCGCCTGGAGGTGCCCGGAAGGCGGCGGCTGGACATTGACCACGGTAGGCCCATCCGGGAGATTATTGGCTAACAGAGCGGTGTCCCCACAACAGTCCGGGGCCGCCTTGGCGGCACCCGGCCGACCCCGAGCGCGACGACCCCTATGGGCAAACTTTCCTTCTACAGACAGGCGCGGCAGGACGGAGGAGTCCGCACGGCCATCGAAGTGAATGAGGACACGGTCCTCCACCACTTCGAGGAGGGAGGCGACGAGAGCGACCCGTCGCTGCTCTGGTGGGTCGATCTGCGTTGCGAAGGTCCTGGCCTCCCCAAGGGCGCAGAGGAGGCGCGGCGCTGGCTGCTGACCCATGCCGGCTCCATCAAAGAAGGGTTCGGGCGGCTGGCCGAGAAGCTCCACGCTGGGCTTGATGTCGATCTTTATCCCCTCCAGTGGAGTGATTTTCACGGCCTCCCGAAGCGGGTCAAGGCGACCGCCGTTTGTTCGGCAATCCGCCGGGTCACCGCGCGGGACATTGCCACGGTCGTCCGGGGCCTTGCCGGGCACTGGGAGGAGATCATCGCGAACCTACCCGCCCTGCCGGCGGCAGCCACCGGAGGCTGAACCGTGCGTCAGGTCGTTCTCGATTCAGCCCTGCTCGTGGCGCACTGGAACCGTTGCCGGCGGGGGCCGCTCGAACGATACCGCGAACCGGACGTAGCAGGGTGGGCTCAGAAGCTCATTGCGATCGAGCGCAGCGACGCCATCGTGACCCCAGTCGTGCTGGAGCTCACCTGCGGGGTCCTGAGTAAACGGGGGCTGCAGTTGACCCGTGCCTACCTCGGCGAGTTCATGGTAATCGACCAGGGGGCCGTCCTGAACGAGGACTGGCGCGAGGCCCTGCGGTTAGCGGCGCGTGTCCCGCGAAACGGCAAAGCGCGCGACCTGGGGGACTGCCTCATTCGCGCCATCGCCAATCGCCTGAACCACGAAGTATCCACGCCCGACAAAAGTTTTCCCAGTTAATAACGACACGAAAGGTCCCACACGCATGACTGTGAGCCGCGCCGCCAAGGAATACCGCTACGAAAAACTCACCTGGCCCGACATCAACGACGCCGTCGAGCTGGGCAAGGTGTGTATCCTGCCCTGCGGGGCCGTCGAGCAGCACGGGCCGCACCTGCCGCTCGACGTCGATCTCGTCTGCCCCACCGAGATCGCCCGCGGCGCCGGCAAGCAGGTTCCCGACAAGGTCCTCATCCTGCCGACCGTCTGCTACGGTTACACCGGGCACGTCATGGACTTCCCCGGCACGATCAACAACGACTTCGAGCACTTCATGCACCACGTGCTCGACATCACCAAATCGCTCGCCTACCACGGCTTCAAGAAGATCGTGCTCCTCAACGGTCACGGCTCGAACTGGCCGAACCTCGACCTCGTCGCCCGCCGCACCAACCTCGAGACCGACGCCGAGTGCGTCCCCACCTGCTGGTGGAACCTCCTGACGGTGGACAAGACGTTCCTGCCGCGCTGGCGGCAGAGCAAGTTCCCCGGCGGCTGCGCCCACGCCTGCGAGCTGGAGACGTCGCTGTACCTCTACCTCGACGGCGACAACGTCCGCAAGGACCAGATCAAGAACGGCGTCATCAGCTTCAACGAGGACGCCAGCCCGTTCAGCTGGGTGGACCTGTTCGCGGCGGGCCCGGCGACGACGATCTCGTGGACGAGCAGTTACTCCGAGACGGGCGTGCTCGGCGAGGCGGAGTTGGCCACCGCCGAGAAGGGGCGGCAGGCCTACGACGAGGCAGTCAAGCAGCTCGCCCGCTTCGTCACCTGGTTCAAGGACCGGCCGCCGGAGCGCCGCCGCGACCGGCACCGCACGCCGCCAACCATGCCCATCCCGTGGGGACAACGGCCGCTCAAGCCGTGAGTCCGGCCGACACGATAAAGGCACCGCGCTTGTTCGCCGCCGAACCCGCACGACCTGGAGAGCTGGCGCCGGCGTTCCGGCTGATCTTCCAGCGCCTTCCCGAGGAGGAGCGCGAAGGCCGCGTCCGTCGTGCCCTCGCGCTCCTCGCCCAGGGCGAGCTGTGCGCCGAGGGCGTGCTGGTGGTGCGCGGCGAGGGTGCCCTGCGCGGGGCGCTGGTGTGCGTGCCGCTGGCCGGGGCGAGCGGACTGGTGTGGCCGCCCCAGGTCGTCGGGGCCGACGGCGACATCGTCGAGGACGGCCTCGTCCGCGCCGCCCTGGCCTGGCTGCGCTGCCGGGGCGCGAAGCTGGGGCAGGCGCTGCTGCTCCCCTCCGAAGCCCACCTCGCCGGCCCGCTGGAGCGCAACGGCTTCCGTCGCGTCACGCGGCTGGTGTACCTCAAGCACCCGCTCGAAGGCCCCGGGGAAGATGCGCCGCCCGCCCTGGCCCTGACTTACGAGACCTACACTCCGGCGAACCGCGATGCCTTCCATGACACGCTCCTGCGCTCCTACGAGTACACGCTCGACTGTCCCGAGATGGACGGGGTGCGCACCGTCGAGGACATCGTCGCGGGGCTGAAGGGCCAGGGCGGGTTCGACCCGGAGCGGTGGTGGCTGGCGCTGGCGGACGGGCGGCCGGTGGGCGTGCTGGTCGCCACCGCGGTCGAGGAGTGGGACGGCTGGGACGTGGCCTACGTCGGCGTCGTGCCGGAAGCGCGGGGGCAGGGTGTCGGCCGGGCCTTGACCGGACGACTGCTCCGCGCCGCACGCGAGGCTGGCGCCGCACAGGTCACCCTCGCCGTCGATGAGCGCAATACGCCCGCCCGGGGCCTGTACACCCGTCTCGGATTCGAGCCGTTCGACGAGCGCGACGTCTACCTCGCGTTCTACACGTAGGTCAGGCTTTCCCGCCTGGGGCAAGCCCTGTGGGCCGCGCCGGTCGTTCACCCCATGCCCGCGGTGACGGCACTGCCGCCGCCCTTTCCCGCTCCCTCGGCCCCCGGCGGGAAGTGGCATTGGCAAAGGGCTGCCGTCCGGCTTAGAATGTGCTTTCTCCGAGGTCAATATCCTGGCAGGCTTCCCTCCTGCCCGGGAATTCGCTCTCTCTTGTCACCGGGCCGAAATCGAGCTTTGCGGAGCGACTGCGCGCCGGGGGGGTGCCCTTGACGACCAGTGAGCGCGAAGTCGTGGCGGCGCTGGGGGAGGCGATCACCCGGCGCATCGGGGAGCCACGCTACAACCTCTGGTTTGCGAACAAGACGAAGTTCACGCAGGACGGCGACCGCCTCGTGGTCGGCGTGCCCAACCACTTCTACCAGGAGTGGCTGCAGAAGACCTTCGCCGACGACGTCCGCGCCGCGAGCGCCGACGTGTTCGGCGCCGTCCTGCAGATCCGGTTCGCCATCGACCCGGAGTTGTTCCAGGCTGCGCGCCGCGAGGAGCCCGCCCGCCCGGCGGTGCCCGCGCCCGTCGCGCCGGCGGCCCACGCCGAGTCGGCTCCGGAGGACGGCGCGGAGCCGCCCACCGCCCCGGCCCCGCGCCCCGCCAGCCCGGCCAGGCCGAAGGGCCGCACGCGCCGCTGGCGCCACCTCCACGACTTCATCGTCGGCGCGTGCAACCGCGTGGCCTACGCCGCGGCCGTCAGCGTGGTCGAGGCGCCCGGCGAGGGGGCCAACCCGCTCGTGCTGCACGGCTCGGTCGGCACCGGCAAGACGCACCTCCTCGAAGGCATCTACGCCGCCCTGCGCAAGGCGCGGCCGGAGTGGCGCGTGGTCTTCGTGACGGCGGAGGACTTCACCAACCGCTTCGTGCAGGCCATGCGCCTGGGCAAGCTGTCGGCATTCCGCAAGCACTTCCGCGAGGTGGATGCCCTGCTGCTCGACGACCTGCATTTCCTGGCGAGCAAGCGCGCCACCCAGGAGGAGTTCCTGCACACCTTCGACGCCCTGCTGACGGAGGACCGCCAGGTCGTGCTGACGTGCGACTGCCACCCGCGCCTGGCGGAGCAGTTCCTGCCGGAACTGGGCGACCGCCTGCTCGGCGGGGCCGTGTGGGGCCTGACGCCCCCCGACGCCGAGACGCGGCTGGCGCTGCTGCGCTCCCGCTCGCTGCGGAGCGACGCCCCCGTCGCCGACGCGGTGCTGCAGTTCCTCGCCGCCCAGCTGCGCGGCAACGTCCGCGAACTGGAGGGCGCCCTGTTCAGCGTGCAGCACTACGGCAAGGTGGCCGGCCGCAAGGTCGATCTGGAGATGGTGCGCGAGGCGCTGGGCGATCTGCTGCGGCACTCGGTGCGCGTGGTGCAGCTGACCGACGTGGACCGGGCGGTGTGCGGAGTGTTACGCCTGGAGGCGGGCGCGCTGCAGTCGAAGAAGCGGGCCTGGCACCACGCCCACCCGCGCATGCTCGCGGTCTACCTGGCGCGGAAGCACACGTCGGCGACCTACACGGAGGTGGGTCAATACTTCGGCGGCCGCAACCACTCCACCGCCGTTGCCGCCGAGAAGAAGGTGCGCCAGTGGGTGCAGG
>JBBRPS010000628.1:0-6331 GCA_038227745.1 Gemmatales bacterium | reverse complement strand
GGTGGCATACTTCTGGGGGCGGGTGCGAACGGCGGTGGCGGCCGCTTACGGGGCGGCGGCGTGGCCGTGGGCGGAGCGGTTGGTGGCGGGGCTGTACCTGCGGCAGGCGGCGGCCAAGGCGAAGGGGGCGCAGCGGCGGCAGGAGTTACGGGCGTTGGCCGAGGCGTGCCTGGCGGAGGCGCGGGCCAAGGGAGAGGAGCCGCCGGGCGGCTGGCCGGCGGCGGAGGCGCTGGCGACGGAGTGGGCGGGGTGGTTCCAGCGGTCGAGTTCGTGCGTGGAGGGGCGGAACGGGCAACTGGCGCTGCGGCACCACAGCCTGCACCGGCTGAGCCGGCGGAAGCTGAGAGCGCTGACGGCGCTGCACAACTACTGGCTGAAGCGAGCCGACGGGACGACGGCTGCGGAGCGGTTCTTCGGAGGCAAGCCGGCCGACCTGTTCGGCTGGTTGCTGGAACGGCTGCCCCTGCCGGCGCGGCCAGCGCGCCGTCGGCCGCGAGCGGCCTGAGGGGTCAAGGGCCGGACGAAAGGATGATCAAGGCCCGCGTCGGGCTTGTGTCAACTTGCCCCGCGTTGGGTATAAATGAAATGGGGCGGGGGGAGGAAGTCGGCATATCTTGCGGTGGGGTCGAGCGTCAGTAGAGTAGTGGGAGCGTTCCCGACCGGCGTCTGTGCCTTCCTCAACACGCGAAAGGCAGGAAGTGATGCGAACGGCATGTGCGGTGCTCACCGGGCTCTTGTTGACGGCCCCCCTCGCCCGGGCCGGCAATGACAACCTGGCGGGCACCTGGAAAGTCACCGTCCTGGACAGTGGCACCCTGCTGGATTTCTGGCTGGTGAAGCTCGAACCGAAGGACGGCAAGTTGGACGGCTCGGTGGTTGCCACCGCCAAGCAGCTGGGCACCTCGACGCTGGAGAACCCGCGTCTCAAGGGCCAGAACCTGACCTTCACTATCAAGCTTCGGGGCCGCCCGTTCGACTTCGAGGGCCTCGTGCCGAAGGGGGGGAAGGTCATCCGGGGGACCCTGGGGGTGAACGGCCGGGCACTGCCGGTTGAACTGACGCCGACCAAGGCCGAGACGGTCGAGGCCGCCTTCCCCAACCGGCCGCCCACCCCGCCGACCTTCGAGCAGGAGCGGGAACTGCTCGCGAAGGAGCCGGCCAGCCCGAAGGTCTTCACCGGCATCGGCGTGCTCTTCCGCAAGGCCAAGGAGAACAAGGCGACCGCCGAGGACGTGAAGGGGTGGCGCGACGCGCTGCTCAAGTCGGCGGCGCTGTACGGCCCGCGCTGGCAGCGGCAGGTCGGCCTGGAGGTGGCCTCGGCCCTGGCCGACGCGGAGGGCTACCCGGAAATCGCCGAGGAGATGGTGCGCCAGGCCATCAAGGCGATCGACCCCAAGGACGGCATCGACGGCGAACTGCGCGGCCTGAGCCTGCTGCAGAAGGTCCTCAAGCAGGCGGGCAAGAACGACGAGCTGAAGAAGGTCACGACCCGCATCGACAAGCTCGAACTGGAGGGGCACAAGGAGGCCCTGAAGAACCTGCCGTTCACGCCGGAGAAGGCCCCGAAGCGGGCGGCCAAGGACAACCGCGTGGTGGTGGTGGAACTGTTCACCGGCGCCATGTGCCCGCCGTGCGTCGCGGCCGACATGGCCTTCGACGGGCTGGAGAAGACGTACCCCGAGAGCGACGTGGTGCTGCTGCAATATCACCTGCACATCCCCGGTCCGGACGCCCTGACGAACCCGGCCGCCATCGGACGGCAGAAGTACTACGCGGGCGGGGTGCGCGGCACGCCCTCGATCTTCTTCAACGGCAAGTCCGCGGCCGGCGGCGGCGGCTCCCGTGAGCACGCCGAGGGCAAGTACAAGGAGTACCTGGAAGTGGTCAAGCCCCTGCTCATGAAGAGCACGGACGTCAAGATCACGGCGAGCGCCGCGCGCAAGGGCGACAAGATCGAGATCACGGCCTCGGTCGACGGCCTGGACAAGCCGGGCGAGAACGTGAAGTTGCGGCTGGCGCTGGTCGAGGACTGGGTGCGCTACCTCGGCAGCAACGGCCTGCCGTACCACTCGCGTGTGGTCCGCGCCATGCCGGGCGGCGCCAAGGGCTTCGCCCTGAAGGACGCGATGAAGCAGACGGCGACCGTGGACCTCGGCGAGCTGCGCAAGAACCTGAACGACTACCTCGACACCGTCGGGGCGCGCTTTCCGCTGCGGCCGATGCGCTTCCACGACCTCCACGTCGTCGCGTACGTTCAGGACGACGACAGCAAGGAGATCCTGCAGGCGATCGACGTGCCGGTGAGCGGCGGGAAAGATTGAAACCACGAAATACACGAAAAACACGAAAAAAAGACAAAGAAAGAGGGAGAATAAGCCCACGGGTCGCAACCCGTGGGCTTTGTCCCTCTCTCTTCTGTTCTTCTGTCTTTTTTTCGTGTGTTTCGTGTGTTTCGTGGTTTCCCTCCTCCCCGCGGCTTTGTTACACTGAAGTACGGCCTTCACCTGGTCCCATGCCATCAGGAACTTGCCGCCATGGTCCACCTCCGCACCAGCCTCCTTGCCGCCCTGGCCCTCTGGACCGTCTCCCCTCTCCACGCGCAAAACCCCGAATCGATCCGCTTCGCCCGCACCCCCGACGTCTCACCCGACGGCAAGCTCGTCGCCTTCAGTTACCTCGGCGACGTCTGGGTGGTGGACAGTGCCGGCGGCACTGCCCGCCCGGTGACCATGCACGAGAAGCACGACGTCAACCCGGTCTTCAGCCCCGACGGCCTTCAGCTCGCCTTCTCCTCCAACCGCCACGGCAGCTACGACGTCTTCGTCGTCTCCATCCACGGCGGCAGGCCGACGCGCCTCACCTTCGACTCCGCCGACGACTACGTCACCGGCTGGTCGCCCGACGGCAAGGACGTCCTGTTCAACTCGACGCGCGGCAACGGCTTCCCGTTCGGCCTGGAGATGTACCGCGTACACAGCACGGGCGGCCGCGAAACGCGCGTCAGCCTGCAGGAGGGGCGCGACGGCGTCTATTCGCCGGGCGGCGACCGCATCGCCTACGTGCGCGGCCCCGGTTCGTGGTACCGCAAGGGCTACCGCGGCTCGTCCAACGACGACGTCTGGCTGTGCAACGCCGACGGCACCAACAACGTCCGCCTCACCACGCACATCGGCCAGGACGGCTCGCCCATGTGGTCGGCGGACGGCCGTGTCCTCTACTACGTCTCCGACTGCTGCAACGACACCCCGTCCGGCCCGGCGAACATCGTCCGCCAGGACCTCGCCCCGCGCCCGGAAGGCCCGGGCAGTCGGCCGCGGCCGCTCACCTTCCACAAGGACGAATCGGTCCGCAAGGCCCGCATCAGCGGCAACGGCGCGTGGATCGTCTACGAGTGCGGCGCCGACCTCTGGCTCGCCTCGACGAAGGGCGGCGACCCGCGCAAGCTGACCATTCACGCCTACGCCGACGACCGCACCAACCCCGAGCGCACGGTCACCTACACCAAGGGCGCCACCGAGTTCGCCGTCTCCTACGACGACCGCCACATCGCCTTCGTGGTCCACGGCGAGATCTTCCTCATCGCGCGCGGCGGCGGCAAGGCGAAGCGCCTGACCGACAGCCCCGCCCACGACCACGACCTGGCCTGGTCGCCCGACGCGCGTCAGCTGATCTTCCTCTCCGATCGCGGCGGCCAGGAGGACGTCTACCTCCTGCAGTCGGCCGACCCGGAGCACCCCGAGCTGGTCAAGGCGAACCAGTTCAAGGTCAAGCAGCTCACCAGCACGCCCGAGGCGGAGTCGGCCCTCGACTTCTCGCCCGACGGCAAGCGCGTCTCCTTCCTGCGCGCCGGCAAGCTCGTGACGATGAGCCCCGACGGCAGCGACGTCAAGGTGATCGTCAACGAGGGCACGGTGCTGGATTACGACTGGTCGCCGGACTCGAAATGGCTGGTGTATTCGCGGCAGGATGGCTCGTGGGCCAGCGAGCTGTACATCGTGCCGGCGACGGGGCCGACGCCGCAGGATCCGGCGCGGAACGTGACGCGCTACGCCACGTCGAACAGCGGCGTGACGTGGAGCCGGACCGGCAACCGCCTGGCGTTTCTGAGCGAGCGGCGCAGCAACGTGCCGCAGGGCCTGTTCGTGCTGCCGCTGCAGAAGCCCGCGGTGGCCGGCGCCGCGGCGTCCAGCGACATCGACTGGGAGGACATCCACCTGCGCGTGACGCAGCCGGTGCCGGTGACGGTGCTGGAGTGCGCCATTTCGCGCGACGGCGGCAAGGTGGCCTTCCGTGCCCTGCAGGGCGGCGACGACCTGTGGGTGGTGGGCGCCGACGGCAAGGAGCTGAGCCGGCTGACCAAGGACCGCCTCAAGCCGCGGGGGATCCGCTGGTCGCGCGGCGCCCTGTCGAGCCTGATCTACTTCCTCGACGGCGAGGGCCAGATCCGCATGGCGAGCGCCACGCTGGGCGGCGGGGCGGCGGTGGTGCCGTTCGAGGCCAAGCTGACGGTCCGCCGCGACGAGGAGTTCACCGAGGTCTTCGAGCAGTCGTGGCGGCTGCTGAACGAGAACTTCTACGACCCGCTGTTCCACGGTGCCAACTGGCGGGCGGTCCGCGACCGTTACCGCCCGCTGGTCAAACACGTCGCCCTGAGCGAGGACCTGCACGCGCTGATCAGCCTGATGCTGGGCGAGCTGAACGCCTCGCACCTGGGGCTGCTGCGCAAGGCGTCGGCCCCGGAGGAGAAGACGGCCGAGTTGGGCCTGATCTTCGACGAGCGTTACGCCGGCCCCGGCCTGAAGGTGCTGGAGATCCTCAAGCGCGGCCCGGCGGACCGGCGCGGCCTCAACCTCAAGCCGGGCGACGTGATCGAGAGCATCGACCGGGTGAAGCTGACCGAGCGGACGAACCTGGCGCGGCTGCTGAACGACAAGGCCGGCGGCAGCGACCGGCCCGGCGAAACGGTGGTGCTGCAGGTGACGGCGAACCCCGCCGACGCGAAGGCGCCGCGGCGCAAGGTGGAGATCGAGCCGGTGAGCCGGCCGAAGGTGCGCACGCTGATGTACCAGCGCTGGGTGGAGAACAACGCCCGCAAGGTGGCCGAGCTGAGCAAGGGCAAGCTGGGCTACATCCACATCCCGAGCATGGACGACGATGGCCTGGACCAGTTCCTGCGGGCGCTGTACTCGGACAACTTCGACAAGGACGCGATCGTGCTGGACGTGCGCTACAACTCGGGCGGCTTCACGCACGACCGGGTGCTGAACTACCTGGGCGGGCGCGAGCACACGTTCTTCCTGCAGCGGCACGGCGGCGTCGGCGCGGTGCTGACGTCCACGGACCGGCGCTGGAACAAGCCGCTGGCGCTGCTGATCAACAACCGCTCGTACAGCGACGCGGAGATCTTCCCACACGCCTTCCGGACGCTGGGGCTGGGCAAGCTGGTCGGCCAGCCGACGGGGGCGCACGTGATCGGCACGTCGCGGCGGCGGCTGATCGACGGTTCGCAGTTCATGCTGCCGCGGATCGGTGTGTTTACGTCGAAGGGCGTGAACATGGAGAAGGAGGGCGTGGTGCCCGACTTCCTGGTCGAGCCTCAACCCGACGAGCTGGCGCGTGGCCTCGACCGTCAGCTGGAGAAGGCGGTGGCGGTGCTGCAGCTGGACGTGGTGCAGTGGAAAAAGAGTCGTCCTGGCGTGGCGGGTCGGTTGCCGCACTGGGGCGTGCTCGCGGCGCCAGTGGTGGGTTCGCTGCCGCCATCGCCGGCCCCGGTGCCGATGACCGTGCCGGGGACGAAGGGGAGCGAGTGAGACGGGTTGCCGCCATGACCGACCTCCTGCAAGCCCTGCACTCCGGCCGCGTCCTGCTCATGGATGGCGCGATGGGTACGCAACTACAGCGTGCGGGGATCGAATCAGGCGCGTGTTATGAGCTGTGGAACCTGACGCACCCCGAGCGCGTGGCGGCGATTCATCGGGCCTACGCCGACGCGGGAGCGGTCTGTCTCCTGACCAACACCTTCCAGGCCAACCCGGCGGCGCTGGCCCGTCACGGCTGCGCGGATCGACTCGGTGCCATCCTCAGGGCGGGGGTCGCGCTCGCCCGCGCCGCCGCCGGACCGGAGCGCTTCGTGCTGGCGGACATCGGTCCCGTCGAGCAACCGCACCTTCGCGTCACGCGCGAACTGGTCCGGCCGCTGTGCGACGCGGACGGCATCCTGATCGAGACGTGTTCGGACGTGGAAACGCTGCGGGCGGTGCTGACCGTGCTGCGGTCGGAAGTCGGCCCGCGGCACCCGCCCGTGCTGCTGTCGCTGACCTACCTGCGCACT